>DALZLW010000063.1:0-18501 GCA_032007425.1 Stenotrophomonas sp.
AAAGTCATCCTGGTCGGCAACCTCGGCAACGACCCGGACGTGAAGTACACCCAGGGCGGCATGGCGATCACCCGCGTCAGCCTGGCCACCACCAGCGTGCGCAAGGACCGCGACGGCAACCAGCAGGAACGCACCGAATGGCATCGCGTGGTGTTCTTCGGCAAGCTGGGCGAGATCGCCGGCGAATACCTGCGCAAGGGCAGCTCGGTCTACGTCGAAGGCAGCCTGCGCTACGACAAGTACACCGGCCAGGACGGCGTGGAAAAGTATTCCACCGACATCATCGCCGATGAAATGCAGATGCTCGGCGGCCGTGGTGACGGCGGCGGCGGTGGCGGTGGTGGCAATTACGGTGGCGGCGAGCGCCCGCAGCGCCAGCAGGCCCCGCGCCAGGAATACGGCGGTGGCGGCGGTCAGCGCCAGGGCGGGCAGGGTGGCGGTTACGGCCAGCAGCGTCCGCAGCAACAGGCCCCGCAGCAGTCGGCACCGCCGATGGACGATTTCGCCGACGACGATATTCCGTTCTAAAACACGATGTAGTCTCAGTTGTACATTGACTAAAGCGGCAGGGAACCTCGGTTTCCTGCCATTTTTTTGCCTCGGATCCCGGCCGGCATGCCGGCCCGATTACTGCTCAGCCCAACGGATCCGAATCAGCAAGTCCAGATCGGCCAATTACGGCCCGCTGGGAGTCAGCCGGCTCAGGAGCGGACAGGCCACGGAACGACTGGCCAAGGTCGAGCTCCCCAAGATTGTAGGTGCGCTTGTTTCGCAGCATGCCCAGGCCATCCTGCCACGCCAGAAGCATCCGTTTGCCGATCTCGCCGAAGCCCGGATGCTCGTTGACTGCTTCACGCACCGCCGGCGCGACCTCGGAGATTGCCTGGCCAATCTGCTCCACGATCAGGGTTTGATCGCGGGCGTCGACAATCAGGGATATACGCCTAATTTGTAAGGCCGCTGAAGCCACGCCCTCCATGCTGCGGTGCAACTTTTAAATTGTAGTATTATTTGGTTTTATCACCCGCAACAGGGTGTTACCGCCTGGATCCCGCCCCCGAGGAGCGTGCTGTTCATGGTGATGTTGCGGAACGTGCAGGGCCTGCAGGCTGAGATCGTGCAACGCGGCGCAGCGCTCGCGGGCATGTGGGTGCCCGACCGCGCCGGCCGCCTGGCCGACGTCGTGCTGGGGTACCCCGACGCCAATGCCCATCGCGGAAACCGTGCCTTCCTCGGTGCCAGCATCGGTCGGGTCGCCGGTCGCATCAGCGGCGCGCGCTTCGTGCTGGATGGCTGCGTGCATCGGCTGGCATCAATGGACGGGCGCACCTGTCATCATGGTGGCCCACAGGGGTTCGACGTGCAGGACTGGCAGTGGCTGGACATCCAGTCCGATCGCGCGCGGCTGCAATGGACCAGCCCGCATGGCGACCAGGGCTTTCCCGGCGAGCTGCAGGTCATCGTCGACTACCGGTTGGACGACAGCGATACGCTGCACGTGGATTACACCGCCACCTGTGACCGGCCCACGGTCGTCAACCTGACCCATCATCCGTTCTGGAACCTGGCCGGCGAAGGTGCCGGTACCGTCGATGATCATCTGCTGACCGTTCCTGCTTCCAGCTTCGTTGCGCTCAACGAGGCACTGACGCCGACCGGGGAATTACTGGGGGTCTGCGGCCGCGCGTTCGACCTGCGCCAGGCACGCGCCATCGGCCGTGCCCTGGACGGGCCCGACGATGCCCAAGTGCAGGTCGCCGGAGGCTTCGACCATTACTGGATACTGGAAGACAGCGTGGCAGCCACCCCGCGCCTGGCTGCCCGCCTGCACGATCCGCACTCCGGCCGTGTGCTGGACGTGCTGAGCGACCAGCCCGGTCTGCAGGTCTACACAGGCAACTTCCTCGATGGCAGCACGCACGGTGCCTCCGGCCGACCCTACCGTGCGCGCGGAGCCGTCTGCCTTGAACCGCAGGGCTACCCGGACGCGGTGAACCAGCCCACCTTTCCGTCCATCGAACTGCGCCCTGGCCAGGTGTACCGCAATCGCATCCTTTATCGCTTCAGCCAGGACACGAAATGAGCGCAGTGAGTGAATCGCCGCAACGGCTCGCCGGCAAAGTGGCCATCGTCACCGGTGCGGCCAACGGCATAGGCCGCGCCATCGCCGGATTGTTCCATGCGCACGGTGCACGCGTGGCCGGCTATGACCAGGCGTCGCTGCCCGATGGCGATACGGTCTGTCCGCTGTTCCAGCAGGGGGATGTCGCCGATGCCGGTGCCGTGGCCGCCTTCGTGGAGCGCGTGGTCGCAACGCACGGCCGGGTCGACGTGCTGGTCAGCAATGCCGGCATGGACGTGTTTTCGCCGCCGCTCGAGCTTTCCGCCACGACCTGGCAGCGCAACCTCGAGGTGAACCTTGGCGGCCATTGGAACTTCGCTCGCGCGGTGCTGCCGCACATGCTGCAACAGGGCGCAGGCTCCGTGGTCAACATCGCCTCGGTGCATGGCCATCGCATCATCCAGGGTGCCTTTCCGTACAACGTCGCCAAGCACGCGCTGATCGGCATGACCAAGGCGCTCGGCCTGGAATACGCGGACAAGGGCATCCGTTTCAACTCCCTGTCGCCCGGCCTGATTCTGGTGGATCGCATCGAACGCTGGTTCGACGCACAACCCGATCCGGTGCAGGCACGCCAGGCGCAGGAGGCCCTGCTGCCGCCAAAGCGCCTCGGCGAACCGTCCGAGGTGGCCCAGGCCGCGTTGTTCCTGGCCAGCGACGAAGCCCGCTTCATCAATGCCGCCGACATCCTGATCGATGGCGGCCGCAGCCAAGTCTATTACTGAGTCCGCCATGACCCTTTCCCCGCTCCCGCTCCCGCTGATCGCGATCCTGCGTGGCATCACCCCATCGGAGATCCAGGCGCACGTACGTGCGCTGATCGATGCCGGCATCACCCAGATCGAGATACCCACCAATTCGCCCGAGTGGCTGCACAGCGTACGGCTTGCGCTTGAAGAGGCGGGCGACCAGGCCGAAGTGGGGGCAGGCACGGTACTGACCTGCGCAGACGTGGATGGGCTGGCCGCCACCGGCGCTCGGCTGATGGTGACTCCGAACACCGATCCGGTGGTCATCGCCCACGCACGCCGGCGCGGGCTGGACATCGCCGCCGGCTTCGCCACGGCCAGTGAAGCGTTCGCTGCACTGAGCGCCGGTGCGCAGCGCCTGAAGCTGTTTCCCGCCGCGCACTTCGGCCCTGGCTATGTGCGCGCGCTGAAGGCGGTGCTGCCGGCCGAGGTGCCGTTGTATGCGGTGGGGGGGATTGGCCCGGACAACCTGGCCACGTTCCTGCAGGCTGGCTGTGCCGGCGCCGGACTGGGCGGCGAGCTGTATCGACCCGGCCAGGAGGCTGCCACGACAGCGCGCAACGCCACGGCATTCGTCCAGGCCCTGCGGAGCGCCACGCCATGAAGATCACCCGCCTGAGCACCTACCGCGTCGCACCGCGCTGGATGTTCCTCAAGATGGAGACCGACGAAGGCGTCGTGGGCTGGGGCGAGCCGGTCATCGAAGGCCGCGCCCGCACGGTGGAAGCCGCCGTGCATGAGCTGGGTGAGCAGCTGATCGGCAAGGACCCGGCACGCATCAACGACCATTGGCAGGTCATGTACCGCGGTGGGTTCTATCGCGGCGGCGCGGTGTTCATGAGTGCACTGGCTGGCATCGACCAGGCGCTGTGGGACATCAAGGGCAAGGCCCTGGGCGTGCCGGTGTACCAGTTGTTGGGCGGGCTGGTGCGCGATCGCATGAAGACCTATTGCTGGGTCGGCGGTGACCGGCCTGCGGACATCATCGAGCAGATCCGTGCGCGCATGGCCTTGGGCCATGACACCTTCAAACTCAATGCCTGCGAAGAGATGCCCCTGCTGGCACCCAGCCGCACCATCGATGCGGCGGTGGCCAAGGTCGCCGAGATCCGCCAGGCGTTCGGCCAGACCATCGAGTTCGGCCTGGATTTCCATGGCCGCGTGGGTTGGCCGATGGCCAAGACCCTGATCCGCGAGTTGGAACCTTACCGCCCCTTGTTCATCGAGGAGCCTGTCCTGGCCGAGCAGGCTGAGTATTACCCGCGCCTGGCCGAGCAGACCGCGATTCCGCTGGCAG
This sequence comes from Stenotrophomonas sp., assembly GCA_032007425.1. GTDB lineage: Bacteria > Pseudomonadota > Gammaproteobacteria > Xanthomonadales > Xanthomonadaceae > Stenotrophomonas. The sequence goes on from DALZLW010000063.1 coordinate 4,169, forward strand.
CGGGCGAGCGCATGTTCTCGCGCACCGAGTTCAAGAGCGTGTTCGCCGCCGGCGGTCTGTCCATCGTGCAGCCTGACCTGTCGCATGCTGGCGGCATCACCGAGTGCATGAAGATCGCCGCCATGGCCGAAGCGCATGACGTGGCGCTGGCGCCACACTGTCCGCTGGGGCCCGTGGCGCTGGCCGCCTGCCTGCACGTGGACTTCGCCAGCTGGAACGCGGTGCTGCAGGAGCAGAGCATCGGTATCCATTACAACGCCGATGGCGAGCTGCTGGACTACGTGAAGAACAAAGACGCCTTCAGGATGCACGGTGGTTCCGTGTTGCCCTTCACCCAGCCCGGACTGGGCGTGGAGATCGACGAGGAGGTGGTCGTCGAGCGCGCGCGGAAGGCGGGCCAATGGCGCAATCCGCTTTGGCGGCACGACGATGGGAGCGTGGCCGAATGGTGAGTGCAGCGGGGTCTGGCGTGCTGGCGACGGCGACGCTGGTGTTCGACAGCGCGTGCATCCTGGGCGAGAGCATCGTCTGGTGCGAACGTGAGCGGACACTGTGGTGGACCGACATCAAGGGAAAGCGTATCTGGCAGGGCGACCCGGCAACAGGTGCGATGCGGTGGTGGAGCACGCCGGGGCGGGTGGGTTCGCTGGCACTGTGCGAATCGGGCCGGCTGCTGCTGGCGATGGAATCGGCGTTGTACCTCGCCGAGCCATCGCGGGAGCAGGCGGGCGGGCTGGTCCATCTCGACCATCTCAGTGATGTCCCGATGGAGGGGCCGCAGATGCGCATCAACGATGGACGCCTGGACCGCCATGGCAACTTCGTTTTTGGTTGCATCAATGAGCATCCGGCGCATGAACGCACCGCGCGGTTCTTCCAATATTCCATCGCACACGGACTGCGCCTGCTGGCACTGGAGCCGGTCGCGATCGCCAATGGCATCTGTTTCGATCCCGATGGCGGCGGCATGTATTACTGCGACTCGTTGCAGGGAAGGATCATGCATGTGCGCTACGACGCCGACACCGCGGCGACCGGCGAGCCGCGCGTGTTCGCGGTCATCGAACAGGGGATCGAGCCGGATGGCGCCGACGTGGACGCCGAAGGCCACGTGTGGGGGGCGCAATGGGGTGCGGCGCGGGTGGTGCGCTACGCCACGACCGGAGAGGTCGAGGTCATCGTGCCCGTGCCCGCATGGCAACCGAGCTGCGTGGCCTTCGCCGGCGACGCGCTGTACATCACCTCTGGCCGCGATGGCGTGGACGCCGAAGCGCTGCACGCGCAGCCGGCCACGGGGGGCGTGTTCCGCGCTGCGCTGCGAAGCGTCCGGGGCCTGCCCGTGCGCCGGTTCGCGGACACATGATCGCCGTCGACTGGGGCAGCTCCAGCCTGCGCGCGTTCCGCCTGGCCGCCGACGGACAGATCCGCGAGGCGCGTCGCTCCGATCAGGGGCTGCTGAAGGCCGGTGGCCGCTTCGCCGAAGTGCTGGGAGCATTGATCGAGGGCTGGGGTGACACGTTGGTTGTGATGGCCGGCATGGTCGGCAGTCGGCAGGGCTGGATGGAAGTGCCCTACGTGCACTGCCCGGCAGGTGTAGCCGAAATCGCGGCGGCAATGCAGCGCTTGCCTGGCGGCGAAGGCGTGCCGGCTGGCGAGGCAGGCGCGACCCCACGTGAGATCTGGCTGGTGCCCGGGGTGAGCTGCATGGACGCGCATGGCGTGCCGGATGTCATGCGCGGTGAAGAGGCGCAGCTATGCGGGTTGCTGCCGCTGCTGGGGCCAGGCACGCACCAGGTGCTGTTGCCCGGCACGCACAGCAAGCACGCGCGCATCGTCGACGGCTGCATCGCCCAGTTCAGCACCTGCATGACGGGCGAGCTGTATGCGCTGCTGCGTCAGCACAGCCTGCTTGGCCGGATGATGGTCGACGCTCCGCACGATCCGGCCGCGTTCGCACAGGGCGTGGCGATGGCCTCACACGGCGCGGACCTGCTGCACCAGCTCTTCAGTGTGCGCACCCGGGCGTTGTTCGAGCAGCTGCAGCCAAGGCAGCTGGCCAGTTATCTGTCTGGGCTGTTGATCGGGCACGAGCTTGGCGCGATCGCGCCGGCGGACCGGCCGCTGCACGTGATTGCTGCAGACGGGCTGGCCGATGCTTACCTGTCAGCGCTGCAGTCGTTGCGGCAGCCGGCGATCCGCCACGCCGAAGACGCTGTCGCGCAGGGCTTGTATCGGTTGGCACGTGCGCGTGAGTTGCCGATGTAAGCGCACGCGGCACGCAGCGGTTACTTCTTTCCATTCCGAACGCCGGTGACACACGCCGGCACCGCAACAAGGAAGCAGGAACATGCAACTTTCGGTGCTTGATACCACCATCGTACTGGTCTACCTGGCCGGTGTTTTCGTGTTGGCGCAGTGGGTGTCGCGGGAAAAAGCCGGCCACGCCAAGGATGCCAAGGACTACTTCCTGGCGGGCAAGTCGCTGCCGTGGTGGGCGGTCGGCGCGTCGTTGATCGCGGCCAACATCTCCGCCGAGCAGATCATCGGCATGTCCGGCTCGGGCTATGCCATCGGCCTGGCGATTGCCTCGTATGAGTGGATGGCGGCGCTGACGCTGCTGATCGTCGGCAAGTGGTTCCTGCCGATTTTCCTGCGCAATGGCATCTACACCATGCCGCAGTTCCTGGAACAGCGCTACGGCAGCCGTATCCGCACGTTGATGGCGGTGTTCTGGCTGGGCCTGTATGTGTTCGTCAACGTCACCTCCATCCTGTGGCTGGGCGCCGTCGCGGTGAGCCAGGTGACGGGCATGGACCAGATGCTGGCGGTGGTGCTGATCGGCGTGTTCGCGCTGCTGTACCAGCTTTACGGTGGCCTGAAGGCGGTGGCGCTCACCGATATCGTGCAGGTCTCGCTGCTGGTGCTGGGTGGACTGTTGGTGACTGGACTGACGTTGGGCCAGCTGGGCGAGGGCGCGGGCATCCTGGCCGGTGCCGAGCGCCTGTGGCAGGCCCATCCGGGCCACTTCGAGATGATCCTCAGCCAGGACAATCCCTTCTACAAGGATCTGCCTGGCATCAGCGTGCTGGTGGGCGGGTTGTGGATCATGAACATCAGCTACTGGGGCTTCAACCAGTACATCATCCAGCGCGCGCTGGCGGCCAAGGATATCGGCGAGGCGCAGAAGGGCGTGCTGTTCGCAGCCTTCCTGAAATTGCTGATGCCGCTGATCGTCGTGGTGCCGGGCATTGCCGCGGTGATGCTGGCACCGGCGCTGGAGGCGCCGGACCAGGCCTATCCGACCATGATGCGGTTGCTGCCGACCGGCATCCTCGGCCTGGTGTTCGCGGCACTCGTCGCGGCGATCGTCGCTTCGCTGGCATCGAAGATCAATTCGGTGGCGACCATCTTCACCCTGGACTTCCATGCCAAGCGCAAGGGCACGCACGACGAAGCCTCGCTGGTGCGCGTGGGCCGCATCGCGGCGGTGGTGACGGTGGTGCTGGGCATCCTGGCCGCCAAGCCGCTGCTGGGCAGTTTCGACCAGGCATTCCAGTACATCCAGGAATACACCGGTTTCTTTACCCCGGGCATCGTGGTGATCTTCCTGTTGGGCTTGTTCTGGAAACGGGCCAACGAAGCCGGTGCGCTGGCCGCGGCGGTGGGTTCGTTCGTGCTCTCGGTGGCGTTGAAGCTGGCCTGGCCGGCGCTGCCCTTCATCGATCGCGTCGGCCTGGTGTTCCTGCTGGCGCTGGCGCTTGCGATCGGCGTGTCGCTGGCCACGCCGGCCGCACCGGGCAAGGACGTCGTACGCACCGACGATGTGACCTATGCAACCCGCTCGACCTTCAACGTAGGCGCCTTCGCGGTGGTGGCCATCCTGACCGCCTTGTATACCCTGTTCTGGTAAGGAGAGAACGCATGACCCGCAAGACATTGCTCGCACTGGCCCTGGCCGTGGTTCCCCTGTCCGGCGTGGCGGCCGAGGTGCGCGAGGACCTGCAGCCAAGCGCGCGTTTCAGCGTCTACGGCCACGGTGCGGCGGCCACGCCGCCGATGGGCTGGAATCCATGGAATGCGTTCCGCACCGAAGTCACCCAGGACAAGATCCTGTCGGTGGCCGAGACCATCGAGCGAAACGGCATGCAGAAGGCCGGCTACCGCTACATCAACATCGATGATGGCTGGTGGTTGCAGCGGCGCGCTGATGGGGGCATCCAGATCCGCACGCAGATGTTCCCGATGGCCGCCACCGCCAAAGGGGCGCCCAGCCTGCGGCCCTGGACCGACCACCTGCACGCGATGGGCTTCAAGGCCGGGCTGTACACCGATGTGGGCCGCAATGCCTGTTCGCAGGCGCACGATGCGCACAGCCCCAACCTTCCCGTTGGCACCACCGCGCAGCGCGAGATCGGCCTGGAAGGTTTCGAGGCCAGCGACCTGGCGACGATGTTCGGTGACTGGGGATTTGACTACATCAAAGTCGATGCCTGCGGCCTGGCCGATTTTGGCTCCGGCAGCAAGGCACTGGCCAGCGGCACCTACCGCGAAGGCCGGCCATTGATCGTGCGCGGCGATGCGCAGGCGACCGATGCGGACAAGGTGGAGACGATGTACGCGCGGGTCGGGCGCCTGCTGGCCGAGACCAACCCGGACAACGACTTCGTGCTGTCGATCTGCCCGTGGGGCGAAGCCGGCGTGGGCAACTGGGGCGGGCGCCACGGCAACCTGTGGCGCACCAGCGCGGACATCGAGCCGACCTGGGAAAGCATGCTGCATAACTTCGACACGGCATCGCGGCGTGAACTGTACGCAGGGCCGGGGCGATGGAACGACCCGGACATGCTGGCAGTCGGGCTGGGCGAGTTCGGTGCCGACCATCCGACCGAAGCCCGCACCCATTTTTCGATGTGGACCATCCTGGCCGCGCCGCTGCTGGTGGGTTTCGACCTGAACCACGCGACGCCGGCACAGGTGGCGTTGCTGTCCAACCCGGAGGTGATCGCACTCAACCAGGACGTTGCCGGCAACCAGGGGCGGATCGTGGCCACCGACGGGCCGGTGCAGGTGCTGGTCAAGCCCTTGGCCGCGCGTGGCGAGCGGGGCGTGCTGTTGGTCAATCGCAGCCAGGCGACAGTAGATGCGCGGGTGACCGCCGCGCAGATGCTGCTCAGTGATGCAGCACCGATCCGCGCGCGGGATCTGTGGGAGCGGCGCGACGTGGAGGCCACCGCGGGTGCGCTCGGTTTCCGCCTGCCGCCGCACGGCGCGGTACTGCTGAAGGTCAGCGGTTCACCGGAAACCGCCGAGGGCATCAGCCTGGGCGAGATGACCGGACGCATCCACGTGGCCGTGGATGGACTGCCCGTTTACAGCGCCAGGCCGGCTGAGGTATCGGGCACCCCGCGGGTGGACAGGACGCCGATGGACGCACCGCTGCAGGTGGCGGGACGGGCCTATGCGCGCGGGATCGGCATCCATGCCAATTCGCGGCTCGAGGTGCTGGCCGCGGACCAGTTCTCGCGGTTCACCGCGCTGGCCGGCGTGGACGACAGCGCGCGCGGCGCGGCCGCGGCGGTGGTGTTCAAGGTCTATGGTGATGGCAGGCCGCTGTTCACCAGTCCAGCGCGCAGGCACGGTGACGCGCCGGTGCGCATCGACGTGAAGACTGCGGGCGTGCAGGTGCTCGAGCTGGTGGCCGAAGCGGCCTCGGTGGCGCCCGGCACCCGCCCGCCGGTGGTGTCCTGGCTCGATACCACGTTGCGGTAGTGCCAGACCATGCACCGCGCAAGGCCTGCGATGAGACCGGACAGTCCGCCACCGCCCCCCGGTCGGCGCGGCGCGGGCTGGCGCCTGGCGTCACGTTGGAAGGGGGCCGGTGATGTGCCGGTCTATACTGCCGCCATGGAAAATCCGCTTGCGCTGAGACAGGACCAGACATGAAGGCGACGTCCAGCCGCAGCCTGCACGGGCAGATCGTGCACGAACTGGGCAAGCTGATCGTCGCCGGCCAGTACAAGCCGGGCGAGGTGCTGCCACGCGAGGAACTGCTGGCCGAGCAGCTGCAGGTCAGCCGTACGGCCCTGCGCGAATCGCTGCGCGTGCTGGGCTCGAAGGGCTTGATCGAAACCCGGCAGAAGATCGGCTCGCGCGTGCGCGATGCCGAACACTGGAACCTGCTGGATCCGGATGTGCTGTCTTGGCATGTCGCGGCCCTGCCCACGCTGGCGTTCGTCGAGCAGTTGGCGGAGATGCGCGAACTGATCGAGCCGGGCGCGGCGGCGCTGGCTGCGCAGCGTCGGAGTGACGCGCAGCTGGCGCGGATCGGCCAGGCTTACGACGCCATGGCGGCAGCCGAGGATCTGGAGGCCTGGGCCGCGGCGGACCTGCGCTTCCACCATGCGGTGCTGGACGCCACGGCAAATGCGCTGCTGCGGCCGCTGTTCAGCGTGATCGAAACCGCGCTGGGCAGTTACCTGCTGTTGTCCGCACGCAAGGCCGATGCGGACTTCCGCTACTCGTTGCCGCGCCATGCCAGCGTCTACGAAGCGATCGCCGCCCGTCAACCGGAGCAGGCGCGCCAAGCCATGCTTGAGATGATCGCCGATTCCCGAAGCAACCTGCGCAGGGATATCACGGTAAAGCCGTGAGCGGCCTGCCGGACTGGCATCGCGGATACAAAATCAGTCACGATGGGCGGCTATCGTCCCTGTCGCGCCTCCCCCGGGAAACGTCATCGTGCTGAGTGTCATTGCTTCCGTTCTTGCCCTTTACATCGTGCTGCGCCTGGTCTGGCCCCTGCGCCTGCCTCTGGCCGTACGCCTGCTGCTGGCCGTGGTGGTCTTCGCGCTGGCCCTGCACCACCGGATCGTCGCCCAGTTCGCCGGCACCATGGCGTCGCCGGAAATCCCCAGGATGGCGATTGCCGTACTGGCCAGCGGCTTCACCGCCTTGCTGCTGGCTGCAGTGTTCCTGCTGCTGCTGGACATCGCCTGGCTGCTGGCGTGGCTGCTGAGATCACGCAAAGCCAGCGCCAACCTGCGTGCAGGCTGGCTGCGCCCGGGCGCCACTGCACTGGCATTGGCATTGGGCATCTACGGTGTGGGCCAGGGCATGGCGGTGCCGAAGCCGCGCAGCATCGAGGTGCGGATCGCCGGCTTGCCGGCCGCCTTCGATGGCTACCGCGTGCTGCAGCTCACCGACATCCACGCCAGCCGCCTGCTCACCGGCGACTGGGTGGCCAAGGTGGTGGCGGAAAGCAACGCGCTGCAACCGGACCTGGTGGTGATCACCGGCGATGTGATCGATGGCACCGTGCAGGCGCGACGCGAGGATTTCCGTCCGCTGACCGGCTTGAAAGCACGCGATGGCGTGATTGCCATCACCGGCAACCACGAGTACTACGGCGAGCACGCGCGCTGGATGCAGGCGTTCGCCGAGGTCGGCATGCAGGTGCTGCAGAACAGCCACACGGTGGTGCAGCACGGCGATGCGCGCCTGACCATCGCCGGCGTCACCGATCCGGTGGCCGCCCGCTATGGCCTGCCGCTGCCGGACTTGCAGGCTGCGTTGAAGGGGGCTCCGCCCGGTGCGCCGGTGATCCTGCTGGACCACCGCCCCGGCATGGCGGCCGACAACGCCGCCCGTGGCGTGGCCCTGCAGTTGTCCGGCCACACCCATGGCGGCCATATCATCGGCATGGACCAATTGGTGAAGCAGGCCAATGGCGGCTATGTCTCCGGCCGCTACAGCGTGGGCGACATGACGCTGTACGTAAGCAACGGGGCCGGCCTGTGGCCGGGCTTCGCCGCGCGCATCGGCGTGCCTTCGGAGATCACCTTGGTGACCCTCAAGACAGCCGCTCCCTGACACGCCAGCAGCGTGTGCCAGCTCGAAGGCATGGACCTTCACCTGCGCTGCGCTAGGGTGAAGGCGTCGATGGCGAGGGACGGAACATGCAGCAACCGGCGGCGGGTGGGGAAACGACGGTACAGCGCCGTTCGATGTGGATTGCTGCGCTGTCCACCGTGGTGGAGTGGTATGACTTCACCCTGTACCTCTACTTCGCCACCGTGCTGTCACGGGTTTTTTTCGGTGGCGGCGAGCAGGCGCTGCTGGTGACATTGGCTGGATTCGCGGTGTCCTACCTGATGCGTCCGTTGGGAGCGCTGTGCTTCGGGCACCTGGGCGACCGCTTCGGGCGGCGTTGGATGCTGCTTGCCTCGATGGCGCTGATGGCGGCGGCGATGCTGGCGACCGCTCTGCTGCCCACCCATGCGCAGGTGGGGGCCGGCGCGGGTATTGCGCTGCTGGTACTGCGCTGTGTCATGGCATTCTCCGTGGGAGGGGAATACACCGGCGTGGTGGCCTATCTGCTGGAAAGTGCACCGACGCAACGCCGTGGACTGGTGACCTCCCTGGCCTCTGCCGCCAGTGAGGTCGGGGCGCTGCTGGCCGTGGCGTTGTCGGCATTGACGGTTGCCCTGATGCCTGTCGCGGTCCTCGATGACTGGGGCTGGCGCATTCCGTTCTTCGTCGGCGCCGCCTTGGCCGTGCTGATCCTGCTGGCGCGTTCGGGCATGCAGGAGTCTCCGGAGTTCGAGCGCCAGCAGCGCCAGGGCAGCGTGCCCAGCGCGCCGATCCTGCAGGTGCTGCGCCACCATCCGGGTGCTGTCGCGCGCACGTTCGCCATTTCCGCGCTGGGTTCGATCACCTATTACGTGGGCATCACCTATGTGCCGGCCTTCCTGCATGCCAACGGGCGTGGCGAGGGCGAAGCGCTGTGGCTGTCCACGCTGGCCGCGGTGGCGGTGATCGGGGCCACGCCGGTCTTCGGCCTGCTCTCGGATCGATTCGGCCGACGGCCCTTGCTGCTTGGCTTGACCCTGTCGGCGGCGCTGCTGCCGCTGTCGATGTTTGCGTGGATGGCCCGGGGTTCCGTGTTGGGCATCGCGGGCGCCGCCGTGGTGCTGGCGTGCGTCGCCGGCGGCATCAGTGCGGTGGCGGCGTCGGCCACGGCCGAGCAGTTTCCCGGCGAGGGCCGCCTGAGCGGTCTGGCGTTGGGGGTCACCATGGCCACCGCCGTGTTTGGCGGGGCGACGCCGTGGTTGGCGCAATGGTGGGTGGAACGCAGTGGGTGGGATGCTGCACCCGGTGCGATGATCGCCCTCGTCGCGGTGCTGGTGCTGCCGGTCCTGTGGCGTTTGCCGGAGACCCGGCCCACACCGGACGCATAGGTCGCACAGGGCGGCGGTGACGCCGCCCGTACGCTGCCGGCGCTGTTTACAGCGCCAGCGTCTTCTCGATATCGGCCAGCACGGCCGCTGCGTCCACGCCAATGGCGATCGACTGCATCGCCTGGCCGTCCCAGAGGCTGGGGCCGAAGGCCATGCCGGCCGGCTTGGGAATGGTCATGCCACGCGCCACGCCGTCGGTGGCCACGCGCACGCTGGCATGTTCGTAGTCGAACAGCTCCGGACGGGTGAGCGCGATGCAGGCGCAGCAGTCATGCACGACCATGCCCTTGTGGCCGGCCTGCAGGTAGAAGTCGACGTAGTCCTGCGACAGCGCGCGGACCAGATCGGCATCGGCACCACCGGCATGGGCCAGTGCATCCAGCCCATGGCGGTCCATCTCCACGCGGGTGGTGACGTCCAGGCCGATGGCGGTCACCGGCCAGCTGGCGGTGAACACGATGTCGGCGGCTTCAGCGTCGCCCCAGATGTTGGCCTCGGCGGCCGGGGTGATGTTGCCATTGACGTGGAACGCGCCACCCATGATCACCACCCCGCGCACCAGCGCGGCGATGTCCGGTGCTTCGCGCAGTGCCAGGGCCAGGTTGGTCATGCGCCCGACCGCGATCAGGGTGATCTGCCCCGGGTGGGCGCGCACCAGGTCGATGATCAGCTGGTGGGCGCTGCGCGGATCGACGCTGACATCCAACTGTGCCGGCACCGGGTGGTTGCCCAGGCCATTGTCACCGTGGATATGCACCGGCCAGGCTTCGGGCTGCGCATCGGGCTGCAGCGGGCCGGCGGCACCGCGCGCGACCGGCGCATCAAAGCCCCATGCCTGCTTCAGGAACAGCGCGTTGTGGGTGGTGTTTTCCACCGCGGCATTGCCGAACACGGTGGTGACGGCCAGCAGGTTGATCTGCGGGTGCTTGTGCAGGTACAGCAGGGCCAGGGCATCGTCGACGCCCGGGTCCGTATCGAAAATCACGTTATGCGTCATGTTGTTGTTCTTCTTCGTCCGTGGTGATGCGGGGCATGCCGTCGCAGCGCTGCCCATAGAGTATTGTCGCAAGTGGCCCGTCATGATGACAGGCGGGACTGGCGGGCGGCTACTGCCGCCGACTGAACCCTTCGCGATCAATGACGGCCGATGAGAAACATGCGCGCCTTGGAGGAGCGTGAGGCCATCCAGGCCTTGCTTGGCGGTGGCAAGCCGGTCCGGCAGTCGCGTGGGGACCGTGCTGGCCAGGCCACCGGCACTGGGTGACAGTGGCGCGGCGGCGCCTGAAGGCGTTATGCCGGAAACCGAAACGGCCACCGGGAGGTGGCCGTCGTCGGTTCATCCACCGAATCGGCTCAATACTTCCAGCGCAGGCTGAAGGCCACGAAGCGCGGTTCGCCGTAGTTGTTGTAATCCAGATTGGCCCAGTACGTCTTGTCCAGTGCGTTGCGCACGCTCAACGTCGCCGTCCAGCTGTCGCTGATGCGGTAGTTCGCGTTGAACTGCACCAGCGCATAAGCCGGCTGGTTCACGGTCACCGTGCCACCGGTCGGGTAGGGGACATTGAATCCCTGCACCTTGCTCTGCCACTGCACGCCGCCGCCCAGGGTCAGCCGCTCCCACGCACCGCGCAGGCGGACACTGGTGTTGAGCTGCAGGAAGTCCTCGGGCAGGTTGGCGTACAGCAGGTCGGTGGCGGCGCGGGTCACCTTGACGTGGGTGAAGCCTGCATTGACCGTCCAGCCCGGCAGGATTTCACCGTTGAGGTCCATTTCCCAACCGCGGGCCTTGGTGCCGTTGATGCCGATGTAGGCCGAGCTGCCGTCGCTCAGCGAGCCCTCGGGAACGCTGGCGTCGCGCACCGCGTAGTTGTCCTGCTTGGCTTCGAACACCGCGGCGTTGGCGGTGAAACGGCCATCGAGCCACTGCGATTTGATGCCGGCCTCGACGTTGGAACCTTCCACCGGCGCCAGCAGGTTCTCGTTGCGGTCCTTGTAGTTCTGCGGATTGAAGATTTCGGTATAGCTGGCGTAGGCCGAGACATTGGCGTTGATGTCGTAGACCAGGCCCAGGTAGGGCGTGACCTCATCATCGACCTTGTAGGCGCCGCTGGTGGCCGTATAAACGTTGGCCGCGTTGTAGGCACGGGTACGGGTTTCCCACGAGCTCAGGCGGGCGCCGGCGATCAGTGACAGCGGTTCGGCCAGGCGCAGGCGGGTAGAGGCATAGACACCGCGCTGGGTGGTGCGCGCATCACGGTGGGCACCGGTGCGACTGACCACCAGTTCCGGTGCATCGCCATTCCAGCGGCGGATGTCGGGGATGTCGTAGCGCCAGCCGGCGGTCGGGGTCATGGTCCAGGCGGTGGACTGCAGGTCGGAGAAGCTGCCGCCGAACACCACGTCGTGCTCGCGCCCGAACAGGTCGAATGTACCCGACAGGTACACGTCCACGCCCTTGCGGGTGTCATCGGTCTGGCCCGCCGCGCCCAGCAGGTAGATGCCCGCACCGGTGGTGGCATCGGGGTAGCCGCTGCCATACACGCGCACGTTCTGCACGTTGCCACGGGTGTAGGCGGTGTTGACCTTCAGCAGCCACTTTTCACCGAAGCGCTGCTCCACGTTGGCGAAGGCCGTGCTGGTCTGGCGCTGCCATTTCGCCCAGTCCGGGGCCAGGTTGGTGCTGCGTGGCAGGTGGGCGAAGCTGCCGTCGCTGTTGAAGAACGGTACCGTGCCCCAGGTGGTGGCGGTGGGGTTGTTGTCCTGGGTCTGGAAGCCGACGGTCACCGTGGTGGTATCGGTCAGATCGCCTTCCAGCACCGCCATGCCGGACATCTTGTCTTCGCTGTAGCGGTCGTAATAGAAGTCCTTGTCCTGCCAGGCGGCGACCACGCGGCCACGGAAACGGCCGTCGGCGGTCAGCGGTGCGTTGACGTCGGCCTGCATGCGGCGGAAGTCCCAGCTGCCGGCACTGACCGCGAAGGAGGCGTCGAAGTCCTTGCCGGCGCGCTTGCGCAGCAGGTTGACCGTGGCCGAGGGCACGCCGGCGCCGCTGAGCAGGCCATTGGCACCGCGGATCACTTCCACGCGGTCGTAGAAGGCGGTGTCGTATTCCTGGTTGGTGGATCCGCTGTAGGTCGGCAGGCCATCGACTTGGAAATCGGTGATGGCAAAGCCACGCGCGTAGTACAACGGGCGCTGGGTGTCGTAGAAGGACACGTTGACGCCGGTGACGTTGCGCATCACATCGTTGATGCTGAACAGCGATTCGTCCTGCAGCCGCTGCAGGCCGAGCACGCTGGCCGACTGCGGGGTTTCCTGCAGGGTGATCGGCAAGCGGGTGGTGCTGGACGGCGCAGCGCGGCTGCCTCGCACGCTGACCTGGTCCAGGGTCTTGGCATCGGCCGCGCTGGCATCCAGCGCGTTGTCAGCGAAGGCGACAGGGGTGGACAGGGCGGTCAGCAGGGCAACGGCCAAGGGGGCGAACGGAAACGCAGCGGAGGTAGACATGACGATTCACTGGAAGGGGTGAGCAACAGGCACGGCAAGGCCGGCGCAAGGCCGGGAGCAAGGTGCGGAATTCCCCGCAGCGTCCATCTGCGGGTGACCGGACACGGCTGGAACTGCGGGTCACGGCGAATCGCAAATGTAAATGATTATCGAAAACTTTACAATTAAGGCGGCGTAATCGGCGCAAACAGAAACGGCCACCCGAAGGTGGCCGTCTCTGTGTTGCCGAAGGGCAGGCTTACAGCGCCTGCAGCTCTTCGTTGCTGTTGCGCTTTTCCGGCGCCTTGGCCGGTGCCGGTGCTTCGGCCGGGCGGGCCAGGGTGGCCGGAATCGCGGCAGGCTGGGCGACATCGGCCGGCACGTCGAGGAACGGCAGGTGCAGCGCCTGGCTGGTCAGGCCACGGATTTCGTTGGTCAGTGCGGCACTCTCGTTGAGCTTGCGGCCGTAGGACGGCACGATTTCCCGCAGGCGGGCTTCCCAGCCGGCCTTCATCTGCGCCGGGAAGGCCTTGGCCAACAGGTCCAACATGATCGGCGGCGAGGTCGAGGCACCTGGCGAAGCGCCCAGCAGGGCGGCCAGGGTGTGGTCCTTGTCGGTCACGATCTCGGTGCCGAACTGCAGCACCGGGCCCTTCACCGGGTCGCGCTTGATGATCTGCACGCGCTGGCCGGCGGTGACCAGTTCCCAGTCTTCGCGCTTGGCATTGGGGAAGTACTTCACCAGTTCCGCCTGGCGATCATCGTCGTTCAGGCGCGCCTGGCTCATCAGGTACTTCACCAGGTCCAGGTTTTCCGCACCAACGTTCAGCATCGGGCCGACGTTGTTGTGGGTGACCGACGAGTACAGGTCGAACCAGGAGCCGTGCTTGAGGAACTTGGTGCTGTACAGGGCGAACGGCCCGAACAGCACGACCGGCTTGCCATCGAGCTTGCGCGAATCCAGGTGCGGCACCGACATCGGCGGCGAGCCGGTTTCGGCCATGCCGTAGGCCTTGACGCTGTGGCGCGAGGCGACGTCGGCGCCCTTGAAGGCGAGGAACTGGCCACCGACGGGGAAGCCGGCGTAGTTCTTCGATTCGGGGATGCCCGACAACTGCAGCAGCTTCAGCGCGGCACCACCGGCACCGATGAAGACGAAGCGCGAGTGGGTCGTGGTCTCGTTGCCGGACTTCAGGTCCTTGACCGTGACATTCCAGCTTTTGTCATCGTTCTGGCGCAGAGCGGTCACTTCGTGGCCCAGGTGCAGGCCGAAGTTGGGGCTGCGCTTGAGGCCATCGGTCAGCTGGCGGGTGATGACGCCGAAGTTGACGTCGGTGCCCAGTGGCATCCAGGTGGCGGCGACCTTCTGCTTCGGATCACGGCCTTCCATCAGCAGCGGCGCCCAGGCCTTGATCTGCGCCGGGTCTTCCGAATACTGCATGCCGTAGAACAGCGGGTTCTTCACCAGGGCCTGCTGACGCTTGTGCAGGAAGTTGATGTTGTCATCGCCCCAGACGAAGCTCATGTGCGGGGTCGGGTTGATGAAGTCGCTGGGCTGGCTCAGGCGGCCTTCGCGCACCTGGTGGGACCAGAACTGGCGCGAGATCTCGA
>DALZLW010000064.1:0-18429 GCA_032007425.1 Stenotrophomonas sp.
GGCAACTACACCGATCCGCTGCCGCAGGCGCTGGTGCTGACCGCCATCGTGATCGCGTTCGCGATGACTGCGGTCAGCATCGTGCTGGCCATCCGCAGCCGCAGCGACAACCACAGCGACCACGTTGACGCGCACGAGCCGGATGAAGACGCGCCGCCGCGCCGCGATGAGGACCACGCATGAACCACCTGGTGATCCTGCCGATCCTGATCCCGCTGCTGGGGGGGGCGTTCTCCCTGTTCGTCGAGCACCGCCGCTACGGCCCCCGCGTGCAGCGCGCGGTTGCCTGGACCAGCGTGTCGCTGCTCGCATTGGCGGTGGCCGCGCTGTTCCAGCGCACGGCCGATGGCCAGGCCATGGTCTACCTTTTGGGCGACTGGCCGGCACGCCTGGGCATCGCCCTCGTCGCCGATCGGCTGTCGGCGTGGATGCTGCTGACCACCGTGCTGCTGGCCATCCCCTGCCTGCTGCATGCGTGTTCGGGCTGGGACCGGCGTGCACCGCATTTCCATGCGCTGTTCCAGTTCCAGCTGGTAGGCCTGGGCGGCTCGTTCCTCACCGGTGACATCTTCAATCTGTTCGTGTTTTTCGAGGTGATGCTGATCGCCTCGTATGGCCTGCTGCTCAGTGGTGGCCGCGGCCTGCGCATGCGCATCGGCCTGCACTACGTCGTGTTCAACGTCACCGCCTCGACCCTGTTCCTGATCGCCCTGGGCCTGCTGTATGCCTCGCTGGGCTCGTTGAACATGGCCGAACTGTCGCAGCGCATCGCCGCCCTGCCGCCCACCCACGAGTTGCTGGTAAAGGCCACGATGGGCCTGTTGCTGCTGGTGTTCTGCGCCAAGGCCGCGTTGATGCCGCTCTACCTGTGGCTGCCCGAATCGTATGCGCGTGCGCCGGCCGCGGTGGCCGCGCTGTTCGCGATCATGACCAAGGTCGGCCTGTATGCCGTGCTGCGCGTGCAGATGCTGTGGTTCGGCGACGACGCCGGGGTGATGGCCGGTTACGGCCGCGACTGGCTGCTGTGGGCCGGACTGGCCACCCTGCTGTTGGGGGGGCTGGGCGCGCTGGCCGCCGTGCGCCTGCGGGTGCTGGTGTCCTATCTGGTGGTGGTGTCGGCCGCCACGCTGTTCATTGCCTTCGCCGCGGCCACTCCGGCGACCTTGTCGGCCGGCCTGTACTACCTTCCGCACAGCACCTTCGTCGCCGCGGCGCTGTTCCTGGTCGCCGACCTCATCCGCCGCCGCCGCAGCGGGGCCAGCGACCGCAAGGATGTCATCGCGCCGATGCCCGGCAAGGGCACGCCGGCGGTGCTGTTCCTGATCGCGGCGATTTCGGTGGCAGGGCTGCCGCCGCTGTCAGGCTTCCTGGCCAAGGCGGCCCTGCTGTCGGGCATGCCGGCCGCCATCACCGGCCCGGTGTGGACGGCGGTGCTGCTGAGCAGCCTGCTGGTCCTGATGGGCATCACCCGCGGTGGCATCCGCCTGTTCTGGCGCGTGCCGGCAGCCGATCCGGCCCTGCCGGCACCGCGCAAGGCCCCCACCCGGCGCGTGGAGCTGCTCGCCGCCTGCCTGCTGCTGCTCTACGGGATCGGCATGACCGTGTTCGCCGCGCCGCTGATGCGCCACACCGATGCCATTGCCGCTGACCTGCTGCAGCCTGGCACCTATGTCGACCAGGTGCGGGCCACCACGCCGGAGATCCGCCAGCCATGAACGCCAGACCGCCCCTGCTCAAGCGCCTGTTCCCGTCCATCTCACTGACGGTGATGGTGGTGGTGTTCTGGCTGCTGATGTCCGACAGCTTCAGCGTCGGGCAATTCGTGCTGGGCCTGGTGCTGGGCCTGGTGGTGCCGTTGTTCGCTGCCCGGCTGGACCGCGAGTTCGCCCGCATCGGCACCCTGCGGCCACTGCCGAAACTGCTGGTGGTGACCCTGTGGGACATCCTGGTGTCCAACATCCGCGTGGCCGTCCAGGTGCTGGGACCGGAAAAGAACATCCATCCCGGCTTCATCTGGCTGCCGCTGGACATCGCCAACATCCATGGCATCGCGGCGCTGACCAGCATGATCACCCTCACCCCGGGCACGGTTTCGGCCGCGCTCAGCGACGACCGTCGCTACCTGCTGGTGCACGTACTGCACCTGGACGACCCCGAGGACCTCATCGCCACCATCAAGCGTCGGTATGAGGCTCCGCTGATGGAGATCTTCCCATGACCGGTTTTGAGTTCATCCAGACCACCCTGGTGGTGTGCATGCATGTGGTCGGCCTGGCCATGCTGCTGGCCACCTGGCGCCTGTTGCGCGGGCCCACCGTGCCGGACCGCATCCTCGCGCTGGACACCTTGTCGGTGACCGCGATCGCCGAGCTGATGCTGTTCGGCATGTACCTCAATTCGGCGATCTACTTCGAAGCGGCGCTGGTGATCGCCATGCTCGGCTTCGGCAGCACCGTGGTGCTGAGCAAGTTCGTGCTGCGCCGGGACATCGTCGAATGATCACCTTCATCCAGATCGCACTGTCGCTGCTGCTGCTGTTCGGCTGCTTCTTCATCCTGGTCGGCGCGCTGGGGCTGGTGAAGCTGTCCACGTTCTTCAAGCGCCTGCACGCCCCGACCAAAGCCAGCACGTTGGGCGTGGGCTGCGTGCTGGTGGGGTCGGTCTGCTATCACATCTTCCTCGGTCAGGACCCGCAGCCGCGCGAACTGCTGATCACCGTCTTCCTGTTCATCACCGCACCGATCAGCGCCCACCTGATGGCCAAGGCGGCGCTGTCGCTGCTGATGGAAACCCGGCCGAGCCTGCCGGGCAACGAACGCGCGGCCGAAGAGCAACTGCCGCCACCCGAGCCGGAGCGCGAAGACACGGCGGCGGAACCGCGGACGACAGAGCAGACGCCTGCCGCCCGCTGAGGCCAGTTGCCGGGGGCAGCCGTTGAGCCCGGGTAGCGCCGCGTCATGCGCGACGAGCGCATTGCACGGCAGGCGGGAAGCCACCGGGCATGGCCCGGCGCTACCGGTGCGGCTTCAGCCGCAGCCTTCCACGTAATCCACCTGCGGCACCAGGCCCACCCGCCACGCGCTGGCCTTGCCATCGGCCGCGATGGTGAAATCGATCACCGCCTGGCCTTCTGCTGCCGGCGCCACACGCAGGTGCTGTACCTGCTCGTCGTACTTGTCCGGCCCCAGCTCGGCGCGCTGCGGGTACAGCGCCTGCAGCTCGGCCAGGGTCATCCCGACCTTGCCGCCGCCGGGTGCGACGATGCCGTTGCCCCGCACGTCGTAGCGGACCAGCGTGTTGTCCTCGATCATCAGCCACGGCCCGTCAGGCGCGTCACCTTGCGGCCGCAGGTAATGGCAGGACGCGTCTGGAACCTCGCCCTGCAGGGGCTCGCCCCAGCCTGCACGCACCTGCTCCACGCTGTTGCCGAAGGCCACGGCAGCGAAGCCATCCAAGCGCGCCGGGCTGTCACGGCGTGGGTCCACCGGCGAGCGGGTGGCCATGTCGGCGTCCGTGGCGCTGGTCGCCGGGCTGGC
Organism: Stenotrophomonas sp.; assembly: GCA_032007425.1. GTDB lineage: Bacteria > Pseudomonadota > Gammaproteobacteria > Xanthomonadales > Xanthomonadaceae > Stenotrophomonas. Next base: position 3,537 of record DALZLW010000064.1, read on the forward strand.
CGCAGCAGCGGGGTCGGCCGGTGCCGCCGCAGCGTCGGGGCCGGCCTGCGGGGGCTGCGAACACGCGGTCAAGGCCAGCAGGATCAACCCGGCCATGGGAAGGGTTTTCATGCACGTCTCCGTTCACGGGATCGGTACACGCTAGCTCCCCGGGCGTGCAGGCGCCGCATTGAACGCCGATGCTGCTGCAGCGGCGTTCAGCCTCCGCTTCAGCCGCGTTCGCGGTAGTTGTTGCGCAACCCGCTCCAGCACTGCTGGTAGTCCGGTTGCCGGTGGCCGGCCGCCATGGCGTGCGCGGTCGGGCGGATCACCGCACGGGTCTCGAACATGAAGGCCATGGTGTCACGTACGACATCCGGCTTGGACAGGTCGGCCTGGCTGGCCTTGTCGAAGGTCGCTGCGTCCGGCCCGTGCCCGCTCATGCAGTTGTGCAGCGAGGCACCGCCAGGCACGAAGCCTTCGGCCTTGGCGTCGTAGGCACCGTGGACCAGGCCCATGAATTCGCTGGCGATGTTGCGGTGGAACCACGGCGGGCGGAAGGTGTCCTGGGCCACCAGCCAGCGCGGCGGGAAGATGGCGAAGTCCATGTTGCTCGTCCCCGCCGTGTCGCTGGGCGAATGCAGCACCAGGAAGATCGACGGGTCAGGATGGTCGTGGCTGATCGAACCGATGGTATTGAAGCGCCGCAGGTCGTAGCGGTACGGCGCGTAATTGCCATGCCAGGCGACCACGTCCAGCGGCGAATGGCTGACCGGTGCACGCCACAGCTGGCCGTCGAACTTGGCCACCAGCTCGAATTCGCCATCGAGGTCCTCGAACGCCGCATGCGGGGTTTCAAAGTCACGCGGATTGGCCAGCCCATTGGCACCGATCGGCCCCAGGTCGGGCAGCTTCAGCAGGGCGCCAAAGTTTTCACAGATGTAACCACGCGCCTGCCCGTCGGGCAGCTCGACGCGGAAGCGCACCCCGCGCGGGATCACCGCGATCTGCTGTGGCTCGATGTCCAGCACGCCCAGCTCGGTGAGCAGGCGCAACCTGCCCAACTGCGGCACGATCAGCAGCTCGCCATCGGCGTTGTAGAAATAGCGGCCGACCATGTCCCGATTGGCGGCATACAGGTGGATGGCCACCCCGGCATGCGCATCGGGGGCGCCGTTGCCGCCCATCGTGTACAGGCCTTCGATGAAGTCCGTGGGCACTTCGGGCAGCGGCAACGGGCTCCAGCGCAACTGGTTCGGCGTGGCCGGGCTGCGGCTGAAATCGCCCTGCAGGTTCGGCTGCGCGAAGGGCTGGAAACCGCCGTGCTGCACTGCCGGACGGATCCGGTACAGCCAGCTGCGCCGGTTGCTGCCGCGAGGCGCGGTAAAGGCCGTGCCGGACAGTTGTTCGGCGTAAAGCCCATGCGCCACCCGTTGCGGCGAGTTGCGCCCGATGGGCAGGGCACCGGCCACGGCTTCAGTGGCGAACTCGTTGCCAAAACCGGTCTGGTAACCACGGGCGGCGATGGGGGCGGACATGGGGGCTCCTGGGAGGTACGGCGCGGCCGGAACGGAAAGCCGCCGGGCAGGCCCGGCGGTGTCATTGGCGCGGATGTGGCGACGTTACAGCACGCCGCGGCGCATCTGGTCGCGCTCGATGCTTTCGAACAACGCGGTGAAGTTACCCTCGCCGAAGCCTTCGTTGCCCTTGCGCTGGATGATCTCGAAGAAGATCGGGCCGATGCAGTTCTGGGTGAAGATCTGCAGCAGCTTGCGCTGGTGGGTTTCCGGGTCGGCATCGATGAGGATCTTGTTCTTCGCCAGCCGCGCCACGTCTTCACCGTGGTTGGGCACGCGCAGGTCGATCACATCGAAATAGGTATCGGGCGTATCCAGGAAGGCCACGCCCTGGGCACGCATCGCTTCCACGGTTTCATAGATGTTGTCGGTGAAGCAGGCGATGTGCTGGATGCCCTCGCCCTTGTAGGCATCGAGGTATTCGTTGATCTGGCTCTTCGGGTCGGACGATTCGTTGAGCGGAATGCGCACGATGCCGTCCGGTGCGGTCATCGCCTTGGACACCAGGCCGGTCTTCAGGCCCTTGATGTCGAAATAGCGGATCTCGCGGAAGTTGAACAGGCGCTCGTAATAGTTCGACCACTGTTCCATGTTGCCGAAGTACAGGTTGTGGGTCAGGTGATCGATGAAGGTGAGACCGAAGCCGAACGGGCGCATGTCCGCGCCTTCCACCGCCACGTAGTCGTCACCATAGATGCTGCCGGCGGCGCCATAGCGGTCCACCAGGTACAGCATGCAGTCACCGATGCCCTTGATCACCGGCGCATCCACCGCCTTGCTATCCGGCTTGAAGGTGGTTTCCTCGGCACCATTGCCCAGCGCCGCGGCCAGCACTTCGTCGGCCGGCTTCTTGAAGCGGATGGCGAACCCACACGCACAGGGGCCATGCTTTTGGGCGAAATCAGCGGCAAAGGAGTCCGGTTCCTCGTTGACCAGGAAATCCACGTCGCCCTGGCGGTATACAGTGATGGCGCGCTGCTTGTGGCGCAGGACCGCGCTGAAGCCCATGCTGCGGAAGTAGGCGTGCAGTTCCTGGCCGCGGCCGGCCGGGGCGGCGAACTCCACGAACTGGAAGCCATCGATGCCCATGGGGTTCTCGAACGTGGTGACTTTCATGCCCGGATCGGGCTGGCTGGCGGTCTGGAAGGACGTGTTCATGGCGATGGCTCCGGGAAAAGTAGGCGCTGACCGAAAAAACAGGATGCGAACGGACCGCAGACCCGCGAGAATGCGGAATCTGTAACAAACCCTTTATAGTTTCACCTGTAACCACCAGCAAGGTGCACCGCAGCATGAGCCCAGCCGATCCCGCTTCCACCAGCGTGCGTGCCTCGCACGTCCTGCTCGATCTCGAACAGTTCCTGCCGTACCGGCTGAGCGTGCTGTCCAACCGGGTCAGCGGCAACATCGCCAAACTCTATGGCGACCGCTACGGCCTGGCCATTCCGGAATGGCGGGTGATCACCATCCTTGCGCTTTATCCGGGCTCGTCGGCCAGCGAAGTGTCCGACCGCACCGCGATGGACAAGGTGGCGGTGAGCCGCGCCGTTGCGCGCCTGCTGGAGCGCGGTTTCATCAAGCGTGAAACCCACGGTGACGACCGCCGCCGCTCGGTGCTGGCGCTGTCGGCGGCAGGCTTCGAGGTGTACGAGACCATCGCCCCGCTGGTGATCGAAACCACCCGCAAGCTGATGTCCGTGCTCAGCGAGGAAGAGGAACAGTTGCTGGAAACGCTGATTCTGCGCCTGGCCAGCGAAGGCCTGCAGCGGATGGCGGGCTAGCCCACCACGCCTCAGGCCAGCGCCGGATTGCGCCGCCGCGCGGCAATCCCGTGCGCAGCGGGGAAGTCTCGGTGCGCGATGGCGCGCCGGGCCAGCGCCGCCGTACTGGGGCCGCTTCCGCGACCGGCGGACGCCGCATGATTGTAGGCCCGCGCCTGCGCCACCAATTCGTCGGCCAGTTGCAGGCGCAGCGCCGCGATGCCGGGCAAAGGCGGGGCAGCGGTGTAGCACGGATCGAACAGCATGGCCGCCAGCGCCACGGCATAACGGTGGCGTGCCTCCGGTTGGCCTGCCCCATGTTCGCCAAACAGTGCATCCAGCAGGCTCCTGCGTGGCACGGCCATGTCCAGGCACTGCAGCACGGCCGCCACCAGCCGCTCCACCGCATCGCGACGGACCGCTTCATCGCTGATGGTGTCCAGGCTGCATAACAGGCTGCGGTGCGCGGCGGCACCGCGCATGTCCAGCAGTTGGCCCAGCGCGGCCATGCCGTGAGCGGCGGCGTCCTGCGCGAAGCATGCCATGTCCACGACGGCACCAGTCAGCACGGCATTGCCGAGATCCGGCCAGCGGGCGTCGGCGGTGTCCGGCATGGGCCGCGCATCAATACAGGCCCCGCGCAGGTCGCATCCACTCAAGGTCATGGCGCGCAGGTCACGTGGCAGCGCGGTACCACGCAGGTCCGCCCGCACCAGCACGGCGCCGCGCAACCGTGTCTGCCGCAGGTCGCGACCCGTCAGCATGAGCGCCTCCAACCTATGCGGGCCGAGTCTATCGGGAAGGCTGACCCGTCGCATGTCCAGACCCACCGGCAGCTGGTACGGCACACTCTCCTCGCCCGGCCCAGCGGGCACGGCGTCCTGGCACAACAGGTTCTGTATCCGCCCGGCAATCTTCCTGCAGCAGCGCTCAGTGGTCAGCGCCAGCGGCGAGGCCACACAGGAAAGCGTCGCCTCACCCGCGTAGGGCACCCGTCCAACGCCAAGATGCAGATAGGCAAGCACGTTGACCGGAGGCCTGGCTGCGCTTCGTGGTACCGACGCTGCCAGCACCTGCCAGTCCCTGCGTTGGTCACGACTGACCAAGGTCTGGTTGCGCAGGCGTTTGATGGTGCTGCCCCCCAGCTCACCGACCTCGGTCAGTACCGATCCCAAGGCCGTCAGCGCCTTGAGTTCGAGGCTGCGCTCCTCGTTCAGGCGGCTCGCCGCCAACGCGCGCACTCCCTCGGCGTTGCGCAGCCGCAACAAATCCCCCATTGCCCGATCAAGCTGCGTGCGTGCCGATGCGAGTCGATGGGTCTGTGCGGGACCAAGGGACCTGCTGTTTGTCCCCGGCCACGGTTCGGCTGCTGGCAGCATGCCCTGCCCCTTCGATCAGGTGTGCCCCCTACTCTGCCTTGGCTGGCCCGCACGGCTTCTGAAAAAGCAACAGCCGATGGTCGTTCAGCGCAGATGCTTGCGCCGGGCATGCACCCACGGTGCGGCCAATGCACCTACCGCACCGGCGGCAAACCCCAGTGAAGCGGCCACCGTCGCCGCTTCCACCGCCCGTGGCAGCACCAGCGCGGCGGCCAGCAACAGCAGCGATGGCAGGGCCACGAAGGTCGACAGGAAGAAGCCCCAGCGCGGCTGCCAGGTACGCAGCTGCAGCAGGCTGACCGGCTGCCAGGCTTCGCCGCTGGCCGCCTGGGTGATCTTCACCGCCACCTTGGTCAGATCGACCTCCGGATGCAGGCGGCCTTGCCGGGCCACGGCCAATGCCTGCGCAACTTCCTCCACGGCCGGGTAATTGCCCGGCCATGGCTGTGGCGCCGCTACGCCAAAAGCCGTCAACAGCGGCACGCTGAGTCCGGGCACGGGCAGTTCGCGCAGGCTGCGCCGGCCCTGTACGCACCACAGACGCGCCTGCCCATGCGCGACGACGCTGTACAGGGAAAGGCTTTCAGCGGGCGGGAAATCCAGCATGGTGCAGCGCGCGGCCACGCTTTCCACGCCCATCGTGCGCAGGAACGGCACCCGGCTGCGGCCGCTGTGCATCCAGGCCAGCCCCAGGGCGCCGACCACGAAGGCGTCGGCCGGGTCCTTGGCCGACGGCTTGGCGCGTTCATCACTGGCCAGGAACCAGGCCAGCGAGCGCGGCTCGGTCACGTCGTTGCGGCCCCAGCGGGCACTGTCACCCAGCACCTGCGGCAACGGCAGGCGAGCTGCCGCACTTTCTCCGCGGGCGCTGCTCTGCAGGAACGGCAGCACGGCATGCAGGAAGGCGGTCATGTCGATACTGCGGCTGTTGCTGCCCAGCCAGTCGGGCGGCAACAGCGGCCGCAGCAGAGGGTCGCCCACCAATGCATCCAGGCGCTCCTTCTGCTGGACCAGCCGGCGCACCGCCGAAGCCAGTGCCGGGTTGTCCGCCAGCGTGAGCAGCGGCAGATGATGCGGGCCGGTTTCCATCGGCTGGTCGTCCGCGCCATCGTCCAGCAGGGCGTCGACGCTGGGCAGGCCGATACCGGGATCAACGGCTGCGCCATCGGCGGGCGGGTCCACCGTCAGAACGTGCGCGGCATCGCTGGGCATGGGCGTGGGCTTCCGGGGTCAGCGCCGTGACGTGGCGCGCGAGAGGGCTCAAGCCGTTAGCGGCCAGCGCGCGCCAGAGTTGAGCACAGCGTCGGTTGTGCGGCGGACCGCGTCCAGCAGGTCTTTGTCCATCGTCACTGTGGTCTGCTCCTCGCGGCCTTGCCGCATCGTCTCAAAAGGCAGAAACACAGTTCAAATTACAGACTCTGCGAGTTTTGTCATGAACGAGAAAACCAATTCACCCCAACAGCTTATGACTCCTCATCAGCTCTATCAAACCATCATCATCTATCCGCAGCCCTGAGATCAAAAGCACAACACTACCATCGCCTACGGCGTTGAACTGCATCTCGCAATCTTGACCCCAGCAGGTGATCCTCCCAACGAGAAACCTCGAGTCAATATCCAAAGATTCCTGTCCTTGCAACTCCTTTCGGTAACTCAACGAATATCCAAATGAACACAGCTCATGACTGTTTTCTTCCATCCAATCCCGCAACCCAAAATAATTACTCATTCAACCTCCCTGACACCTTCATGGCGTGGCATTGCGTAACTCTCCCTACTCCGTCCTGGCACTTTCGCATCCAGGCTATTTGGCCCTGGAATTCGCCCGGTTCCGGATGAGTGGGGAAGAACCCTCTCTGCTGGAACCTCAAATTCGACGTAGATATCTCCACGCGGAGCAGCTCGATATGCTTGAGAAGAAGGCGGGTCAGACACTCTGGTCTGCCCACCACCACCCTCCTGAACATAACCTGTTTTCCGCATAGCTTTTAGTTCGTTGGGATGTACGTAGCGACCAACTGTTTTTGTTTGCGGCGGCAGCTTCACCATGCCGGCAATACTTCTTCCTGGAATTCTGACTCCTTCCGCGGCCGCTAGAGCGCTCCCGAACCTGTATCCGCCCTGACCGACCTGATCGTCCGGCATTCCGAAGAAAGGGCCGTTGTTGAGCTCACGCGTTCTAGACATGTCAACAGTACCGTACACCGAGGGCCCAGCATGCCGACTCACGCTGTAAACGGCATCGCCCATCGCTCGCCCGACTCCGCCCCAGAACTGACAGAACGATGTATCGCAACTTCCGTCAGGATCAATATATCGGTAAGGATTTCCAGATGCGTATCTATACCGATTGAACATCCCCACCGGCTGCTCATACGCCGTCACCGGATCCACACTGAGAAACACCCCCAGCTCTGGATCCATGTAGCGCTGCTGCATGTACGTCAGCCCGGTCGCCGCATCCATCCGATGGCCGGTATAGCCCACCCCATCCACGGTCCGGTTGATCGCTGCGCCATACGGCGCGTAATGCGTGCGCTCCACCACCTGCCCGGCACCATTGGTCACCGCGACCGGCGTGCCCAACGCATCCAGGTGCTGGTAGTAGCGAACTGGCGTTCCTCCAGTGTCCTGTGCCTGCACCACCAGCTGCCCACCCAGGAAGATCGATTCAATACGTTTCCCGGCAACCTGGTCGCGCTGGTACAGCAGTTGCCCCGCACTGTTGTACAGCGACACATCCACGCCACCGTCGGCCCGCGTTGCATGAATCCGTCGACCGTGCACGTCGTAGCGATAGCGGGCACTGCCAACCACTTCACGCAACCGGTTGCCATGGTCGAAGCGGAACTGCTGGCCGTTGCGCGTGGCCAGATTGCCTTGCAGGTCGTAGCCCAGGCCCAACCGCGCGGTGCCAGTGCCATCACGCAGATTGGTCAGGCGATTGTTGGCGTCGTACCCGTAATGGTCCTCCTTCACCCCGGGCAGTGACCAGCTGCGGATATTGTCCAGGGCGTCGTAGCTGATCTGCGCGACACCGGTTCCACCAAAGCCGGCACTGCTGGCCCGGATCAGTCGATCCTGCTTGTCGTACTGCATCTGCCGATCGAACGACGTCCCCAGCACAAGGTCGCCGATACCAGTGACGTTGCCGTTGGCATCGTAGCTACTGTCCAGCGTCAGGACGTTGCCGTCCATGATCCGCGCCGGCAACTGGCGACTGTTCAGCGTGCTGCTGTGGACGATACCGTTGGCGTAGGTGAACTGCTTGATCTGGCCATTGGGGTGATAACTGGCCGCAGTGGCGAAATCACCTGCCTTGGTTGCCTGTCCCAGCGCATTGGGGGCAAAGGCCACCGTTCGACCACTGGGATACCCGAGCTGGGCAAGATGCCCCAGCGTGTTGTACGTGTAGGTCACCGTAAGGTCGGCAACCCCGGTCTGCGCCAACCGCTCCTGCGCCAGTTGCCGATGGGTCGTGTACTGGTAGCTGGTCGTTGCCGTTGCGCTGCCGCCGTCATTTACAACAACGGCACTCTGCAGCAGTCCATCCAGCGTATAGGCAAAATCCGTGTCGCCATTCTGATCGGGAAACCGCAACGTCGCGATGCGATTGCGCGCATCGTAGCTCCGGCGCACCACGCGGCCGCTGGCTTCGGCTGCGGCGCGATCGCAGTTGGTGGCGCTGGTCAGGGCCAGCCCTGAGGCCGACCAGGCCAGGTTGCCGGCCGCATCGTAGGCCAACACGGTGACACCACTTTCCGGCTCGATGACCTTGCACAAGCGGTTTTCGGCATCGTACACATACTGCCGCGCCACACTGCTGGGGCCCGCCACCGGCGGCGCCTCCACCACAACACTTCTCTGCGCTGAGGCGGTGGCGCCACTGCTGTCAGTCGCGACCACCGACAGCGTCTGGGTACCTGCCGTCAGGCCCTGCACGGCGAAGTTGAAGGGCGCCGACGTCCGCGTCTCCTTCAGAACACCATTCACCAGCAGGTTCACGCTGGCCAGGTTTCCGTCCGGGTCGCTGGCGGTAGCCTGCACGGTGAATGAAGCCGGTTGCTGGTACACCGTTGCTGCGGCTGGGGCCGTGATCGCAACCACAGGCGGTCGATTCACCGGCAGCGCGAATGTTCCGGAGTCCGACAGTGCGTGATGCGGGCCACCGAAGGCAGACAGGCCCAAGCCATGAATGGACTTGCCTTCATGTGCCTGCAACATCGCCGGCGAAATCGGTACGCTGAACGCGTGGGCCGTGCCTTTGCCACAGCTGGCGTTCACCGCCGCACTGCTGGTCAGGTTCGCGGGATAATCCCCCAGGACGGTGCCGCTGCCCACGCCGCCACCCGCCAGCAGCCGGACAGTGACCGGCGCAGCCACGTTGGTACTGCAGGCCCAGCCCTGCACCGCACTGGCACTGACCGAGGTAATGCTGCCCATCACCTTGGAGACATGCACGTTGTGCACGGCACTGAGCGCGCTGGCGCCACGGGTGTCCTGCACCCGCGCCTGCACGGTGTAGTCCCCGGGATTGACATACCAGTTATAGGCATGGCCAGGAGGCGCGGTGGTCGCCAGCGTGCTGCCGTTGCCCAAGAAGACCACCGAGGCCACGCCATCGTCTGCATCGGCCGCCTGTGCACTGAGAGCAAGCGCCTGCCCCTCGCCGATGACGGCACCATTGGCGGGCGAGGTCAAAACAACGGTAGGCACACTGTTGGCCGGAATCAGCAACTCACCAGACCTGGCAATGACAGCGTTGGCGGCACCCACCGGTGAGATACCGTGGATGTGGATGGTCTTGCCATGATGGCCGGCGACGATGGCGTCGGTCAGCGGGAATGCGAAGCCATGTGCGCTGCCCTGCGTCCCGCAGGCTGCGGCAACGTTGGCAGTGGCAGGAAGCTCCGCACGGGTGGACGCCCCCCCCGTACCCGTACCGGCGGGCCCGCCGGTGTACAGGTGGACGTCGATCGCCGCCTCGATACGCGTTGAACAGGCCCAACCACGTACCGCGAATGCATCAACACTGTCGATGTGACCGACAACAGCCGAGCCGAGGACCTGGATACTGGTTGCCGGCGTCGATTCACCGAACCAGGCCACCCCATCCTGCACCATCCGCCATTGGAAGACATGGTTTCCGGCCTGCAACGGCGCGGTGACCTCGAAGTTCACCGTCACGTTGTTGTTGGTCCAGACCGAGACCGGCAAATCGACGCGCGACATCCCCCAGCGCAGGGTATCCAGCGGTGCGATGGCACCCAGCCTGTAGGATTGCGACGACGACCATTGTTGGTGGCCGATGTTGCGCAGGGTCACCGCGACTGGATACCGCTGGCCAACGACCATCTGTGCAGGCACAGACTGGGAAATGAACACCGCATCCTGATCCAGCATGTCCCCCAGGTCGGGCGGGCAGCTGGGATGGCCTGGGCACTCCGGGGCTGCCCACGCCGTCGCCGATGAGGCGACCCACAGGGCCAGCAGAACCACCATTCGAAGCGCTGTTTGACATCCTGTCATGATCATTCCTCAGTAACTTTCGCGTTCGATACGCACGGGCAGGCCCAGTGCATTGCGCAGGATGCGGGTTCGCGCCCCTTCCGCAGCGTCGATCTGGGTTGGCTCGTCATAACTGGGGGTGTCCAGGAAGCGGTAGGTGGTGGTCGTGGCATTGCCACGCGGGTCGGTCACCCGCACACGTCCACCGGCCAGATACTCCTGCACCGTGGTCAGCACGCCCAGTTCACTGTCCTGTTCAATACGTGTGATCCGCCCCAGGCCATCACGATGGGTCCGGCTACCGACGGTGCTCTCGGTCGTCGCCGGCAGCGACTGCGAGGTCACGCTGCCCGTGGAGTCATAGCTGCGCTGGACCACCCGTTTCGTGGTGGCATCGGTGGTGTCCAGCTGTTCCTCACGCCACGGACGCAGCAGCGCGTCGTACCACGTGGTCTGGCGCAGATTTCCCTGTGTTTCCATCAGCGACCAGTAGCTCTGGCTGGTCCCGCCGTTACTCGCCGTGCGCTGGGCAAAACTCCGTGTGGTGGAAGCGCGCGCCGGCGTACTGCTGGGGGGGGTGATGCCGGTGATCCGACCGAGGCCATCGAAGGTATAGCGGGTGGTGTTACCCAGCGCATCGGTCACCGCAGACAACCATCCCTCGGCGGTGACCGTGGCACGTTGTTGGCTGCCATCGGCATAGGTCACCAGCCGCGGCACGCCCCGATACCAATCGGCGTACAGCGTGGCATTGCCGCGCGCGTCTTCCTGCTGTTCCAGCTGGCCGGTGGCGCTGTAGCTGCGCGTCTCCAGCAGCCGTCCCATTTCCCGGATCACGCTGGGGCGGGCCAGACCATCAAAGCTGGTTTCCTGCAGTGCCACACCACTGCTGAGGTCGGTGACGGCAGCCAGTTGCCCGATCACCCAGTTCGGTGTGTTGTCATGCCAGTTGTACTGCTCGGTCACCGAGGCGTTTTCGCTCGATCGCAGCACGCGAACAGCACGCGCTCGCTGATCAAATGCCAAGGCCTCCCATTGAAAAACATCGTCCCCGACCTGCTGCAGGCGTTCCTGCAGTGGCTGGTATCGGGTGCCCATCACCCCGTCCGAGCGCGATTGATAGCTGTAGCCGAGCGTTTCCGGATACGGACCGGCGCTGCTGGCAGCGTAGGTCAACCATTCCTTGCGCTGTGCGTTGCCACCGTCCAGTGCCTGCTCGACACTGAGCAGGAGGCCTTCATCGTGCTGGAAGCGCGTACCGAACACGTAACGATCGCGCCAACCCTCCGGGCGGGTGACTGTTACCGAACGCGTGCCCGCACTGGCAGCGGAACATACCCCCGTGCCGGCCGGCGGTGCAGGAATGGAACCGGGGTCCCAGCAGGCAGACATGTCTTCCCAAGCGTAACTCCACGTATACCCTGCGCTCGGCAATCCAGGCCCTTTCAGCCGCCGCTGGGTGATCACCGCCGCAGGGGTCGCGCGCGGGTGCAACGCATAGGCAAGCCCGTGCTCCCCTCCCCAGCAGGCACGCGGCACCCAACTGCGGCCCATCGTGCGCCCGGCACTGGTGAGCGTCAGCTCGGCACCGTTGGGATGGGTCATCTGACCGCTGCCCGAGCCACGATCGACCGTGCCGGGTGTATCGCAATCGGCAAACGGGTGCGAAGGCCGCAGGCTGCTCAACCCGTACATCGAGATGGTCCAGTACGTGCTGTCAGGCAGAATCACCCGCGAGAGTCCGCTGCCGTAGGTATAGCGCCAGATACGGCGACCATCTGTGGCCGAGCGCACTCCCGCCGCGCTGCCGGCGTAGGTGAACGTGATGGCGCGCCCGTCACTGGCGCGGATTTCCTTCAACTGCCCAGGTATCTGCGGATTCCAGATGTAGCGGACTTCGTTCCCATACCGATCCACAACCCGGCTCGGATACAGCGTCACCACCTGCCGAGGCAACAGCCAGCTTTCAGCCACCGCAGGCGTGACCACCGTGCCGCCAGTGGCCACGATCAAGGGAGGGCTGCCAAGGTCATCCACGCGGTTGAGGCTGGTGAAGGGCCGGGTGACCATGTGATCGAAGAAATACTGCAGGCCATCGGGGGTTCGGGCAACAAACCCCTCGCCCAGGCTGCCCGGCGCGCTGGTCGCCGCCAGACTGTCCAGGCAACGGAGCATTACCCCGGATCGGGTGGTGACCGGGTACGCATGGCCATCCCCCGGTACGGGAACCGCCGCCGCGCGCCCCAGCAGTTCCTCCCGGCCTCCCTCAATTTCCAGATGGGTCCCCATCCAGTACTCATGTGCCTGGAACAGCCCACCGCCACTACCGGCCATGGTCGGCGGCGCACCGAAGCGGCTGCAGCGCTGGTAACGCGCGTTGCCGGTGTATGGGGTGGTCCAACCACCGCTGCTTGAGAAGATCCCGGAGATGCGCGGCAATTCGAGCTCCCAGTCACCGAACTGCCCCGCCCCCCAGTCATCGGCATCAGCGAAGGTAAACCGGCGCGTCAGCGCGACCCGCAGGTCATCATTGCCCGGCAACTCGATATCGGTCTGCCGTACGGTCAGCTGTCCGCTGTACAGATCGACCGTGTCGCCAAACAGTCCCGTCCCCAGCGCTTTCACCTCCGAGCCGGCCGACACCAGTCGCCTGTAGTCATCGACAGGGCTTACGGTCTGCGCCTGTACCGCCATGGCAGCCAGCACCATGAGCAACGCGCCCGCGGCCTTCAGCCAACCTGATGCCTTCCTTGCCATGTTTTCCCCATTCCATTGAGTTGGATCGTCACGCGCAGCGCGCTGCACCGGCCTTCAGGCCGATGACAAAGCTTCAAACAAATCTGATTCCGCGCTCACCCGCGCTGCTGCGCGTCCCCGGTGTGCGTTTTTCTCGACCCCGCTGAATCAGCGGGTGTCGGCGCGACTATAGCCCAAGTAATGGGCATGTGTATCGGCAGTTTCGCCGGGCATGGCCCGGCGCTACCAGCGCGCCCGCCACCTCGGTGACGGGCGCCAAGGCCAGAGGATCAGGGCCTGGCGGCCGGTGCCCACTGCTTCATGAAGGTCAGGAAGCGCTCGCGGTCGTAGCCCTTGCCCTTGTCCTTGGGCATTTCCAGTTCAGCGGTGAACTGCGAATGCAGCAGGGTGCCGTCGGCCTCGAGCACGAACAGGTGCGGGTAGCCCTTCACCTGCGGGAACTGCGAAAGAAACGCGGTGTTCTCGTTCTCTTCGCTGTAGTTGACCTTCATCCACACATAGCTGGCATCGCGCAGGCGACGCACTTCCGCATCGCCTTCCACGAACTGGTCCATCAAGTGGCACCACGGGCACCACTCGCCGCCCACGTCCAGGATGATCCGCTTGCCACCGCGCTGCGCCTCGACCTTGGCCGTTTCCAGGTCAGCGGCCGGGTCACGGGCCGGATCGAAATCGGCGTTCAGCGCGGCAATCGCCGCGATGTCGGCCGCCGCAGGCGTGTTGCCCGAGGCGACCGGTTGCGCAGGATCGGCCGTCGCCGCGGTCGAAGGCGTGGTGTCCACCGGCTGCGCCGGGCCGGCGCCAGTGTCCTGGCCGGACGGTGAGCAGGCCGCCAGCGCGGCGGCCAGCAGCGCGACGGACGCCTTCGAAACGTGGTGACGGTCGATCATGGCCTTACTTCACTCCGTGCATCAGCTTGTTGATCAGCGGCGCCACCAGGAACAGCACCACGCCCGAGCCTACCAGCGCCCAGAAGCCGAAGGTATAACCGGCATGGGCCGATTCCACCGTCATGCCGCCTTCGCCGCTGACCTTGCCGGCGAAGATGCCGGCCAGGTTGTTGCCGATGGCGATGGACAGGAACCAGCAGCCCATGGCCAGGCCACCCAGGCGCGCCGGGGCCAGCTTGGTGGTCATGGACAGGCCGATCGGCGACAGGCACAGCTCGCCCACCGACTGGATCACGTACACCATGAACAGGGTCCAGAACGGGATCTTGCCGGCATCATCGACCATGCTCGACAGCGCCACCATCAGCAGCAGGAAGGCCAGGCCGTTGAACACCAGGCCCAGGCCGAACTTGCGCGGGATCGACGGGTTGTTGCGGCCCATCTTGACCCACAGCCAGGCCAGGATCGGCGCCAGGGTGATGATGGCAATGGAGTTCACCGACTGGAACCATTCCAGCGGGAAGGTCCAGTCACCGAACTCACGGTTGACGATGCGGTCGGCGAGGAAGGTGAAGGAGCTGCCGGCCTGCTCGAAGAACATCCAGAACAGCACGTTGAAGGCGAAGATCACCAGCATCGCGATGACCTTGTCACGGCTCACGCCACCGCCACGGATGCCTTCCACCAGCAGCATCACCGCCGGCACCACGAACAGCGTCATCAGCAGCACCTGCAACGCCTGGGCGTCGATGGTGAGCAGGAAGTAGAACAGCGGCACGCCGATGATGGCGCCCGCCACGGCCACCAGGCCGACACGCGACGTACTTTCCTGCCCCGGGGACGGCGCACCGATGCCCTTGAGCTGGTGGCGACCCACCCAGAACCAGACCAGGCTGATCAGCATGCCCACGCCCGCGCAGATGAACACGATCTGGTAATGCGGCATGGTTTCGGTGCCGAAGATCTCGCGCGCCAGCCAGCCGGTGATCACCGGGGCGATCATCGCGCCGATGTTGATGCCCATGTAGAAGATGGTGAAGCCC
>DALZLW010000065.1:0-18164 GCA_032007425.1 Stenotrophomonas sp.
TGTCCTGACAAACGAAAACGCCCGCGCCAACTGGGTTGGCGCGGGCGCTAGGGGTGTATCCAGCGGTGGCTGCGGGCGGGGCCGCAGCCGGGGCAGATCACGCCTCGACGCTGTCGTCCTTGTACGCTTCCACCGGAATGCAGGCGCACATGACGTTCTTGTCGCCGTAGACGTTGTCCACGCGCGCGACGGGTGGCCAGTACTTGCTCAGCTTCAGGCTGGGCAAGGGGAAGGCCGCCAGTTCACGCGGATAGGCGTGGGGCCACTCGCTGGCCGATACCGCGCTGGCGGTGTGCGGCGCGTTCTTCAGCGGGTTGTCCTCGCGCTCCAGGCGGCCGTCTTCAATGGCGGCGATCTCGTGGCGGATCTGGATCATGGCGTCGATGAAGCGGTCCAGCTCATGCTGGGATTCGCTTTCCGTCGGTTCCACCATCAGCGTGCCGGCGACCGGGAAGCTCAATGTCGGCGCATGGAAGCCGAAGTCGATCAGGCGCTTGGCGATGTCCTCGGCGCCGATGCCGCTGGTCTTTTCCAGCGGACGCACGTCCAGGATGCACTCATGGGCCACCAGTCCGTTACGGCCGGTGTACAGGGTCTTGAAGTGCGGGGCCAGGCGCTTGGCGATGTAGTTGGCGTTGAGCAGGGCGACCTGGGTGGCCTTGCGCAGGCCTTCGCTGCCCATCAGGGTGATGTACATCCAGCTGATCGGCAGGATGGAGGCACTGCCGAACGAGGCTGCCGATACCATGCCGACATCGCCTTCGCCGCCCAGCGTGCGCGGCAGGAACGGGGCGAGATGCGATTTGACCGCACACGGGCCGACGCCCGGGCCGCCACCGCCGTGCGGGATGCAGAAGGTCTTGTGCAGGTTGAGATGCGAGACATCCGAGCCCCATTTGCCGGGCTTGGCCACGCCGACCAGTGCGTTCATGTTGGCGCCATCGGTGTACACCTGGCCGCCGTGCTGGTGGATGATCTCGCAGATCTCGACGATTTCTTCCTCGAACACGCCATGGGTGGACGGGTAGGTCACCATCAGCGCGGCCAGGCGATCGCTGTACTTCTCGGCGTTGCGGCGGATGTCTTCGACATCGACGTTGCCGTTGGCGTCGGTCTTGGTCACCACGACTTTCATGCCGCACATCTGCGCCGAGGCCGGGTTGGTGCCGTGGGCAGAGTCCGGGATCAGGCAGATGTCGCGGTGTGCTTCACCACGCGAGCGGTGATAGGCGCGGATCGCCAGCAGGCCGGCATATTCGCCCTGCGCGCCGGAGTTGGGTTGCAGGCTGACGGCGTCGTAGCCGGTGCATTCCACCAGCATCGCTTCCAGGCCGGTGATCAGTTCCTTGTAGCCCACCGCCTGGTCGGCCGGCACCAGCGGATGGATGTTGCCGAACTCCGGCCAGGTAACCGGGATCATCTCCGCAGTGGCATTGAGCTTCATGGTGCACGAGCCCAGCGGGATCATCGTGCGGTCCATGGCCAGGTCCTTGTCGGCCAGCATGCGCAGGTAGCGCAGCAGTTCGTGCTCGCTGTGGTGGGTGTTGAACACCGGATGGGTCAGGAACGGCGACTGCCGACGCAGCCCGGCAGGCAGTGCATCGACGGTGCTGGCATCAAGCGCATCGACATCCACCTGTGCGCCGAACACCGCGCCCAGGGCGATGATGTCCTCGCGGGTGGCCGTTTCATCCAGGCTGATGCCCAGCGCGGTGCTGTCGATGGCACGCAGGTTGTAACCGGCGGCACGCGCCTTGACGTGCAGGGCGTCGGCGTCCACGCCGGTGATGTGCAGCGTATCGAAGAAGCCTTCGCCCACGGCCACACCGGCACCGCGCAGGGCCGCGGCAAGGATGGCGGCCAGGCGGTGGGTGCGATGGGCAATGCGGGTCAGGCCCTGCGGCCCGTGGTACACCGCGTACATGGAAGCCATCACCGCCAGCAGCACCTGCGCGGTGCAGATGTTGGAGGTGGCCTTCTCGCGGCGGATGTGCTGCTCGCGGGTCTGCAGGGTCAGGCGGTAGGCGGGATTGCCCTGTGCATCGATGGAGACCCCGATCAGGCGGCCCGGCATCGAGCGCTTGTAGGCGTCGCGGCAGGCCATGAAGGCGGCATGCGGGCCACCGAAGCCGAACGGCACGCCGAATCGCTGGCTGTTGCCGACCACGATGTCGGCGCCCCATTCGCCGGGCGCTGCCAGCAGGGTGAGCGCCAGCAGGTCGGTCGCCACGGCGACCAGGCCGCCACGCGCGTGCACGGCATCGACCAGTGCGCGGTAGTCACCGGCGTGGCCGAAGGTATCCGGGTACTGCAGCAGCAGGCCGAATGCTTCGGCTTCAAGCGCTTCGGCCGGGGTGCCGACACGCAGCACGATGCCCAGCGGCTCGGCGCGGGTGCGCAGCAATTCCAGCGTCTGCGGATGCACGGCGTCGTGCACGAAGAAGGTGTCGGACCTGGACTTGGCCGAACGCTTGGCCAGGGTCATCGCTTCGGCGGCCGCCGTGGCTTCGTCCAGCAACGAGGCGTTGGCGATTTCCATCCCGGTAAGATCGGCGCACAGGGTCTGGAAGTTGATCAGCGCTTCCATGCGGCCCTGCGAGATCTCGGCCTGGTAAGGGGTATAGGCGGTGTACCACGCCGGGTTTTCCAGGATGTTGCGCAGGATGACGTTCGGCGTGTGGGTGCCGTAGTAGCCCTGTCCGATGAAGCTGCGCAGCACGGTGTTCTGGTCGGCAATGGCGCGGATCTTCGCCAGCGCCTGCACTTCGGTGATCGACTCGGGCAGTGCCAGCGGCGCCGGCGACTTGATCCGCGCCGGTACGATGGCATCGGTCAGTGCGTCCAGCGAGGCATGGCCGACGACGGCAAGCATCTGGCTGATTTCGGCATCGTTGGGGCCGATGTGGCGCTCCACGAAAGCCGCGTGGTGCTCGAGTTCGCGCAGGGAAGGGGTGTTCTGGGGCATGGCGAAGGATCCGTCGGGAAAGGGCAGGCGCGCAGGCACAAGCCGCCGCATGGCGGGCTTGGGGGCGCCCCTCTGTCCTTTTGCCTGAGAGTTTGGAAGCGCGATGAACAGCGCTTCGTGCCCCTTCGGCGCCGGATCCAACCGGTCTCTCCAGAGTTCTGTTACAGGTGGTATCGGGCCTGAGCGATTACGGGCGTTGCGCCTTCGGCAGCGGTGACCTGCTTCTCCCACCGTGTTGCCCGCGCAGTATAGCGCCAGCACCTGCTGCTGTCGGCGTCGGCTCGGCTGAATCGGCGATGGGGACTGACCGGCCCATGGACGCTGTTTCGTGGCGCAGCGGCCCCTGAAGGCCTATCATGCGAGCTCTTCTCCTATTCATCTGGCGCCGCCGCCTTGCCCACCAGGGCTCGGGGAAGGTGCCAGCCGCACTTCCCCGCGCGCCCGCCGGAACGTTTTTCATGACTGCCGTCACGCCCTCCAACCGCCGCATGGCCCTGCTGCTCGCCGGGCTGGCGATGTTCGGTCCCTTCTCGATCGACACCATTTTCCCTGCGTTCCCGCAATTGGCCCAACGGTTGGCGGTGGACGAAGTGGCCGTGCAGCAGACCATCAGCATGTACCTGCTGTTCTACGCGCTGATGAGCCTGGCCCACGGGCCGTTCTCCGATGCCTGGGGACGCAAGCGGGTCATCCTGGGTGGGCTGGTCGTGTTCGTCGGAGCCTCGGTTGGCTGCGCGCTGGCCACCGACCTGGGCACGCTGCTGGTGTTCCGTGCACTGCAGGGACTGTCGGCCGGCGTGGGCATGATCGTTGGGCGCGCGGTGATCCGCGACCTGTACCACGGCCACGATGCGCAGCGGTTGATGAGCCAGGTCTCGATGATCTTCGGCGTTGCCCCGGCCATCGCGCCGATCATCGGTGGCTGGATCCTGCTCAGCGGCGCCGGCTGGCCGTTGATCTTCTGGTTCCTGGTGGTCTTTGCGCTGGTGCTGCTGGGCGCCACGGCGCGCTACCTGCCCGAAACCCATCCCCCGCAGGCGCGCACCGCGCTGTCACCGCGGCGGCTGGTCACCGACTACCTGCGAATTGGCAGCAATCCGCGGTTCATGCGGCTGGCGCTGGCCGGCAGCATCAATTTCGGCGGCATATTCCTCTATATCGCCTCTGCACCGGTTTTCATCATGCAGCACCTCGGACTGGGCGAGGGCAGTTTCGCCTGGCTGTTCATCCCGACCATTGGTGGCATGACCGCCGGCTCATTCCTTTCCGGGCGCATGGCCGGCCGGGTGTCATCGACGCGGCAGATCAGCACCGGCTTCATTTTCTGCGCGGTGTCGGCGACGCTCAACATCGGCTATGTCGCGCTGGTGCCGCAGATCGCACTGCCATGGGCGGTGCTGCCGATCTTCCTCGGTGGCTTGGGCATGGCATTGATTTTCCCGGTGCTGGCGCTCGCGGTGCTTGACATGTACCCGCAGCAGCGCGGGCTGGCCTCCTCGCTGCAGGCGTTCCTGCAACTGATGGTGAGCACGGTAGTGGCCGGGGTGGTATCGCCGCTGCTCAGCGCCCGGCCGCTGCACCTGGCGCTGGGGCAGGCAGCGTTCTTTGCCGTCGGCTTCGTGTTCTGGTTCTGGGAACATCGCCGCGAGCGGACCGATGACGCGCGGCGTATCGCGACCGGCGAGGGCAGCCCGTGAAGCAGGCCCCCTTGTGGCGTGCGGTATCCTTGATGCCCCGATGGCCTGTAGTCCCCTGATGTCGACCACCTCCAAACTGCGCCGTGACATCCGCCGGCGCCGCGAAACCCAGAATGCGAACCGTGAAGCCGCCCAGGCCTCGCCCGTCGAGCCGCACGCGGAGTTGCGCGATCAGCAGCGCACGCTGTTGGCGGGTATTGTGCGCCGCGACGGTGAATGGGTGCTGGGCATGGACGGCCGGATCGCGGGCCAGAGTGAGAGTGCCGCCCAGGTGCTGTCACTGATCATGCAGGCTGGCGAGCTCCATGAACGCAAAGGCACGCCCGTGCGCCTGGTGTATTCCGACGCGCTGCGCGATGCCGCACAGGCCGAGGCCAATGCGCAGGGGCTGACGTTCGAAGAGTTCAAGGACGCGTTGGCTGCCAAGATGGCCGCCGCCAAAGCCAATTGACACTGCACCGGCGGATCCGGCCCTGGGGGCCTCGGCGCTGTCCTTCCAAGGCAGCGTGCGTGCAATGGCGGACCCCCGGCCCGCCATTGCACGCACGACGACCTGCGACCAGGGTCAGCGTGGTGGAAGATCTTCGATGATCTCGGCTTCGGGGAACTTGGCGATGACGCAGTTGGCGTAATCGCCTTCTTTTAGTGCAGTATGCGGCGTCTGGTAAGCGACCAGCTTGCATTTGAAGCTGCGACCTTCCGGATTCTCCGGTACCCAGCTGAAATCCTCTTCCCAGTAAATCGGTACGGCACCTGCGCCGCCCTCGTCGAACTGCTTCATGCCTTTGCAGCCGAGCACTTCATCTCCTGCGATGGGCACATTGAAGTACCGTGCGGCTTCCTTGTAATACGCGATCCGGTTCAATGACTGTGCGTTCTCGGTACTGCCGCCGCACTCCACGCCGCCGTTGATGATCTGGGTAGTGACACCAAAACCCGGTACCAGTCCGTTGGATGCGTCTCTGTCATTGGGCTGCCAGGTACCGTCGATGACATGCAGCATGGACGGCTTGGGCGGTTGCGGATACATGTAGAAGAAGACCGCGCTCGCCAGATTCAGCCAGGTATCGGCAACGCGCTCGGGATGGTCCAGCAGCGGCCGCACCGATCCGAACATGGCATCGGAGAACGGCCTGTAGTTGTAGTTGTACGAGAGCTGTTTCGCACCCCTGCCGAAGTAGCTCTTGAATCTGCCGGCATTGGGTCCGGTGGTGAACGTGCCGCACGGCCATGTCTTGCCTTGCCATGTATCCGGATTGCATTCGCCGGCGTAGCCATCGGGTGTTTCCTCGTTCCATCCCATCTCGCGTACATGCACGAGCCCCTGCCTCCACTCGGGAACGCCAGCATGTGCATCGTGACCACCCGTTTCCTGGGCAAAATGGGCCATCATCGTGGCAAGTGTCCTGCGGCAGATCAGGTCAGCGTCCCTCCCGTCCGCATAGTCCGCGCAGACGGCGGGAAACTTGGCAAATGCCTGCAGCAGGCCAAGGTAGGTGTACTCCGGTGCCCGCAGCGGAAACAGGTAATCGAACTGTCGGGCGTCGAGCAGGGATTCCACCCGGCGCACGTTCGCTGGATTTTCCGGCCTGCCCGCTTCCACGGCCTCGACGTCGTCATTTCCAAGCGTGCGGATGGAGGCGAGGACCTGCTGCATTACCGGGAAGTCCGTCAGCTTCACTTCCTCGGCGATCAACTCGCTGCGCGTAAGCTTTTTCCTGCCGGGCTCCGGGTCGACCGGTCCTGTGCCGCAGGTGGGCTCCGCCGGAGCGGTGGACATCCAAGGCGAACGCCAAGGTTCGTTGGGGTCGGCATCGGCAGGCGACTGGCCGGGCTCGGCGTACCACTGTGCTTTGTAGTACTTGCCCTGGAATATCACGATGCAGCCGCCAGCGTAACTGCTGGCCGGATTCCAGGTGTCTTCGGGCACGTCGGCCGCAGGGGGCAGGGGACGGGCCGGGGAGCCGGGAGCTGCCATTGCCACGGTGGCTGGAAGCGTGGCCACAAGCAGGGAGATCACTAGGGCATTTCTTCTGATGTTCATCGCGTGTCCTGTCGGGAGGTGGTGCAGGACCAAGATTCCATCTGCGTCAGGGACGCATCCATCAGGGAAGCTGGAACAACAGAAAGGCGGAATGGCCGTCGCGATCAATCTGGGCGGGGCCGCACAGAAATGCAGCTGCCCGGCGGGATCCCGGCCGGGATCCCGCCGAAGCACTCTCAGCCTCGCGCGGGAGTCGCTGCGGCTGGCGCCGATGCCGTGCCTGCCTGCCAACCGCAGACCTGGCCTTGGTTCTGTTCCTTCAGCCAGGCATTGACCGGGCTGAAGTATTCGATCATCGGACCGGCATCGAGCTTGTCACCGCCGGTGAGCTCCTTCAAGGTGGCCTGCCACGGCTGGCTGGCGCCCTTGCTCAGCATCGCCCAATACTTCTGCCCGGCTTCCTTGTTGCCGTAGAACGTGCACTCGTGCAGCGGCCCCTTGAAGCCGGAGGCATCACACAGTCCCTTGTAGAACTGGAACTGCAGGATGCGGGCCAGGAAGTAGCGGGTGTACGGGGTGTTGCCGGGCACGTGGTACTTGGCGCCCGGATCGAAGAACTCCTCGCCACGGGTAGCTGCCGGAGCGACGCCCTGGTAGCGTGCCTTCAGGTCCCACCATGCCTTGTTGTAGTTGTCGGCAGTGATCGAACCGTCGAACACGCCCCAGCGCCAGCGGTCGATCATCAGACCAAACGGCAGGAACGCCACGCCGGAAAGCGCCATGCGCATCTGGTTGTTGATGACGGCCTCGCGGCTTTCCGAAGGGGTGTCCACCAAGCCGATCGAGCTCAGGTACTTCGGCGTCATGGCCAGCACGATGGTGTCGCCGATCGCTTCGTGGAAGCCATCATTGGCGCCCCCCTGGAACAGCGGCGGGAGCGGGTTGTAGGCCAGGTCGTAATAGATGTGGCCCAGTTCGTGGTAGATCGTGGTGAAGTTCTCTTCGTTGGGCTTGATGCACATCTTGGTGCGCACATCGCCTTCCATGTTCAGGTCCCAGGCGCTGGCATGGCAGACCACGTCGCGGTCCAGCGGCTTGATGAACTGGGTTTTTTCCCAGTACGACTTCGGCAACGCCGGCATGCCCAGGGAGACATAGAAGTCCTGCGCGCGCTCGGTCATCTGCCGCGCGGTACGCAGTTCCGCTTCACGCTGGGCCTTGAACTGGGCCTCGACGCTGGCACCTGCACCGGCCTTGGCGCGCGCCGCGGCCAGGTTGCCCTGGTACTGCTTTTCGAGTGCTGCGGTGATGTCCAGGCTGCCAGCGGCCGGGTAGGGCTGCAGCTGGTCCCACAGATTGGACCAGTCCTGCTGCCACATGTTGCCGGTCAGATGGGCGGCAATCAGCCCATTGCCGACTTCGGCCTTGTCCTTGCCATAGGTCTTGTCCAGCTTGGCCCGCGCGTAGCAGTGCAGCTGCTCGTACATCGGCTTGACCTGTTCCCACAGGCGGTCGGTTTCCGGGCCGATCTGCTCCGGCGGCATGTCGTAGCCGCTGCGCCACATCTGCCCCGCGTCGGCGAAGCCCAGTTCCTTGGCGCCTTCGTTGACCAGGCCGGCAAAGCGCTGGTAATCAGCGCGCATGCCGGTGGTGGTACCGTGCCAGCCCTGCCAGGCATCGAGCTGGCGGTCGTAGTCGCGGCTGCTGGCCAGCACCTGTTCCAGATCGCCCAACTGACGGCAGCTGGCCGGGTCAGTGGCGTCGGTACAGTACTTGCCAGCGCCATAGGCGCCTTCCATGCGGGTGGCGATCTGGGTCAGCTCGGCCAGCTTGGCCGGGTCACGCGGCGCCGGCATGGACGACATCAGCTTGAGCAGGTGCAGGGCGCGCTTGCTGTCCTCGCTCATCGGCTGGCCTTCGAAGCGTGCCGCCTGCTCGATCCAGCCGTTGAGCACGGTCAGCCAGCGCTCGTTGGCCTTGGCCGCGATCCGCTCGGAATCGCCGTTGATGTAGGTCGAGGACAACCACTGCGCCGAGGTCATTTCCGGGTACATCGCCTTGTACTCGGCATTGACCCGGGCGATGAACTGGTCTGCCGTTTCCCCCTGCGCATTGGTGGCGCTGTTGGCCGGGGCCTGGGGAGAGGGTTCCTTCTGGCAGGCGGCCAGCGCAAGCGTGGCGGCCGCAATGGCAGAGGCCAACAGCAGGTGACGAGGGTTCACAGGGGGGTCCTTGGGCGATGAACGACCGCCGAACACTAGTGGTCGGCGCCGCATGCCGCAAGTGGCACTGCCGCATCCGGGCGCTTCTTGCCGATATCGCTCAGCGCTGGCAGGGCGCGAACAGGTCCTGTTGCGCGTCATAGTCGCTGGTGCGCACCTGCATCAAGCCGAGCAGAGAGGAGAACAGGGCATCGTGATCGGTACGTGCCGCGGCGCGGCGACGCAGGCAGGCCAGGTCCAATCCTCGGTTGGCGGCGAAGCCCGGCGAGACCCACATCACCATGGGGATGCGGGTCTGTTCCCCTGGGGCGATGGCATAGGGAATGCCATGCAGGTACAGGCCCTTCTCGCCCAGCGACTCGCCATGGTCGGAAACATAGAGCAAGGCACTGTCGTAATCGTCCATGTCGCGCAGGATCCCAATCGCGCGGGCCAGGACGTGGTCGGTAAAGCGGATGGCGTTGTCATAGCTGTTGCGGATCTGTTCGCGCGTGCATTGGCCAGGTCCGCGGTATCGCAGGTGGGGGTGAACTGGCGGAAGCTGGCTGGATAGCGCTGGAAGTAAGCAGGGCCATGGTTGCCCAACTGGTGCAGTACGACGACCCGGTCGCCCGGACGTGTACGGACCTGTGCGGCAAGGTCCTGCAGCAGGATCTCATCCATGCAGCGCCCGTCGGCACACAGTCCGGGAGTGGTGGCATCGGCCAGGAACTGGAACGGCAGGCCTTCACACACGCCCTTGCAACCGGATTGGTTGTCGCGCCACAGCGCGCCGATGCCCGCTCTGTCCAGCACATGCAGCAGTGACTGGTGAGCGCGGATCTTCTTTTGATCGTAGTTGCGTCGTTCCCATGGAGAGAACATGCAGGGCACGGAGAC
The DNA here is from genome assembly GCA_032007425.1 of Stenotrophomonas sp. GTDB lineage: Bacteria > Pseudomonadota > Gammaproteobacteria > Xanthomonadales > Xanthomonadaceae > Stenotrophomonas. Next base: position 9,748 of record DALZLW010000065.1, read on the forward strand.
TTCGGTGCTGGTGCCGCACGAATGCATGTCAGGGAAGTTGATCAGGTTGATCTGGGCAAGTTCGGGCGTGGTCTGCCGACCGTTGTCATTCAAGCCCCAGTTCTGCGCGCGCGCCGTCTCACCCAGCACGATGACCGGAGTGTCGTTCGGGGGGCACCATCCTTATCAGCGACAAATCGGAGATTGGTTGGACATCCGTTGTGTGCGTCTAGACAGCCTTGCAGCCGTTGATTCTCAGCGTGCGGGACCGAAAGCCGCTATGCGCCCGATGTGCGGAACGCGTCGTTGGACCGACTCCATCCCGACACCCGGGCGCCGCGCGGATGTGCGAACACCTCGGCTGGGCATTGGTCGACGGGCAATGCCCAGCCGCGCGGCGTTCTCGCCACCTTGGGGTTCGGGGCGGCAACGCAGCGCGCCATGCAATGAAGTGAAGGGGATGTTAACCTCGCCCTATGCCGCGACCAGCGGCTTTTCTTTTTCTCCTGCTCTTTCGATCGACAGAGGACCGCATGCCGACCGAACCTGCCTCCGCCCTGATCAGCAGCGACATCGTCGCCCTGGGGCTGATCGCCGCCACCCTTGCCGCCATTTTCTGGGCCGCAAGCGGCCCGACCCCGCTGCTGAAGAAGATCTTCGCCTGGGTGCCCGCGCTGCTGCTGTGTTACTTCGTTCCTGCCATCTACAACACGGCAGGGCTGATCGACGGCCATTCCACCGCGCTGTACAACCCGGTGGCACGCGACGTGTTGCTGCCGGCCGCGCTGGTGCTGCTCACCTTGTCCATCGACCTGAAGGGCATCGCCAAGCTGGGTCCCAAACTGCTGGTGGTGTTCTGCGCCGGCACTGCGGGCATCATGCTCGGCGCCATCGTGTCGTTCCAGGTGATGAAACTGATCCACCCGGAAACCGTGGCCGGTGACACCTGGTCCGGCATGGCCGCGCTGGCCGGTAGCTGGATCGGTGGTGGCGCCAACATGGTGGCCATGCGTGAAGTCTTCGGCACCGATGCGACCACCTTCGGCCAGTTCGCGGTGGTGGATGTGGCCTGCGCCAGCCTGTGGATGGCGATCCTGCTGTTCCTGGCCAACCGTGCGTCGCAGATCGATGCGCGCAACGGCGCCGATACCCGCGCCATTGATGAAATGAAGGCGCGCATCAGTGCCTATGAGGCGCAGAATGCGCGTATTCCCAGCCTGACCGACCTCATGGTGATCGTGGGTGTCGCGCTTGGCGGTGTCGGGCTGGCCCATGCGATTGCAGCTCCGCTGGCGGGCTGGTTCAAGGCCAATGTCGGTTGGTCCAGCCAGTTCAGCCTGGACAGCCAGTTCGTCTGGGTAGTGCTGTTGTCCACGGCACTGGGTCTGGGCATGAGCTTCACGCGCGCACGACGGCTTGAGTCGGCGGGTGCATCGCGACTGGGTACGGTTTTCCTCTATTTCCTCATCGCCTGTATCGGGATGCAGATGGACCTGCTGTCGTTGCTGGACCGCCCGTGGCTGTTCCTGCTCGGGTTGATCTGGCTCAGCGTGCATGTGCTGGTGCTGTGGGGCGTGGCCAAGCTGGTGCGGGCGCCGCTGTTCTTCTTCGGCATCGGTTCAATGGGCAACATCGGCGCCGCTGCGTCGGCGCCGGTGGTTGCTGCGGCTTTCCATCCCAGCCTGGCCCCTGTGGGTGTGCTGCTGGGAACGGTGGGCTACGCTACCGGCACCGGGCTGGCGTATGTGACCGGGCTCATCCTGAAATGGATGGCCGGCGCCTGAGTCACCCGCGCCGGCGCATCGTCTTCAGTGCTGGTCCAGTGGCAAGGCGGCTACATCCGGGCCAGCGGCGGGACGGGTGATGACGGGTGAGACCTGCCCATCCAGTCCGCCACCGCCGTGGCGGCGGACCCTCAGGTAGTCCGATTGCTGATAGGTGTCCAGCGCGTCGAGGCGTAGCGGCGCCTGCCACGAAACATCCTGCAGTACCTCGATGACCGTGCATGTGCCACCGGCAGATCGGTTGTGGGCGGGCTGTGCAAGGCGAAGGGCATGCCATGGACGTGGTTCATCACGAACAATCGCGGCAGGTCGTGGTCACCTGCAGGGTCGTCCCACGGGTTGTCCGCCCAACGTGGCACGCAGCGATTGTCGTGACTGAACATCGTATCGCCCAGGCGCCAATAGTTCTCAGCCACCAGCCTTTGATCGTGGATCAACCCCGCGCGTGATCCCGGGTAGCGGCCGCCGTGCTCGCTGCGCTGGGGCAATGATCAGCCGCTGTGGCCCCGATAGCAGGCTGTCAAACGGTCGGTCCAGGTCCAACGGATCGACGGGACGCGGCAGCACACCTGCAGCAGAAAGTGACGTAAACAGCAGGCCAAGCAGAGTCAGGCATCGTTTCATGATTCGGTTCGTGGCTGATGGGGCGCCGTCTTCGATCGCGGTCAGCGCAGCGCTTCGTGCACTGGTGCCGCCTTTTTTCGTATCCAGCCAGACCCTGACGGGGCAGCGCGGGGTGTTCCGAGTCCGTCAGTAACGGGCCGGATCTAACGTCGATTGCCGGTCGTGCCCTGCGCGCGACGTAGCGCACGACCGGCACCACCTCCCATTCTGACGATTGGAGTTCAAAAAATGCTGCGTAAACCCTCGATGTTGGTGTTCGCTGCCACGCTGCTGTTCACCGCGGGCCAAGCCTGTGCACTGACGGATTCTGCACCTGGCCAAGCCGAACCCGTGCATGACGTGCATACGGCGACGGCAGCGGCCAAGCGCGACCTGCTCCTGCTGATGCGCGATGCCGGGTTCCGCGATGTCCTGCTCAGTCGGTTGTTGGCCATGCCTGAGCGGCGCATGAGCATCGTCGATGTTCTTGAGTTCGGCTCACGTTCCGGGCAGGAGCGGATGGTGGACGCGCTGTCGGCATTGGACTGCCGTGTACGTGAATTGAAGGGCCTACCTGTCGAGGGCGATGCGATCCTGGAGTTGCGCCTTGCCTTGCCCACGGCGGATATGCCGAACAGCGCGATCAAGGCTTCCAGCCTTTACGTTGCCACCACGCCGGTTGGTGATGATCGTCGTTGGTTGAACGTAGTGGCGCACAACGCCGATGGTGCCTCGATCAACTTCGGTGCTGACGGTGCCGTGCCATTTCCCACGCTCGTCATCGGTGTGAATGCTGATATCGCATTGCGCGACGGGCTGGCGGTGGTCAATGCAGGCCTGCAGGCGAGCGGGCTGCAGATGCGCGACCTGCCCCAAGGGCCTGCACGCGCACGCAGCAACGAGCCGTTGGATGTCTCGGTGCTGTCGCGTGCGCGCCTGCTGGTTGACCAGGAACCCAACATCAAGGGGGCGGCGGAGATCTTCGCCATCGTGTCGGGGCTCAATGCCGATGAAGCCAAGCTTGAGATGCGCACGGTGACAATGCCCTGGTTGCAGTACGACAAAACCACGTATTACCCCAACCAGGATCTGATCATCTGGAATGGCTTCCGTTACGGCATGGCCAATGTCCAGCTGTTTGAAGAGGACAGCCAGATCAACTACCAGGAGCTGCTGACCAAGCTGGTCACCGGGGTGGGTGCTGCACTTGGGCCCATCCACCCGTCCATTCCATTCGTTGCGGCGGTGGGCAATGCGATCCTGAAGGCGCTACCGGACGATGCCTTGATCGATGACCACGACTACGTTGACAGCTATTACCTTCTGGAGCGTGGAAAGGCCTACAGCAACCATTGGGGTGCCGCGCACAATGCCAACGTGAACATCGTGCCGGGGCAGCTCGGACGTTGAATCACCGGAAGAAAAGCGGGCCCGCCAGGGCCCGCTTTCCATCACGCTTCAATGATCGGTGGCGGTGCTCAACAGCAACGCCCACCGTTCTTGCCGCTGTACCGCGCTTCCTGACGCTCGCGGAAGAACGTCTTGTAGTCCATGGGCGTGCGGTCCGGGTGCTTCTCAAGCACGTGGCGCACGTAGTTGTCGTAATCCGGAATGCCGCAGCACAGTCGTGCCGTCTGCACCAGACGTCGCCAGATGCGGCGGTGGGTCTGGTGCTGGCTGGCCGGTACCAGTTGCGTACTCATTACAGGTCCGCCATCTGGTGCGGCAACAGCTTCACGTACTCGGTTTCCTTGTCCGTGCGCTGCGGATTGCGGCGTGCCGCCGCGATGGTCTTCAGCGAGTAGAACAGGATCGAGAACACCACGAGCAGGAAGAGCACGGTCAGGCTGGTATTGACGTACGCGTTGACCACGATCTGCTGCATCTGGCCCACGGTCTTGGCCGGTGCGGTGATGGTGCCACTGGCGATCGCGTCCTGGAACTTGTGCGCCTGGGCCAGGAAGCCCTGTGCCGGGTTGCTGTCGAAGATCTTGATCAGGCCGGCGTAGGTAGTGCAGATCAACAGCCAGACCGCCGGAACGGCGGTGACCCAGGCAAAGCGGTCACGCTTCATCTTGAACAGCACCACGGTGCCCAGCATCAGGGCGATACCGGCCAGCATCTGGTTGGAGATGCCGAACAGCGGCCACAGTGTCTGGATGCCGCCGAACGGATCGACCACGCCGGAGTACAGCAGGTAACCCCACAGTGCCACGCAGCCACCAGTGGCGACGATGTTGGCACCCCACGATTCGGTCTTCTTCAGCGCCGGGATGAAGTTGCCCAGCAGGTCCTGCAGCATGAATCGACCCGCGCGGGTACCGGCATCCACTGCGGTGAGGATGAACAGTGCCTCGAACAGGATGGCGAAGTGGTACCAGAAGGCCATCATGGCATCGCCGGCACTGGGAATGGCCTCGTGCAGGATCATCGCGATGCCCACGGCCAGGGTGGGGGCGCCACCGGCACGGTGCAGGATGGTCGGTTCACCGATGGCCACGGCCGTGGCTTCCAGCTGTTCCGGGGTGATGGTGAAGCCCCAGGTGTTGGTGATGTAGTGCGCGGCGGAAGCCGCGTCGGCCCCGATCACTGCGGCCGGGCTGTTCATCGCAAAGTAGATGCCCGGCTCGATGATCGAAGCGGCCACCAGTGCCATCACGGCAACGAACGATTCCATCAGCATGCCGCCGTAACCGATGTAGCGGGCGTGGGCCTCATTGGCCAGCAGCTTGGGCGTGGTGCCAGAGGAGATCAGGGCATGGAAGCCGGAGACGGCACCGCAGGCAATGGTGATGAACAGGAACGGGAACATGCCGCCCTTCCACACCGGACCGTCGCCACTGGCCGCGAACTGGGTCAGGGCTGGCATCTTCAGTTCCGGCATCACGATCAGGATGCCCACCGCCAGCGCGATGATGGTACCGATCTTGAGGAAGGTGGACAGGTAATCGCGCGGCGCCAGCAGCAGCCACACCGGCAGCACCGAGGCGACGAAGCCGTAGCCGATCAGCATCCAGGTGATCTGCTTGGCGGTGAAGGTGAAGGCCGGGCCCCAGACCGGGTCAGCCGCGACGTGGCCGCCGAACCAGATCGACGCCAGCAGCAGGATCAGGCCGACCACGGAGATCTCGCCAATCTTGCCGGGACGGATGTAGCGCATGTAGACGCCCATGAGGATCGCGATGGGCATCGTCGCGATCACCGTGAACATGCCCCAGGGGCTTTCGGCCAGGGCCTTGACCACCACCATCGCCAGCACCGCCAGGATGATGATCATGATCAGGAAGGCGCCGAACAACGCGATGGTTCCGGGGATACGTCCCATTTCCTCACGCACCAGGTCGCCCAGCGAGCGGCCGTTGCGACGGCTGGACAGCACCAGGATCATGAAGTCCTGCACTGCACCGGCCAGCACCACGCCGACGACCAGCCACAGCAGACCGGGCAGGTAGCCCATCTGCGCGGCGAGCACGGGCCCGACCAGCGGACCGGCGCCGGCGATGGCAGCGAAATGGTGGCCGAACAACACGTGTTTGTTGGTCGGTACGTAGTCCAGGCCATCGTTGTTGAGTACCGCCGGCGTGGCCCGCGTCGGATCCAACTGCAGCACCTTGCTGGCCACGAACAGGCCGTAGAAGCGGTAGGCGATCAGGTAGATCGAGACCGCGGCAACCACGATCCACAACGCGTTGATGTGCTCGCCGCGGCGCAGCGCCACGACCCCCAGACAAAATGCGCCGAGCAGGGCCAGCGCGGCCCAACCCAGCTTCGAAAAGCCTTTCATGAAGTGATCTCTCCCGGAAGAACGACGTAAGGGTCCCGCGTGCCCATGGCAGGGTCAATGCACGCGAGGGGGTTGCCTGCTAGTACTTTGGTCGTAAAGCGCTCGTTCACGTGCGGGCGCCACTGCTGGAACAATGGGTTGCGGGCAGCGCACTTGGCGCTTGCGGCCGCAGCCGCCATGGTGTGGTCAGTCCTTCTGCAGGAAACGCCATGAGCTCCAATGACCCGACCCGCGTGCTGCGCACGATCCGTGGCATGCCTACCTCCGACGGTGCCGGCGTGCGCCTGACCCGTGTCATCGGCGGCCCCACCTTGCCGGATCTGGACCCGTTCCTGCTGCTCGATGAGTTCGGCACGGACAAGGCCGAGGACTACATTGCCGGCTTCCCCAGCCACCCGCATCGCGGATTCGAGACGGTCACCTACATGCTCGACGGCCGGATGCGACACAAGGACAACCACGGCAACGAGGGCCTGCTGACCCCGGGCAGCGTGCAGTGGATGACGGCCGGTCGTGGCCTGGTGCATTCGGAAATGCCCGAGCAGGAAAGCGGGCGCATGCGCGGTTTCCAGTTGTGGGTGAACCTGCCGGCCAAGGACAAGATGACGGCGCCGAAGTATCAGGAATTCGCCGCGGCGCAGATTCCGCAGGTGCAGCCGGCGCCGGGCGTGACCGTGAAAATCATTGCCGGCACGGCCGACGGTGTCGACGGGCCGATCCAACAGCCGGCGACGGCGCCGCTGTACTTGGACATCGTGCTGGCCGCCAACGCGTCGTGGCAGTACACGCTGCCCGAAGGCCACCATGCCTTCGCCTATGCTTATGAAGGCGGGCTGTCGATCGGCGAGGGCGCTGATGCACGGCCGGTGGCCAGCCAGGAACTGGCGGTACTGGGCGGCGGCAATGCGCTGCGGTTGACGGCGGGCAGCGCGGAAGCGCGCCTGATCCTGGTCGCCGGCCGGCCGCTGCGTGAGCCGGTCATGCGCCATGGCCCGTTCGTGATGAACACGCGGCAAGAGCTGATGCAGGCCTTCGTGGACTTCCAGGAAGGGCGCTTCTGAATCCGTTACGGCCAACGCAGCTTGCACGGACTGACAGCCCCAGGCTCCCGCGCAGCGGCGGACGTGGCTGGAACCTTAACGGAGCCTGAGTGATGGCGCAATCGGCCGTTTCGCCTGAAACGGCCGATTGTCTGTCTGGCGAGGCGATCAGCGCGCCGGCAGCGGAATGAATTCCTGGTCGTCGCCGTGAATGGTGCCGAAGCGACCGGCTTCCCAATCCTGCTTGGCCTGCTCGATGCGTTCCTGCGAACTGGACACGAAGTTCCACCACAGATGACGCGGCCCATCCAGCGGTTCCCCGCCCAACAGCATCGCCTTCAGCGGGGTCTTCGCGCGTAGACGGCCCCGTGCGCCTTCGGCGGGCAGGATCAGGTGCTGTGCCGGCACATCGACCCCATCCAGCTGCGCCTGGCCTTCCAGGATGTACAACGCCCGTTCGCGATGACTGGCATCGATATCGATTTCCGCATCCGGCAGCAGATCGATGGCCACGTTCAGCGTGTCGCAGAACACATTGACCGGTGACTCCTCGCCATAGGCACGCCCGGCGATCACCCGCACCCAGGCGCCGTTGCGCCGTTGTTGCGGCAGGGAGGCAGCCGGATGGTGGAAGAACCCCGGCTCGACCTCCTCGTAGCCTTTGGGCAACGCGACCCAGGTCTGCATGCCGTGCAGCGGATGGTCATGTTCGCGTTCCGGGGGCGGCGTGCGTTCGGAGTGCGAAATACCGCGCCCGGCGGTCATCCAGTTGACGTCACCGGGGCGGATCACCTGATCCGAACCCAGGCTGTCGCGGTGGCCGATGGCCCCGGACCACAGGAAGGTCACCGTGGCCAGGCCGATATGCGGATGCGGCCGCACATCGATGCCCGTGCCCTGGTCGAGCACGGCCGGCCCCATCTGATCGACGAACACGAAGGGCCCGACGCTGCGGGCCTGCAGGGTGGGAACGGCGCGGCGGACTTCCAGGCCCCCGATATCGTGGACACGTGGGGCGATGATGGTGGTCATGCGGGCGATCTCGCTGGCGATGGCAGGTAGGGAGGATCGCATGGGGGTAGTGCGGGCGCATGCCCCGTTCGGGCAACAGGGTGTTCTGCCGGGATCGCAGGCGCCGCGTGTGCATGGCGGTTGGCCGCGGCTGGCCGCCAACCGCAGCGGCACGTGTGGCCGTTGGACGCTTGCCGCATCGGGCCGGGCGCGCTG
>DALZLW010000066.1:0-18031 GCA_032007425.1 Stenotrophomonas sp.
GCCGGACGTCGGAGACGGGCTTTTGCCGTCCCCCACACCACCGCCCCGACCGCCCCGCCCAACCAACCAAGCACCCAGCCGCCACCACGACCCCCGCCGCTTCCCGCGCAAACCCAACCACGACTCCGTATCATGGGCGGTCTTTGCCCCCGGGATCGCAATGGCCCTCACCGCCACCATCCGCAAGGCCGAGCTGCAGATCAGCGACATGGATCGCGGCTACTACGCCACCCACAACCTCACCCTCGCCCAGCACCCCTCCGAAACCGATGAACGGCTCATGGTCCGGCTGCTGGCCTTCGCGCTCAATGCCGATGATCGACTCGAGTTCGGCCGCGGCCTGAGTACCGATGACGAGCCCGATCTGTGGCGACACGATTACACCGGCGACATCCTGCAGTGGATCGACCTGGGGCACCCGGACGAAAGCCGCGTGCGCAAAGCCTGCAATCGCAGCCGGCAGGTGCAGCTGATCACCCACGGTGGCAATGCGTCCGATATCTGGTGGCAGAAGCAGAGCAAGGCACTGGCCCGTTTCGATAACCTGACCGTGCTCGATCTACCCACGGCGTTCGTCGAGCGCTGGGCGCTGCAGATCCAGCGGGCGATGCGCTGGAGCGTGCTGATCCAGGACGGCGAGGTGCAACTGCTCAACGACGACCAGCAACTGGATGTGATCCCGGTCTGGCGCAAGGCCGCCAAGGAGTAAGCACGATGGCCATCACGCGCTGCGATGTGCTGGTGATCGGCGCCGGGGCGGCCGGGTTGATGTGTGCGCTCACCGCCGGCCAGCGTGGGCGCATCGTGCAGGTGATCGACCACGCCAACAAGGTCGGCAAGAAGATCCTCATGTCCGGTGGCGGCCGCTGCAACTTCACCAACACCGGCACCACGCCAGGCAACTTCCTGTCCGCCAACCCCCATTTCTGCAAATCCGCGCTGGCCCGCTATACGCCCGCCGATTTCATTGAAATGGTCGAACGGCACGGCATCGCGTATCACGAAAAAGAGCTGGGCCAGTTGTTCTGTGACATCTCGTCCAAGCAGATCGTGCGCATGCTGGTCGAGGAGTGCCAGGCGGCCGGGGCACAGATCCGTACCGACTGCGCGGTAGAGCGTATCGAGCACGGCACGGATGGCTTCCGGGTGCAGACCTCGCAAGGGCTGTTCCACACCGCGTCGCTGGTGGTGGCCACCGGCGGCCTGTCCATCCCGAGCCTCGGCGCCAGCGGGTTCGGTTACGAAATCGCCCGCCAGTTCGGTCACCAGGTCCTCCCCACACGTGCCGGGCTGGTGCCGCTTACCCTGAGTGGGCGTCACCAGGAACGCCTGGCCGATCTGGCCGGGGTCGCCCTGCCCGTCGCCGCCAACTGCAACAAGACCACCTTCCGTAATTTCATGCTGCTCACCCACCGCGGGGTCAGCGGGCCGGCGATCCTGCAGATCTCCTCGTTCTGGCAACCCGGCGACACCCTGGCGTTGGACCTGCTGCCGGACCAGGACGCGCTCGCCTGGCTGCGGCAGATGCGGGCCGAGCGCCCGGCCGCCGAACTGCGGACGGTGCTGGCCGAGGTGCTGCCCAAGCGGCTGGCCCAGCGCCTGTGCGAACACTGGCTGCCTGATCGGCCGGTGCGCCAGCTCGACGAGCCACAACTGCGCCAAGCGGCGGCCCTGCTGTCCAGCTTCCCCCTCGTCGCCAGCGGCACCGAGGGCTACCGCACCGCCGAGGTCACCCTGGGCGGCGTGGACACCGCCGAGGTGTCCTCGTCCACGTTCGAGTCGCGACGCGTGCCCGGGCTGCACTTCGTCGGCGAGGTGCTGGATGTGACCGGCTGGCTGGGCGGGTACAACTTCCAGTGGGCCTGGGCCAGTGGCCACGCCGCCGGTCTGGCGGCGTGATCGAGGCGGCGTGCACGGAACCGTCAAGGGCCATGCATGGACCTGACGCCCCGCTTCGTGTATCAAATGGGCAGTCCGGGGAGCCGCACCACATGCATAACACCAAAGACATCACCCTTCGCCTGGTGATCGTGGACGACAGCGGCGAAAATGCCGAAGCGATCGTCAGCACACTGCGCAACAGCGGGATCGCGGTACGCCCTGCGCGTCCGCAGGACGCCGTCGAGCTGGCGCAGGTATTGGCTGCCCAGCCCATCGACCTGGTGCTGGCCGCTGCGTCACAGGTGCTGCCGCTGGCCGATGTCAGCCAGGCGATCGCCGCCAGTGGCAAGGACATACCGCTGATCCTGCTGGTGGACGGGATCGATGCAGACGCCTTGGTCGAGGCCAGCAGCCACGGGGTGCGGGCACTGGCCCTGCGCGCGCGCAGCGGGCACCTGCTGGCCGTGGTTCGTGATGAATGGGTGGACCTGCAGGCGCGGCGCGGCCTGCGCCGGCTGCAGGCGCAGCTGCGCGAGACCGAGCGCCGCTGCGACGCGCTCATTGCCTCTTCCCGCGACCCCATCGCCTACCTGCACGAAGGCATGCATATCCGGGCCAACGATGCCTACCTGGAAATGTTCGGCTTCGAACACTTCGATGAAGTCGAAGGCATTTCGGTGCTCGACATGGTCGCACCGCAACACGTCGAGGCATTCAAACAGCTGCTCAAGGGCCTGAGCCGGGGCGAGCCGCCGCCGGTGGATTACCAGATCGACGGCCGCCACCAGGATGGCAGCGTGTTTCCGGCGCTGATGGAATTCACTGCCGCCAGCTATGAAGGTGAAAACTGCCTGCAGGTGGTCTTCCGTCGACGCCTGGGACTGGATGCCGAGCTGGTGCGGGAAGTGGAAGACCTGCGCCAACGCGATCAGGTGACCGGCCTGCTGAACCGGCCGACCTTCATGCTGCAACTGGAAGCTGCCGTCGCGCTGGCCGGTCGCGGCGAGGGTCAGTTCGGCCTGCTGCTCGTCGAACCGGACCACTACACCCAGTTGCTGGCGGAAATCGGGCTGGACGCCGCCGATCGCTTGATCGGCGCGCTGGCCACCTTGCTGGTCGAGGTCGTTGATGATCGCGCGCAGCTGGCGCGCTTCGGCGAATCCAGCTTTGCCGTCCTGCTCGATGGCAGCCACGCCGACACCGTTGCCCTGGCCGGGAAGATCCGCCAGGCCTATGCCGCCCATGTCTTCGTGCTGGGTGAGCGCTCGGCCCCGGTCACGGTGAGCATTGGCGGCGTGCAGGTCGGTGAACGCATGGCCAGCATTGCCCGTGCGCTGGCACGGGCCAGCGACTGCCTGCGCGTGGCCGCCGAACTGGGTGGCAGCGTGCGCATCTTCGACCCGGGCGCCACCGATCGCGTCGAGCGCGAACGCATCGCCCGCTGGGTCGCCCGCATCCGCGATGCCCTGCAGGGCGATGGTTTCCAGCTGTACTACCAACCGGTGCTCAACCTGCAGGACAACCCGCTGGAGCTGTACGAGGCCTACCTGCGGCTGGAGCACAATGGCGAGATGCTCAGCCCGACCGCGTTCCTGGGCATTGCCGAGGAACACGGCCTGCTGGCCGAGATCAACCGCTGGATCGTCCGCCGGGCAATCCGCATCCTGGCCGAACGCAGCCGTGCCGGCCATGCCACCCAGATGCTGGTGAAGATCACCCCGGAGTCATTCAGCGACCCGCAGATGATCAGCACCCTGCGCGAACAACTGGCCGAACATGGGGTGCAGGGCCATCGCCTGTGGCTGCACGTGCCCGAAGCCAAGGTGTTCACCCACCTGCAGACCGCCCAGCAGTTCCTGCGCGATATCGCCCCCCTCGGCTGCCGCGTCGGCCTGGAGCAGTTCGGCTCCGGGCTCGACTCCTTCCAGCTGCTCGCCCATTTCCAGCCGCAGTTCCTGAAACTGGACCGCGGCTTCACCAGCCACATCGACGCCACCCGCGAGAACCTGGACACGATCAACGAGATCACCACCCGCGCCCAAGCCGCCGGCATCACCACCATCGCCGAGTTCATCACCGATGCCAACTCGACCACGCTGCTGTTCAGCTGCGGCGTTGATTTCGTGCAGGGCGAGTTCGTCGGCGTGGCCTCGCCAGAGATGGAGTTCGAGTTCTGATCCGGCCCGCGCCGGTTACAGCTCGAACTCCGCATCGGGCACACGTAGCCGTTGGGACATCCGCGCGGCCTACGGAATGGAATGGGATGGAACGGGATGGCGCAACGCCATCCCGGCCGATCATCAGCTCGGATCAGGTCATGTCAACGAGACCGTCGATCTTCACATCCGGATTCACGTCCGCTTCGTAATCCACGCCTTCGATGCCGAAGCCGAACAGGCGCAGGAAGTCGGCCTTGTAGCCGGCCAGATCGCTGATCTGGTAGAGGTTTTCGTTCGTGACCTGTGGCCACAGCGCGACGACTTCGGCCTGCACCTCCGGCGCCATTTCCTTGTAATCGGCGCGCAGGCGGCCTTCTTCGTCGATCAGGGCCACGGTGCGGCCTTGGCCATCGACCAGGTCATGGCGCAGGCGTTCAACGGCAGTACCTTCCGCCTTGCCGCCGTACAGGATGTCGTAGAGCACATCGAGTTGTTCGATGCAGCCTTCATGCGTCCCCTTTTCCTTCATCACCTTGAACAGCAGCGACAGGTACAAGGGCATGGTCGGAATGGCCGAGCTGGCTTGGGTGACCACGGCTTTGAGCACCGAGACGCGGGCATCACCGCCGATCTTGGCCAGGGACTCACGCAGTGCCAGCACCTTCTGGTCCAGGTCCTTCTTGGCTGCGCCGATCGAGCCGTTCCAGTAGATCGCCTGGGTGATCTCTTCACCGACATAGGTAAAGGCGGTGGTGGTGCAGCCGTTGGCCAGCACATCGGCCTCGGCCAGCGCCTCGATCCACATCTGCCAGTCCTCACCGCCCATCACCGCCACGGTGCCGCTGATCTCCTCGGCGGTCGCCGGCTGCAGCGTGGTTTCGGTCAGCACTTCCTTGTCCGTATCCAGCCCACGCAGGGTGATCGGCTCGCCGATCGGCTTGAGGGTGGAATTGATCACTTCGCCGGTCTTGGGGTGCTTGCGCCGCGGCGATGCCAGGCTGTACACCACCTGGTCCACCTGGCCCAGGTCGGCCTTGATCATCTCGATGGTGCGCGCCTTCACTTCATCAGAGAACGCATCGCCGTTGATGCTCTTGGCATACAGACCGGCCTGTTCGGCGTACGTGTGGAACGCGGCCGAGTTGTACCAGCCAGCCGTGCCGGGCTTGCTCTCGCTGCCGGGACGCTCGAAGAACACACCCAGCGTGGCAGCGCCGCCGCCAAATGCCGCCGTGATGCGCGCGGCCAGGCCGTAGCCGGTGGAGGCGCCAATGACCAGCACGCGCTTGGGCGCATTCTGGATCGGTGGGCGGGCGCGGATGTAGTCGATCTGCTGCTTGACCGCAGCCTCGCAGCCGGTCGGATGGGTGGTGACGCAGATGAAGCCGCGGACGCGCGGTTTGATGACCATTGAAACCTCGGAGTGGGACGGGCGCGCACAGCGCGCTGAACGCTGGGATCGTAGTGCGGGGGGGCGTATTGCACAACCTGCGGGGGCGTAGGGTGCGCCCTACGGACGCGGGTTTTTGAAGCTGGGTGGCGTTACAGATAGCGAGGGCAGTGGCGAAAGGTAGTGGTGCGGGACCGGCCGTAAATCCATCCATGGAGGCTTCCGTTCGGCTCCTGCCTCACAGAGTCCCGCACCACCGCCTATCGCCGCTGCCTGACAGAGTGCGTGCTGCCACCTGGCGCGGAATGGGGAAAAGCAAAGAAAAAGCCGCGCGGGTGCGCGGCTTCTCTTTCAATCGGAACGCCGTCTGGATCAGGGACGGCGGGCCAGTGCTTCGACATCCTTGGCCTTGGGCAGCAGGTCCTGCTTGCTCACCCGCAGGAAACCGATTGTCAGCATCGGCACCGCCACCAGGATCGAGGACAGCACCACCACCACTGCGCCGATCATGTGCGTTTCGGCCAGGCCTTCCATCGAGCTGCCGCCATACATGTAAAGCGCCATCGCCGAGAGGAAGAACATCACCGCGGTGATCACCGTACGCGACAGCGTCTGGTTGATCGAGCGGTTCAGCACCTCCAGCGGCTCCACGCGCAGGCTGCGGAAGTTTTCACGGACACGGTCGAACACCACGATGATGTCATTGATGGCAAAACCCATCACCGACAGCAGGCCCGCCAGCACGGTCAGGTCGAACTCACGGCCCAGCAACGACACATAGGCCACCGTCACGATCAGGTCGAAGATGGCCACGATGCTGGCGGTGACGGCGAACTTCCACTCGAAGCGGACGGCGATGTAGACCAGGAAGCCGACCAGCATGAAGATGGTGGCGTACATGCCATTCATCGCCAGGTCTTTACCGATCTGCGGGCCGACGAACTCGTTGCGCAGGATGGTCACCGCGTTGTCGCCGGTGGAAATGGCCTTCACCACGGCATCGGCGGTCTGCTGGTCGCTGGCGGCGTTTTCAGCCGAACCAGTGCCCGGCGCCGTTTCGCCCTGCGGCGCCAGGCGGATGAGCAGGTCGGCGTTGCCGCCGAAGCTCTGCACCTGGGCACCTTCAAAGCCGTTCTCTTCCAGCTTGGTGCGGACCTGTTCGACGTCGACCTGGCGTTCGAAGCGGGCTTCGATCAGGGTGCCGCCGGTGAAGTCCAGGGCGTAGTTGAAGCCCTTGGTGGCGATGATGCCGATCGAGGCCAGGAACAACACGATGGTGACGACCATGGCGACATGGCGCCAGCGCATGAAGTCGATCTTGGTGTCGTTCGGGAGGATGTGCAGCGGAAACAGTTTCATGATGCGTGTCGTCCCGTCAGATGGCCACGTTCTGGAGCTTCTTGCGGCGCCCGTAAATCAGCGTCGCCAGCGCACGCGATACGGTGATCGCGGTGAACATCGAAGCAAAAATACCGATGATCATGGTCAGGGCGAAGCCCTTCAGCGGACCGGTACCAAAGGCGTACAGGGCCACACCGACGATCAGGCCGGTCAGGTTGGCGTCGAGAATGGTGCCGCTGGCGCGTTCGTAACCGGTCACGATCGCGGTCTTGCCCGGCACACCCGCACGCAGCTCTTCGCGGATGCGCTCGTTGATCAGCACGTTGGCGTCCACCGACAGGCCCACCGACAATGCCAGGCCGGCAAAGCCCGGCAGGGTCATGGTGGCGCCGAACATGGACATCACCGCCACCACGATCAGCAGGTTGAACAGCATGGCCAGCGAGGTGATCAGGCCGAACATGCGGTAATAGACGGTGAAGAACACCAGGGTGAACAGGAAGGCGTAGACCACGGCGGTGATGCCGCGCTCGACGTTTTCCGCGCCCAGGCTGGGACCGACCACGCGCTCTTCGACGAAGTCCATCGGCGCGGCCAGCGAGCCGGACTTCAGCAGCTTGGCCAGGTCTTCGGCTTCCTTCTTCTCCAGGCCGGTGGTCTGGAAGTTCTTGCCGAACACGCCATTGATGTTGGCCACCGAGATGACTTCCTCGTTGACGCGGAAGCTGCGCACTTCCTTGCCATCCACCGTTTCCACGGTCGGAATGCGCTCGGTGTACACCACGGCCATCGGCTTGTTGACGTTGGCGCTGGTGAAATCAAACATGCGCTGGCCGCCGACGTTGTTCAGCGTGACGCTGACCGCCGGCGTGCCGTTCTGGTCCGTCACCGCCTGGGCGGCCACCATCTGGTCACCGGTGACGATGACGCGCTTGTTCAGCAGGATCGGGCCGCCGCCTTCACGACGCTGGTAGACCTTCGCTTCCGGCGGAATGCGGCCAGAGGTGATGGCGTCCTGGGCATTGCCCTCCACCACCGCGCGGTATTCCAGCGTGGCGGTGGCACCGATCATGCGCTTGGCTTCGGCGGTGTCCTGCACGCCCGGCAACTGCACCACGACGCGGTCGGCGCCCTGGCGCTGGATGATCGGCTCGGACACGCCGAGCTGGTTTACGCGGTTGCGCAGGGTGTTGATGTTCTGCTCGATCGCACCGTTGGCGATCTCGGCGATTTCCGTTTCCGGCAGGGTTACGGTGATCCGGCTGCCGCTGACGTCGTAACCCAGCGTCGGCTGCGCCTTGGCCAGCGCCAAGCGGGCGCGGCTGGCCGCATCCTCACCGGCCGAGGGGCTCAGGTTGGCGACGATGGTGTTGTCGGCACGCCGTTCCACCGACTGGTAGGCGATCCGCGCGTCACGCAGGGTGCTGCGCACGTCTTCGGTATAGGCGTCCAGGCGCTTTTCCAGCGCTGCGGCCTGGTCCACCTGCAGCACGAAGTGCACGCCGCCCTGCAGGTCAAGGCCCAGCACCATCGGGCGACCGCCCAGGTTGGCCAGCCAGTCCGGCACGGTGGACGCCAGGTTCAGCGCCACGGTGTAGTTCTCGCCCACGCTCTCGCGCAGCGCTTCGTTGGCGGCCGACTGGGCCTGCAGGTCGGACAGGCGGACGATCAGGCTGTCGCCTTCCTGTTCGGCGCCCAGATTGGCGATGCCTGCCTTGGACAGGTCGGCCAGCACGCGTTCGCGCAGGGCCTCGTCCACCTGGCCACCGCGGTTGGCGGTGATCTGGACGGCGGGGTCCTTCTGGTACATGTTGGGCATCGCGTACAGCGTGCTCAGCACGAGCACGAGCAGGATGACGGCGTACTTCCAGCGTGGAAATTCGAGCATTGCTTGGTTCCCGCGCGGCGCCCATCCAGGCGCCGCGGTTGTGCTACGGATGGGAGTGGATCAGTTGGCCGCCTTCAGCGTGCCGGCCGGCAGTACGTTGCCGACAGCGCCCTTCTGCACGCGGATTTCCACGTTCGGGGCGATTTCAACGGTGACGAAGCTGTCGCCGATGGCGGTGACCACGCCGGCGATGCCGCCGTTGGTGAGCACTTCGTCGCCGCGCTTGATCTTTTCCAGCATGGCCTTGTGTTCCTTCTGCCGCTTCATCTGCGGGCGGATCATCAGGAAGTACATGATCGCGATCAGGATGATCGGGAACAGCAGCGTGCTCAGGCCCATGCCCTGCGGCTGGCCGCCGGCGGCCTGGGCGTGTGCGGCGGGAATGAGGAAGGCAAGCAGGTTCATCGTGGATCCTTTGGTTGGGCGGGCACGCCTCCCCGGGCGGGGCTGCAACGTGAACGCGGAACTGGTCAGCCGTGAAGTATGCCACGGCCCCGGACGTTCCGTCCTTGGGCCGTTTGGCAGGGGTGGTCAGCCCTTACAGCGGCGGTGTCGCCATCCCCCGGGCCGCATAGAAGGACTCGCGGAAGGCGGCAAAGGTTCCCGCCTCGATGGCCGCGCGCATGTCCGCCATCAGCTTTTCGTAATAGAACAGGTTGTGCAGGGTCCCCAACATCGGCGCCACCATCTCGTTGCAGCGGTCCAGGTGACGCAGGTACGAGCGGGTATAGCCGCCGGCACAGGCCACGCAACCGCAGCCGGGCTCGATCGGGTCCATGTCGCGGGCATAACGGGAATTGCGGATGCGCACCGTGCCGGTGGAGGTGAAATAGTGGCCGTTGCGGGCATTGCGGGTGGGCATGACGCAATCGAACATGTCGACGCCTCGGGCCACGCCTTCCACCAGGTCCTCCGGGCGCCCCACCCCCATCAGATAACGGGGATGATCGGCCGGCAGGATCGGATGGAGGTGGTCGAGCATTGCATTGCGTTCATCTTCCGGTTCACCCACGGCCAGGCCGCCGATGGCATAGCCATCAAAGCCAATGGCCTGCAGGGCATCGGCCGAGCGGCTGCGCAGGTCCGGGTGGACCCCACCCTGGACGATGCCGAACAGCGCCGCATCGTTTCCCAGCCCATCGTGGGCATCGCGGCTGCGCTGCGCCCAGCGCAGGCTGAGCTCCATCGAGCGCCGCGCCACGTCCTCGGTGGCCGGGTACGGCGTGCACTCATCGAAGATCATCACCACGTCCGAATCCAGCACGTGCTGGATCTTCATGCTCTCCTCCGGCCCGAGGAACACGCGGGCACCGTCGGTGGGCGAGGAGAAGGTGACCCCCTGTTCGGTGATCTTGCGCCGGTGGGCCAGCGAGAACACCTGGAAGCCGCCGGAATCGGTAAGGATCGGGCCGTCCCAGCGGGTGAAACCATGCAGGCCGCCGTGGTCGGCGATGATGTCCAGGCCCGGGCGCAGATACAGGTGGAACGTATTGCCGAGGATGATCTCCGCGCCCAGCGAGCGCACCTGGTCCGGCAGGATGCCCTTGACCGAGCCATAGGTGCCCACGGGCATGAACGCGGGGGTCTGCACGGTGCCACGGGGGAAGCTGAGCTGCCCACGACGGGCACGGCCGTCGGTGGTCTTCAGGGTGAACTGCAGTCGGGACATGGAGCGTTCGATTCGTGTTGTTGGCGCGTATTGTCTCGCAGATCAGGCGCGCGCGCCCTACCCGGCGACCTCACTCTCCGCCGGGAAACAGCAGCATCGCATCGCCATAGCTGAAGAACCGGTAGCGCTGGGCGATCGCATGGGCGTAGGCTTCGAACACCCGCTCGCGCCCGGCAAAGGCGGAAATCATCATCAGCAACGTGCTTTCCGGCAGGTGGAAGTTGGTCACCATCGCGTCGACGCTGCGGATCCGGTAGCCTGGGGTGATGAAAATCTGGGTCTCGCCGGCATACGGCACCAGCTCGCCATCGCGCATCGCGCTCTCCAGCGCGCGCACCACCGTGGTGCCGACGCCGATCACCCGCCCGCCCGCTTCGCGGGTGCGGCGGATCTGCTGCACCAGCTCAGCGCCCACGTTCAGCCATTCACGGTGCATGACGTGGTCCTTCAGGTCGTCCACGCGCACAGGCTGGAACGTGCCGGCGCCAACGTGCAGCGTCACGTGGCCCATCGCGATGCCACGCGCGGCCAGCGCCTCCAGCAGCGCGGTGTCGAAATGCAGGCCGGCGGTCGGCGCGGCGACGGCGCCGATCTCCTTGGCGAACACGGTCTGGTAGCGCTCGCGGTCATCCAGCCCGGGCTCGCGCTGGATGTAGGGAGGCAGCGGCAGGCGGCCAGCATGCAGCAGCCACTGCTCCAGTGATTCAGGCACGTGGAACTGCAGTACATAGAACTCGCCATCGCGGCCCAGCACCTCGGCTTCGCCACCGGCATCCAGGGCGATCCGGCTGCCCGGCTTGGGCGACTTGCTGGCGCCGATCTGCGCACGTGCCTGCTGCCCACCAAGCAGGCGCTCGATCAGGATTTCCACCCGCCCACCACTGGCTTTCTGCCCGAACAGCCGCGCCGGGATGACCCGGGTATCGTTGAACACCAGCAGATCGCCGGGTTGCAGCAGGCCGGGCAGATCGCGGACATGGGCGTCCTGCAGGGCGTTCGGCGCCGGAGGCACCAGCAGCAGGCGGCTGGCCGAGCGCTCGGCCAGCGGGGCCTGGGCGATCAGTTCGTCGGGCAGGTCGAAATGGAAATCGGACTTCTTCACGGCAGGGTCGGCAACAGGTCGGCAATGGCACGCATTGTACGGCCGGCCTTGGAAAGCCACGACAGCTGCTACAAACGTCGGCCAATTTGCTGCCATGCAGCAGCGAAAGCGCGGGGTTATCGCCTGAAAATCCGCGTGCTAGCATCGAAGGCAGAGTCTGATGCACGAGCCTGACGCGCGTGAAGTTGACGCGCGTTCTGTGTTTGCAGGCCACGGCAAACCATTGTTTCAGGGAGATCTGCAATGAGTTTCATCGAACGCCTCGCCCCGCTGCGCAACCAGCCCGGCACCCGCACCACCCTTGGACTGGACGACGCAGCCATCGCGCGACTGGCGCCGCATCACCCGCAGTTGAAGGCGGCCATCGACGCGGCCGCCGACGAATTCGCCCGCATCGCCGACACCTTTGTCGACCTGCTCGGCCAGGATGAGCACGACCAGGTGGCAGCCCTGCAGGCCGGCTTCGTCAATTTCTACGCCGACGATGCCGTCACCCCATACGTGGCGCTTGCCGCGCGCGGCCCCTGGGTGGTGACCCTCAAGGGTGCGGTGCTGTATGACGCAGGCGGCTACGGCATGCTCGGCTTCGGCCACACGCCTTACGAAGTGATGGAGGCCATGGCCCGGCCGCAGGTGATGGCCAACATCATGACCCCCAGCGTGTCCCAGCTGCGTTTCACCACGGCCCTGCGCGCCGAGATCGGGCACCGTGGAACGGGCTGCCCCTACAGCCATTTCATGTGCCTGAACTCCGGCTCGGAAGCGGTCGGGCTGGCGGCACGCATCGCCGATGTGAACAGCAAGCTGCAGACCGATCCCGGTGCGCCGCACGCCGGCGCCAGCATCAAGCGGGTCGTGGTCAAGGGCAGTTTCCATGGCCGTACCGACCGCCCGGCGTTGTACTCCGATTCCAGCCGTCGCAATTACCAGCAGCACCTGGCCAGCTACCGCGGCGAGGGCTCGGTGATCGCCGTGGCCCCCTACGATGAAGTGGCCCTGCAGCGGGTATTCGAAGACGCCAACCGCAACAACTGGTTCATCGAGGCCGTGTTCCTGGAGCCGGTGATGGGCGAAGGTGATCCGGGCCGTTCGGTGCCGCCGGCGTTCTACGCACTGGCCCGGCAGCTGACCGCCGAACACGGCAGCCTGCTGCTGGTGGATTCAATCCAGGCCGGCCTTCGCGCCCACGGGGTCCTGTCGCTGGTCGACTACCCCGGCTTTGAAGGTCTGCCGGCGCCGGACATGGAAACCTATTCCAAGGCCCTCAATGCCGCGCAGTACCCGTTGTCGGTGCTGGCGGTGACCGAGCGGGCCGCGCAGCTCTACCGCAAGGGCATCTATGGCAACACCATGACCAGCAACCCGCGCGCACTGGATGTCGCGTGCGCCACGCTTGCACTGCTCACGCCCGCCGTCCGCGCCAATATTGCCGAACGCGGCGCCGAAGCGGTACGCCGGCTGGAACAGTTGAAGGCCGATCTGGGTGGGCCGATCACCAAGGTGCAGGGCACGGGCCTGCTGTTCTCCTGTGAGCTGGCGCCGGAATACAAGTGTTATGGCGCCGGGTCGACCGAAGAGTGGTTGCGGCGCCATGGCATCAATGTGATCCACGGGGGCGAAAACTCATTGCGCTTCACCCCGCATTTCGGGATTGAAAGCGATGAGCTCGAGCTGCTCGTCAGCCTGGTGGGCCGTGCGCTGCGCGAGGGGCCGCGTCGCCAGCAGTCGGCCGCGGCATGATCAGCTGCTGAAGAGGCTCATCGTGGGGGCGACGGCCGCTGCCCGCCCCCATCGAGTCCCGCCAGGCGGACGCCGCCACGAAGGGGTAAAATGGCGTGTTTTCCCCTCCACGCGTGCCCTTCATGAAGTCCATCTGCGTTTACTGCGGCTCCAACCCCGGCAACAAGCCGGCCTACACTGAACGCGCCATCGCCTTGGGAGACCGCATCGCCCGCGACGGCATGCGACTGGTCTATGGTGGCGGCAATGTCGGCCTGATGGGCACGGTGGCCAACGCCGTGCTCGCCGCCGGCGGCGAAGTCACCGGCGTCATACCGCAGCAGCTGGCCGACTGGGAAGTGGCCCACCGTGGGCTGACCTCGCTGGAAATCGTCGGCTCCATGCATGAGCGCAAGTCGCGCATGTTCGATCTGGCCGATGGCTTCGTCGCCCTGCCGGGCGGCTTCGGCACCATGGAAGAGATCTTCGAGATGCTCACCTGGCGCCAGCTGGGCATCGGCAACAAGCCGTGCGCCTTCCTCGATGTGGAAGGTTTCTACGCGCCGCTGATCGGCATGATCGACCGCATGGTCGAGGAGCGCTTCCTGCACCCGGACCAGCGCGCCGACCTGTGGTATGGCTCGGATATCGAACAGATGCTGGCCTGGATGCAGGCCTACCAGCCGGCACAGGCGTCGAAGTGGCTCGATGCCAAGCACAAGGCCGCGCTGCGCTGATCAGACCAGCGCCGCAACCCGCTCTGCCGGGCGGCCAAACAGGTACCCCTGGCCGTAGTCACAGCCCAGCTCACGCAAGGTGGTGAGCTGGGCGTCGGTTTCGATGCCCTCGCCGATCGTTTCAATGCCCAGCGTACGTGCCAGCGACAGCACGCCCTGCACCAGGGCGCGGGTGCTCTGCCCTTCCCCGCCACCGTGCAGTCCAGCGATGAAGCTCTGGTCGATCTTCAGCGTGGTGATCGGGAAGCGGTGCAGGTAGGACAAGGCGGAGAAGCCGGTACCAAAGTCGTCCAGCTGCACCTGGATGCCGCGCTCGCGCAGCGTCTGCAGCACGCGCAGCGTACGCGGGCCATCGTCGAGCAGGGCCACCTCGGTGATCTCCAGCCGCAGCCGCCGCGGGTCGGCATCGAATGCGTCAACCAGGGCAAACAGTCGCTGGACGAAGTCGACCTCGCGGAAGTGACGCGGCGAGACGTTGACCGATACATAGCCCTCGCCCCCGCGCGCCAGACGGGCAATGACCTGTTCGTAGATCAGCCAGTCCACCTGTTCGATCAGGCCGCTGTCTTCGCCCAGCGCGAGGAACACGCCAGGCAGCAGCACGCCACGTCCTTCGTGGTTCCAGCGCAGCAGGGCCTCGTGGCCGACCAGCGCGCCGTCACTCAGGCGCACGATGGGCTGGTAGTACGGCACGAAATCACGATTGATGATGGCACGGCGCAGATCCGCTTCCATGTCCAGGCTCACCATCGCCTGCTCGCGCATGTGCTCGTCGAAGATCGCGCAACGGTCCTGCCCCTGCGCCTTGGCCCGGTACATGGCGGCGTCGGCGTCACGCAGCAGCTCATCGCCGGTGCGGTAACGGCTGCTCCACAGGGCAATCCCAAGGCTGCCGGAGGGAAACAGCTCCCGGCCCGCGACCCAGAGCGGCTCCTGCAGTTGCAGCAGCAGGCGCTGGCTGAAACCCAAGGCACCGGCCAGGCCCTGCCCGCACTGCAGGAGGATGGCGAACTCATCTCCGCCGAGCCGGGCAACCATGTCATCCGGCCCGATCTGCGCAACGATGCGCTTGGCCACCTCGACGAGCAGGCGATCACCGGCCGCATGCCCGATGCTGTCGTTGACCAGTTTGAAGCGGTCCAGGTCCAGGAACAACACGGCGAACGGCGCAATCTCGCCGCGCTCGGCCTGTGCGATGGCATCGGCCAGCCGGTCCAGCAGGTGCAGGCGGTTGGGTAGGCCGGTCAGCACGTCGTGCATCGCCTGGTGGGTCAGGCGCTGTTCGGCGTGCAGCCGCTCGGCGATCTGTGCCAGCAACTTTTCATTGACATCGGCCAGCTCGCGGGTGCGCTCGACCACGCGCTTTTCCAGGCTGGCATGGGCCAGCCGCAGCCGCTCCTGATCATCCTGGCGGGCGAGCCCGGTACCGATGTTCTGCGCCACGAAGGTCAGCAGGCGCTGGTCATCCAGGCTGAAGGTCACCCGCGGGGTATAGCTCTGCACGACGATGGCACCGACAACATCCTCATCGCGCAGCAGCGGCACGCCCAGCCAGCAGTGCGAGCGCGCGCCGAACTCGCGCACCAGGCCGGCATCGCGCATGGCGTCCATGTCAGCGCGGTTGGCCAGCAGCGGCCGGCGTTGGTCGACCACGTACTCAGTCAGCCCGCGGCTGAAAGGACGCGGTGCACGCGTGCTGGTGTATTCGTCCACCGAATACACGAATTCCAGCCCGTCGCCGGTCGCGTTGACCAGCGCGATATAGAAGTTGCTGGCATCGAGCAGCGTGCCGACGATCCCATGCACTCTGGCATAGAACCGCGCCAGGCCACCGTCCTGCATGGACAGCTCGGCGATTCCATACAACGCGGCCTGCAGGCGTTCTGCGCGCCTGCGCTCCTGCACCTCGCCGCGCAGGCTGTCGTTGGCCCGCTGCAGTTCCAGCGTCCGGTGTGCCACCTGGCGCTCCAGTTCGACCTGCGCCAGGCGACGGTCCATGGCCGTGCGCACATGCTGGGCAACGAAGCCCAGCAGGGCCTGTTCGGCTTCACCGTAGCGCCCCGCGCGGTCATAGCTCTGCACCACGATCGCGCCGCAGACGCGCCCTTCGCGCAGCATGGGCACGCCCAGCCAGTCCAGGCTCTCCGGCCCCCGGGAGGGATCGATCTCCATGCCCAGGGCCCGTTGCAGGGTCTCCGACGGCCCGCTCAGCGGATGCCCGTGGCGCAGCAGCGGAAACGTCAGCGAACCGGGCAGCTCGCTCTCGTCGTAATGGCGCTGCGGATCGGGTGCGAAATCGTCCAGCTCATCGGCGAAGTGCAGGAACCGCAAGCTGTCGCGCAGATCGTCATATTCAACGATGAAGCAATTGCGCGCGTACATCAGGCTGTCCAGCACGGCGTGCACGCAGGCCAGCATCTGGCTGATTTCCAGTTCCGTGCCGGCCAGGTCGGCGATGGCATACAACGCCTGCTGCAATTGGCGCGCCTCTTCCAGCGCCTGGATCCGCCCGTTCTGCCGCCCCTGCTGCAGGGCGAGCTCGAACGCCTGTCGCGCCACCGGCCACCATGATGCCCCTGGTTCAGCCCCAGCGACCTCCAGTTGCAGCCATGCGCCATCGTGCTGCCAGCGCTGGCGCCGCGCATTGGCCGCCGGTACGCCGAACGGATGGCAACACGCGCCCTGTCCCAAGCTGGGGTCGTCCCAGTGCAGGCGCAACTGCGCCTGTTTGGGCAGCAGGCCATGCAGGGCGCGCACCAGCACGTCGGTCACCACGGTGCCGCCGCCTGACTCCTCCGTTGGCGCTATGGATTGACTGCTCACTGCACGGCTCTCATGGCGCCGCTGCGGCGGCGCATCCCCGGCGCCGAGCATACCGCGCCACGGGGGGGGCAATGGAAGCCCATCAACCCCTTCTGGGCTGCCTGGACGTTGAAGCCAGGGCCAATGAACAACAAGCCGTCCATCGCCCACCCGAGCGCCGCCGTCGCGCGCTATGCGCCGGCATCGCCAGCGCGTACCCTGTGCGCCGTGGATACCGCCGCCCTGCCGACTGACGAAGCGTTGATGCTGGCCTGGGCCGGCGGTGACCTGCAGGCCTTCGAAAGCCTGTACGGCCGCCACCGCAAGCGGCTGTTCGGCTTCCTGGTGCGGCAACTGCGCGATACGGCGCTGGCCGAGGAGGTCTTCCAAGATGTCTGGCAGCGGGTCATCAGCGCCCGGGCTGGCTGGCAGCCCGATGCGACCTTCACCACCTGGCTGTTCCGCATCGCACACAATCGCCTCAATGACCACTGGCGCGCCAGTCGCCATCGCCCTCCCGCCCCTGGCGATGCCGAAGAACGCGTGGCCGCGGTCACCGACCTGTCCACGCCAGAAACTGAATTGGGCGATTTCCAGCAGCGTCGCCGCCTGCAGTTGGCGATGGAAGCGCTGCCGGACGAACAGCGTGAGGTGTTGCTGTTGCGGCTGGAACAGGAATTGAGCCTGGAGGAAATCGGCCAGATCACCGGTGTAGGCCGGGAAACCGTCAAATCGCGGCTGCGTTATGCCATGGACAAGCTGCGATCAGGATTGAGCCCATGAACCGCCTTGACCCACTCACCGCTGAGGAACGCGAACTGGCCCGCCTGCTCGGTAGGGGCAGTGGCCGCACACCACCGGCAGCGCTGGACGACGCCATCCTGGCCGCTGCCCGCCAAGCCGCCAGCGACGCCGGCGCACCCGCTTTCACTCAGTCGTCCCAAGCCACTGCGCCGCCACCTCGGCCACCGATCCGGCGCGCACGACGGCTGCCTGCGTTTGTCGGCGTCGCCGCCTCGGTGGTGTTCGCCATCGGCATCGCTTGGCAGTTGCGTCCGGATCCACCGCCGGTGCCGGCAGTGGCCAGCAACTACGTGCTGATGGACGCGCCAGCGCCGATGCAGGCCCCTGAGGTTCCTGAGGCGCAGGCCGTTGCCAGCGACACGGTGCAGCCGGCACCTACCCGACAGCTCCCTCCGGCCCGGCCTGAAGACGCGCCCGCCCAGGGCAAACGGGCCCCTGCACCGGTGGCGGCCGAACCGTCCACCGCAGAAGCGGACGCCGTCGCCGCACCGCCCAGCGCTACCCTGCCGGCCGCGCCTGACAGCACCGCGACCCCAGCG
>DALZLW010000067.1:0-18023 GCA_032007425.1 Stenotrophomonas sp.
CCTACCGGCGCCTGCGCAATACCGCGCGCTTCCTGCTCGGCAACCTGGACGGCTTTGATCCGGCGGCCAACCTGCTGCCGCTCAACGAGCTGGTCGCGCTGGACCGCTGGATCGTGCACCGCGCCTGGGAACTGCAGGAAAAGATCAAGGCCGCGTACGAACGTTACGACATGGCCGAGATCGTGCAGCTGCTGCTGAACTTCTGCAGCGTCGACCTGGGCTCGCTCTATCTGGATGTCACCAAGGACCGCCTGTACACCATGCCGTCCGACTCGCGTGGTCGTCGCTCGGCGCAAAGCGCGATGTACCACATCGCCGAAGCCTTCACCCGCTGGGTCGCACCGATCCTGACCTTCACCTCCGACGAGCTGTGGGGCTACCTGCCGGGCGCGCGCGAAAAGCACGTGCTGTTCAGTACCTGGTACGAAGGCCTGGCCCCGCTGCCGGCCGATGCCCAGTTGGGTGCCGCCGATTTCGACCAGCTGCTGGCCCTGCGCGAGCAGGTGGCCAAGGTGCTGGAACCGATGCGCGCCAATGGCTCGATCGGGGCCGCGCTGGAAGCGGAAATCACCGTGGCGGCCAGTGAAGAGCAGGCAGCCCGCTGGCAGCCGCTGGCCGAAGAACTGCGCTTCCTGTTCATCAGCGGAGATGTGCAGGTGCGTCCGGCGACCACCGACGAAGTGTTTGTCAGCGCCCAGCCGACCAGCAAGGCCAAGTGCGTGCGCTGCTGGCACCACCGCAGCGACGTCGGCAGCGTCCAGGCGCACCCGGAATTGTGTGGCCGTTGCGTCGAGAACATCGACGGCACCGGTGAAAACCGGCGGTGGTTCTGATGGCTGCCGCGCGTCCGCATCCCAATGCGCTGGTGTGGCTGCTGCTGTCGGTGCTGGTGATCGGCCTGGACCAGTGGAGCAAGGCCTGGGTGCTGTCCAGCCTGCCGGAGTTCGAGCCGGTAGCCGTGATCGACGGCTTCTGGAACTGGTACCGCACCTACAACACCGGCGCGGCGTTCAGCTTCCTCAGCGACGCCGGCGGCTGGCAGAAGTACTTCTTCACCGCCCTGGCCATCGGCATCAGCGGGTTGATGGCCTGGTGGCTGCGTGACACCGCGCGGGCCGACTGGCGCCGCGCGGTCCCCTTCGCGCTGGTGATAGGCGGGGCCATCGGCAACGTGATCGACCGCCAGGTCCATGGCCATGTGGTGGATTTCATCCAGTGGTACGTGGGCAGCTTCTACTGGCCGTCGTTCAACATCGCCGACGCCGCCATCGTGGTAGGCGCCGTGGGCATCGGCCTGGGCGGCCTGCTGGAGGGCAAGGCCGGCAAAAAGGCGGATAATGCGAACCCGTAACCCAAAGCCGGCGCTGGCCGGGAGAACCGACTGATGGATGTGTTGCTGGCCAATCCGCGTGGCTTCTGTGCCGGTGTCGATCGCGCGATCGAGATCGTCAAGCGCGCGATCGAAACGCTGGGTGCGCCCATCTACGTGCGCCATGAAGTGGTACACAACCGCTTCGTGGTGGATGACCTGAAGCAGCGTGGCGCGATCTTCGTCGAGGAACTGGACGAAGTGCCGGACAACAACACGGTCATCTTCAGCGCCCATGGCGTCTCCCAGGCCGTGCGCCAGGAAGCCGATCGCCGTGGCCTGAAGGTGTTCGACGCCACCTGTCCGCTGGTGACCAAGGTGCATTTCGAAGTAGCGCGCCACTGCCGTGCCGGCCGTGACGTGGTGCTGATCGGCCACGAAGGACACCCGGAAGTGGAAGGCACGATGGGCCAGTGGAACCGCGAAGCGGGCACCGGCCAGATCTACCTGGTGGAAGACGTGGAGCAGGTGGCGACGCTGGAAATCAACCAGCCGGAAAACTTCGCCTATACCACCCAGACCACGCTGTCGGTGGACGACACCCGCGGCATCATCGAGGCGCTTCGGGCGAAGTTCCCGTTGATGCAGGGACCGAAGAACGACGACATCTGCTACGCCACGCAGAACCGTCAGGACGCCGTGCGCGACCTCGCCAAGCGCTGCGACCTGGTGCTGGTGGTGGGGTCGCCCAACAGCTCCAATTCCAATCGCCTCAGCGAGCTGGCGCGCCGTGAAGGTGTGGAAAGCTACCTGATCGATGGGGCCCACGAGATCGACCCGGAATGGGTGATCGGCAAGCACAGCATCGGCGTGACCGCCGGCGCATCGGCACCGCAGGTGCTGGTGGATGGCGTGCTGGCACGGCTGGCCGAGCTGGGCGCCAGGACCGTCGGTGAACTGGATGGCGAACCGGAGTCGATGGTGTTCGCCCTGCCCAAGGAACTGCGGCTGCGCCTGATCGACTGACGGGCGGTGCTCGCCTCAATGGTTGTGCCGGCCATGGCCGGTGCTACCGGTCCATGACCTTTGGCCATGGGGCATCCCGCTGCGCAGGCCTAGGATCGAAGGTTCCCTCACGCTGGAACCGCCGATGAAACCCCAAGGCCTGGTGCTGCCCGTCCTGCTCTCCCTGCTGGCCACGCCCGCCTTCGCGCAGAGCGCCCCGCCGGCCGACAGCGCCTGGCCGGGCACCCTGCGCATCGATGTGGATGCCCGTGACCTGGACCACCGCATCTTCAAGGTCACCACCACGATCCCGGCCAAGCCGGGCCGCTTGACCCTGAACTACCCGCAGTGGATTCCCGGCAACCATTCGCCCACCGGGCCGATCGACAAGCTGGCCGGCCTGCAGATCACCGCCAACGGCAAGCCGCTGCAATGGCAGCGTGACCAGTACAACGTCTACGCCTTCACCGTTGACGTGCCGGCGGGCGCCAATGAAGTGGTGGCCCGGTTCAACTTCCTGTCATCACAGGGCGGCAGCCAGGGCCGGGTGGTGATGACCCCGGAAATGCTCAACCTGCAATGGAACGCCAACAGCCTGTACCCGGCAGGGGTCGAAGCGAGCAAGGTGCAGGCGCAGGCCAGCGTGACCCTGCCCAAGGGCTGGGCCTATGCCACCGCGCTGGAAACCGAGCGTCGCGACGGCGATACCGTGGTGTTCAAGCCGATCCGCTATGACCACCTGGTCGATTCGCCACTGTTTGCCGGCGTGCATTACCAGCGCTTCGACCTCGATCCGGGGGCATCCAAGCCGGTGCATCTGAATGTCTTCGCTGACGATGCCAAATCCCTCAAAGCCAGCGACGAGCAGGTGAAACTGCACCGCGCGCTGGTGCAGCAGGCCGACAAACTGTATGGCGCGCGCCATTACGACCATTACGAATTCCTGCTGGCGCTGACCGAAAAACTGGGCGGCATCGGCCTGGAGCACCATCGCTCCAGCGAAAACTCGGGCGCGGTGGGTTACTTCACTGAGTGGGATAAAACCTGGCTTGGCCGTGACCTGCTGCCGCACGAGTACAACCATTCCTGGAATGGCAAGTACCGCCGTGGCGCTGACCTGGCCACGCCGCATTTCAATGTGCCGATGGGTGACAGCCTGCTGTGGGTTTACGAAGGCCAGACCCAGTTCTGGGGCCAGGTGCTGGCTGCGCGTTCGGGACTGTGGAGCACCACCCAGGCGCGCGACATGCTGGCCAACGTGGCGGCGGTGTATGACCGCGGTCGCCCCGGACTGGCCTGGCGCGCGCTGCAGGACACCACCAACGATCCCACCATCGCCCAGCGCCGTGGCCTGGCGTACCGCAACTACCAGATGAGCGAGGACTATTATTCCGGTGGGCAGATGCTGTGGCTGGAAGTGGAAGGCCGCCTGCGCAGCCTGAGCCAGGGCAAGCGCGGTCTGGATGATTTTGCCAAGGCGTTCTTCGGCATGGCCGACGGGCAGTGGCAGGAGGTCAATCCCTATACCTTCGACGACGTGGTGGCGACCTTGAACGGCATCGCTGCCGATGACTGGGCAGGCTTCCTGCGCGAGCGCCTGGACGGCCATGGGTCGTTGATTGGCGGGCTCGCCACGGCGGGGTGGAAGCTGGTGTATCGCGATACGCCAAACGCTGCCTTCAAGGCGCTGGAAACCCGTGCCAAGGCGGCCAACCTTACCTACTCACTGGGGGCTACGGTGACCGATGCCGGCGTTGTCGGCGACGTGCTCTGGGACAGCCCGGCGTTCAATGCCGGACTGGCACCGGGGATGAGTGTGATCGCCATCGATGGCCGTACCTACAGCAGCGAGCGCCTGCGCGAGGCGGTGGCTGCATCCAAGGACAGCACGGCACCGATCGTGCTGACGGTAAAAAGCTTCGACCGGGTGATGCCGCTCAGCATCGATTACCACGGCGGCGCGCAGTATCCCGTGCTGGAGCGCATTCCCGGCACCCGTGATGGGCTGGCGGCGTTGTGGAAGGCGCGGTGATCGCTTGTTTCATGCAGTCAGGGAGTGTTGGAAGCAATGAAGGGACGTGGCAAAAGGCAGGTGGTCGGCGCGCTGGCCATCGTGGGATTGTTGGGGACGGGGCTGTGGTGGTTCCGCGGGGCCAGCGCGGATGCCCCCGGTACGGTGGACGCGGCGTTGCGCCAGGCACTTGCTGCGTCTTCGGCAGAAGCCGGCACACGTGCGGACGCCCTAGCCGATGCAGCCGCGTCCGCGCGCAGGCTGAGCGTGGACCCAGCCCTGGTGCAGCACAAAGGGGGCAGGGCCTACACGATCGTGCGCACGGGCTTGTACCGCCCGCCCGGTGATGCCAAGGCGCAGGTGCTGGCCTTGAAGCAGCGTTCGGACGCCGGCGATGCCATGGCCAGCTACCAGATCCATCTGAGCGTGCTGGACTGCAAGCAGCTGATGACCGGTGACCCGGAGGAGAGCTGGCAACGGCTCAAGGACGCTGGCATGAATCCTGATCCTGAGTTCCTGGCCGGGATCGAGACCCGTCTCGGTGAGTGTGCCGCCCTGAGCCAGGATGCCGCGCTGGTCAATGCGCCGTGGCTGGCCCTCGCGGCCGAGCAGGGCTCGGCCGAGGCCGGACTGCTGTACTACGTGTCGCCGGAAAGCGTGCTGGGTGAGCCCCGCCAATGGCTGAGCCACCCCGAACGGGTGCAGGAGTGGCGCGACAATGCGCTGCGCTACCTGCAGGCGGGTGCCAACGACGGCTTTGTCGACGCCGTGGCCGCGCTGGGGCGGGCCTACCAGACCGGCATCGTGGTCGACCAGGACCCGGTGGCGGCCTACGCCTATACCTTGGCGGCAGGGCAGAGCGAGCCTGTTTACGTCAGCGAGACCATGATTGCGGGATTTCGCGATGCGTTGAGCCCGGCGCAGCAGGCTGAAGCCCAAGCGCGGGCCAGGAAGATCTACCAGGCCTGCTGCTCGCCGTAAGGCACGATGGCGGGGTGATTGACCGGGCGGGGTGGAACCCACTAGAATCACCGACCTTGCCGGAATAGCTCAGTTGGTAGAGCGGCGCATTCGTAATGCGTAGGTCGTAGGTTCGATTCCTATTTCCGGCACCATGTTTATCAAGCACTTAGGCCGCCTTCGGGCGGCCTAAGTGCTTTTCAGGGGTACGAACGAACACGGTTTGAGCACGAACCGTCAGTGCCCTTGAGCCTTCTTGCCTTTGCGCGCCTTGGCCGCCGATGTGCTTCCGCGCCGCTCCAAGTACTCCGTCAACAGTCCGAGCGGCGGCACACCAAGCGCCTCGGCGAACTCGACCAGCTCCACAGCGTCGATGCGCCGCTCCCCGCGCTCGCACTTCGACACAAAGGTCTGCGTGTTCCCAAGCCGCTCGGCCAGATCGACCTGCGATACGCCAGCCCGCTTGCGGGCCGCCTTCAGGACGGTCAGCAGTAGCTGGTAGTCGGGGTTGTGGGTTGACTGGGCCATGGCGCGGTGACATGCAGGTCACCGCACGCTAGAGTCCGTATTGGATTAGTCCAAAATAGACTATTTACTGGCGCTGGCTTAGGGGGAGTGCATGAAGCGGATAGGAATTCTTCTGGTGGTCTTGGTGGCCCTGGCCTGGGTTGGTTCGAAGATGGTGCCGCGCAGCGAGCCCGCAGTTGCGCCTATAGCGGCGGGAGAGCCGTCGCCGAAACAGGCGCAGGAGCCTGCGGCGCCGCCGTCTGAGCCGGAGCGCCCCATGTCGGCCGCTGAGAAGAAGGCCCAACAGGAGAAGTGGTTCGGCGCCGAGACCATCGTGGCAGCCGAACGCGCAGTGAGGGGCGAGCTGAAGGACCCGGACGCCGCGCAGTTCAGGGACGTGCGCGCCAACTACACCGAGGAGTTCGGCGTGGTCGCCTGCGGCCGGGTCAACGCCAAGAACGAGTTCGGCGGGTACACCGGCTTCCGGCGCTTCGTGTCGGGCGGCAGGAGCGTGATCCTAGAGGGCCGGGATAACGTCGCGGATGCTTGGTCGAGCGCCTGCCTATAGGCCGAGGGCGGCAACTGGACAGTGGCCGTTGACAGGGCCTAGGATCATCAAAGAGTGAGGGAAAGGATTGCAATGGGGAGACAGGCAAGCCGCCGATGGATCGAATGGGCTTGGGGCGCGTGTTTATTCGCTCTGGCCCCGCTTGCGTTGGCCGCTACTGACCTTTCGCCGTTGCGTGCCCAGTTCCAACTGCCTGACGATCGTGTCGACTATGTCGCCGCCAAGCTGGTAGTGGATAGCATCATTGATCCGTCCACTGACACTGCGGCGGTACGTCGGCAAGTCGATCAATGGGAACGCGCTGTACGCGGTAACGTGCCTGCCAACCCGACTGCGCGCTAGGTTCTCGACGCTTTGCTCAAGACGCTTTATGTGCCGGGCGAGTGGAATCAGGGTAAGCCTTTCACCTACGACCTGTCGGACCCGCTGGGCAAGAACCCGAAGAACAAGCAGCTAGCCACCTACTTGGCCACGCGCAAGGGCAACTGCGTTTCAATGCCCATCCTCTTTGTCATCTTGGGCCAGCGGCTGGGGCTGACCGTTGCGTTGGCTACGGCACCCAACCACCTGTTGGTGAAGTTCGCCGACGACGAGCAGCAGATGTGGTTGAACGTTGAAGCCACAGCGGGCGGCTTCAAGTACGACAGCAGCTACCAGCGCGAAACGGGGATCACCGAAGCGGCATTGGACAATGGACTTTACCTGCGCCCACTGCTGCCGCACGAGGGCATAGGTGCCATCGCCGGCACGCTGATGGAGCACTACGGGGCGAAGAAGGACGCCGATGCGCTTATGACCGTGGCGGACTTGGCGCTTGCGGCCAACCCCAAAGACCCGGTGGCGATGATCTGGAAGGCGAATGCCTACTACCTCCAGACCCAGCAGCGCATCGAATCCAAGTATCCGAATGCTGCGGATGTCCCGCCCGAATTGCACGACGAATACCGGCGCCTGACCCGCGAAAACTTAACCTGGTTTGCCAAGGCCGAGCAATTGGGCTGGGTGCAGAAGTCGCCGGAACAGGAAGCCAACTACCTACAATCCATCCAGCGCGAAAAGGCGCGAAGGGGGCAGTAATGCGCAAAATCACTCCGGGGCTGTTAACCGTCGCGCTATGTGCGCTCGCATTCGACGTATCGGCGCGCTTCGTTTCGGCCGACCCGGTCCAAGCCGACCCGAATACAGGGCAGAACTTCAACCGCTACTGGTATGGGAACAACAACCCCTACCGATTCACCGACCCCGATGGTCGCCTGTCGCGTGGCACCGGCTGGACTGACAAACAGTGGAATCAGTTCGATCGCGCCCAGCAGAGTGCAGCCGGCAGCCTAGAAAAGGCCGCGGGGAAGATTACCAACGCGATGGCCGAGGGCGGAAAGGCGCTCCAGCGCGCTGAGAAGGCATTTGAACGCAACTTCGGTGCCGGTACCGCCACGCCCGAGAACATGGCCAAGGCTGCGGCCGATATGGGGGCGATGGCCGCAGCATTGCGCGATACCGGCGCAGGTGCCATTCCTGCTAACGCTATGACTGGCCAGGCGCTGGCCGCTGCCTATCCGAGCGTGGGGGCAGACACCTTGGCTGGCGTGCCCACAAGCGGGCCGAAGCAAGTTCTTGTGAACATCTCTCACCCTGGCTTCAATAGTCCTTCCACGCTCGCTTGGGGTGCCGGCCATGAAACCGGCCACGCGGTGCTTGGCTACAAGGACCAACGAATGAACGGCATCCCGGCTTATAAGTTTGGTACGCCCCAGCAGCAGGACATCTTTAAGACGCTGCCCGGGCAGCAACGCTTGATCAACCCCGACCATCTGATGGATCAGGCGCGGTGAAGCGCGGCTTTATTCTGCTTGCACTGGCAGCGCTCACCGCGTGTGCGTCGTCGCCCATCCGTTGGGCGCGGCCGGCCGACTTCTCCTTGGCCATAGCCGACAATCCCGCGCAGAAGCGTTTCGATCTCACGCTGACTTCTAAAGTAGCTGAACCGCTTTGTCTATCTAAGGAAGCTTGGCCGGGTGAAACTGGTCTGCCTCTAGGCTTCGATGGCGCGACGCTCGTGACGTCCGCTGGCACAAAGGAGTTGTTGCCCACGGGTAGCGCGTACTGCCCTGGAGGATGTGGCGAGGTGCGCGTGACGTCTGACCAAACGGTGCGCGGCATCCTGCCTTACTCGGCCTTCGGTGACGAGATGACCATTGCCCAAGATTCAATGCGTTCGCTTTCTTTTGAGGTTCATCCGTACATCTGTAGCAAGTGATCGGAGACAACAAAGCTCACCCGGTGCCCCGTGCCGCGCCCGGGCGCGCGCGGCCTGATACCGAGCAACCCGGACCGCGCTGCGCGATACGGGCTCACCGGGGAGCTCGGATAAAGTGCTGGTATCAGCGCGAGAGCCATCCGGGTACAGTGTGGTTAATCGGGCTGCCGACCAGCCCAGCCCGAGGATCGTCGGCAATGGCTATGGCGATCAGAAGTGCTTTCGGTGGCAAGAACAGCCGAGGCCCGCCCCGTCACGACTGACGGGGAGCGCGGGTCCCTCTCTGCGACGAACAGCAGGCAGTCATTCCGCGGCATCGCCGCACTGACTGACCTGGAGGCCGAGATGGCTACCCCCTACGAACCCAAGAAGCTCTCCCCCGAGGAGATGGCGGAGCTGCACGCGCTCCCCGACGACGCGCTGGCGACCGCGCAGGAGGCGGCCGCGTTCCTGCGCCTCAAGTACAACACCCTTTCCTGGTACAGGTGCAACGGCGGTGGCCCGAAGTACACGCGCGTCGGCCCGAAGCTGATCCGCTACCGAATGGGCGACCTGCGCGAGTACGCGAGGGGCCAGCCGATGGGGGAGGGAATGCGGAAGGTCGGCGCCGCGATGCTGGCGGCGCGAACCGCCAAGGCGGGGGGCTGACCGATGGCCGCACAAGAGAACGCCCACGGCGTGCTAGACCGTGGGCGCAAGGTTACAACCGACCGGGAGACGGAGCCTGCCAGAGCTCACGGGGTCAATGATGCCGAGCGGCGTCCCGTCGATACGCCATCGTTTGAGGCCGCTGCCGACTACCGCTGCGTCCGGCTCGACCTGATCCCGCTGCGCCGCCGCGACAAGATGCCCGCCGACAGGCGCTGGCAGGAGCGCGCCTACGACCAGGGCGAGGTGCTGGAGCGCGCGAGGCGCGACGGCCTGAACCTGGGCGTGCGTCTGCCCGCCGACGTGGTCGTGGTGGACGTTGACCCGCGCAACTTCCCGGCTGGGCGCGACAGCCTGGCCGAACTGGTTGCGGCCTTCGGCCTTCCGCTTGCGTCGGCGCCGCACGTCCTGACCGGCAACCGGTCCCACCCTGGCCACCACTACTACTTCCGCAAGCCCGGGGGCGCCGTGCTGCTGGACAGCGTGGAGGGCTTCGAGGGCGTCGAGTT
Organism: Stenotrophomonas sp.; assembly: GCA_032007425.1. GTDB lineage: Bacteria > Pseudomonadota > Gammaproteobacteria > Xanthomonadales > Xanthomonadaceae > Stenotrophomonas. The sequence goes on from DALZLW010000067.1 coordinate 9,775, forward strand.
CAAGTCGCTCGGCCGCCAGGTCGTCGCGCCCGGCTCGGTGCACCCAAGCGGCGGCATGTACAGGTGGGCACCCGCACGCGCTCATCGCGGAGATGGTCAACGCGCAGATCGAGAGCGCTGCCGCCACGGCCAAGTCGGTGCGCTGGTATGCGAACGACATGCGCAAGAGGGGCGTTGAGGTGCCGCCCCGTCAGAAGCACCACCCGGCTGACATGGACGAGGAGCAGTCGGCCGAGGCGCTGCGCACCGTGCGGGTGGTCGAGCCCGCGCCCTCCGACGGCTGACGCCGTTCTCCCACCGTGCACGAGAAAGGGCCACCTTCGCGGTGGCCCTTTCTTTTCATCGCCTTGTAGTGCGTCGCGCGCCATGTTGGATTAGGAGATTAGTCGTGGCGGCCACTCGCCCTCGCTCCACGCGAGATCGAGCTGTTCGAGGATGTAGCGCGACGCCACCTCCTGGTGCTTGCGCAGGTGCTCGGGGCCGACGTGGATGTAGCCCATCGTGACGTTGCTCGCCGCGTGGTTGAGCAGGTACTTCAGCTCAAGCAGCGGGACGCCCGCCTGCACGGCGAGCGTGGCGAACGTGTGGCGCAGGGCGTGCCCCGTGAGGCCGTCCAGCTCGTGCTGCGCGACCTCGGCGACGTGGCCCGACTTCGAGTCGGCGGGGAACAGCCACGGGCTCCTGCGGTGGAGGCGCGGGTTCTCCTCGACGCGGTGGCCGAGCAGGTCGGCGAGCGGCCCGGACAGCGGCAGGTCGAACGCGCGGGTCGATCCGCCCTTGGGCTTTGGCACGTGCAGGCGCCAGGAGGCGAGGTCCAGGTCGGATGCGCGTGCCTCGCAGGCAGACGTGCGCCGCATGCCCGTGAGCACCATGAACAGGTGCAGGTCGCGCCGCACCGGGTGGAGGCCGAGCACCGCCTTGCCCCACGCCCTGAGCCTGTCCGTCGGGGCGTCCACCTCGCGCCGCCGCAGCCCGTGGTAGTCCACGTTCCCGCAGGGGTTCGGCGGCAGGTCCGGGTGCTCGCGCAGGCCCCGGTTGTACACGGCCCTGAAGATGCGGAAGGCGTTGTCCGCCGAGGGCGCGCCGTGCCGCTCGGTGATCCTGCGGTGCCTGTCGCGCACTCCCGACCTGTCGGCGCCGAGCTCGGCCAGCGGCCTGTCGAGCCAGTCGGACAGGTACTGCTCGCAGTTGTAGCGGTAGTCGTCCTTGGTCCTCGGGGACAGCGGCTTGGCCGCCAGGTGGAGGTCGAGCGCCTCGCGCAGGGTGATCCCGCGCGCACGCGCACGGCGCCGCTCCTCGTTCGGGTTGACCCCGCCGCGCATGCCGACCAGTGTCTGCCGGGCGGCGTCGCGGGCCTGCTTGGCGTCCATCGCCGGGTGGTCGCCCAGCTTCGTGCGGACCTGCCGGCCATTGACGAGGGACTGGACGTAGAAGCTGCGCTTGGTGGCGGTGACGATGAGGTAGAACCCCCTCATCTCGGTGTCGGCGTACAGGACCGACTTGCCCGGCTCGGGCCGGGGCGCCCTCTCGACGAGGGACTGGGTGATCTTCGACTTCATGCTGGCTCCGTGGGTAGCGGGGCCACGGCGCGAACACGCTTTATCGCCACAAGGTGCCGTGTTCAGACGCGCCGCAACTGCCCCTGAAGCCTCATTAAGTCGCGGATTTCCCTCGGTGTAAGCGGCCCCAGACCGTCTGATTTCAAATCATGGCACTACGTACGCGCAGTGATTCGTAATGCGTAGGTCGTAGGTTCGATTCCTATTTCCGGCACCAGATACAGCGAAAAGCCCCGACCTTGGTCGGGGCTTTTTGTTTGTGGCGAGTAGCGCCGGCTGCCTCAGGCTGTGTAAAAGCTGGAAGCGGCGGCAAGAGGGCCGGGTGACGATTTCCGCAGACGGGCAAATGAGCTGTAAGCGGTTCTCGACCATTCATGTAGGAGTCTTCGAAAACCATGATCGCGATCGCAGGGCTGTCGCCTTTGCCCCTTCATTTGACTCAATGCTGTGTTCATTCTCGGCATGCACCCGTCGGATGCATCCCCCTGACTGCTTCAAGGAGACTGGATGATCACGAAGTTTTCCGCATTGGGCTTGATGATTGCGCTTGCGTACCTGCCGTCAGCAAGTGTCGCGACCAACCCGCAACGCATCACCCACACGCTGACCATCGATGAGTTGCCTGAAAAGACAGCGGATGCACGAAACATACTGGACTGGGTTGAAGATCATGCTCCGGCGTCTTTCGCACCATTGGGTTACGGTAGGGTTCACGTGGAAAGAAGCGCACTTTCTCCGCTGCACAGTAGTGCGGACAATGCGCGTACCGAGTCGGGTCCTCCAGGCAAGCTCCCCGACAGCGGGGTCTCCGGCGAGATATACAAAGTCGAGAACATTTTTCCTGACGGCAGCATACAGTCGTGGGAGTTCAAATGGGTCGAACCCTCAACCGGCCATGGCGGGCGGTGGGACTTGATTGCCTACTCGTATAGAAAGGGAAACGATCCAGTAAACGTACAGTAGCGTGGCACCACATGGCGAACTTCCAGGTTCGCCATGTGGACGAGCGCGAGCGCTCATGCCGCCGTGCGCATGAAACGCTCGATACGTGAGCGATCGTCTGCGTGCACCGTGAGGGTCCCGCCATGGCCCATGGTGTAAGTGTGGGTATAAATCCTCTTCCGGTCGCCCTTGCCGACCGTCATTGATTCCTTCTCTAAAACAGGTCTAGCCTGCTCATCCGGAATGCCCAACTGGCGTTGGTCGACTGCACCGGCAGGCAATGGGGGCAGGGTGACGACCAGCTCCTGGCGCATCATGCTCGGCGCATCGAGGATATCTCCGCCGTTCCTCAGGTCGATTCGAATCGGATGCGAGACATGCTGCAGCGATACAACCGTACGGTGTTCGGCATTGGTGACGATCCTACGCCTGAACGCATCGGGCGAGCGGATGTAGGATGTTCCTTCTTTGACTGGGTAGGCCGCCTCTCGGTACGCGTTCTCGCTGGCCTTCTCCGCACTGGCCTCAGTGTTGAATCTATCGTCGATAGTGGCCGGTTTCCCCGCTGACAGGAGCGTGGCGACTTGTCTCGCTGTCAGGCGATCCTTGTCTTTACCATCATGGGTAAAGAGTGCCCGTTCGGTGTAGCCGCCATTCGGAACTGGCGTTTCAGGGCGTTCAATCGATGTGTCTTCGATCAGTACCACGGTGTCCTGGCCGTCCTCCAAGACCGGGTGCGACAGATAGAGCGGGCCCGCATTCATGGCGAGGGGGATCTCGGTTTCCCAGTGCTGTCCCCAGGAGGAAGTCTGGTAGGCGTAATGCTTGCTCACCGCGGGTTGCGCCACACTGCCTGACCAGCCTTCGTCCTTGTAGCGCTCGGGTTCAGCGGCGAGGCTTTTCAGTTCCGTGGGACGTTTATCGGGGGTGATGTCACCGGGCACCGTGATGAGAGGTTCTGATCCAGCGATGGCGCGAGAGCCGTCTTTTTCCACTGGAAGATTGAGCAGAACCTCATCCTGGTGCGGTGTACCGCCGATCCGGATGTATTTATCACTGAAATTGGACCAGACACTGCCGTCTGCGTCGGGCTTCCATTGTCCTGACGCCGTATTGTTCGGTGAATTGACCTGATTGAGGAAGTCGGCTGCGTTGTTGTTCAGCCACACGTTCCTGGTCTGGATGCCATAGCGAGCTTGCAGCTCGTTGAGTGTTGGTATCAGGTCGACGTTCGCGCGCCGTGACAGCTGCTTGTCGGCCTGCTCCATCTGTTTCATTTCGTGGCTGACGTCGTTATGCAACTTGATGGCGCGATTCTTGTTGTCGCGCCCGTGGATGGCTGGAACAACTGACATGGCGACCCCGACGGCCGCCGCGGCCAGCGCGAGCGGGCCGGCGGCAGCAGCTGCGGTGCTGGCACCGGTTACACCGAATGTGCCCGCTAGACTGGCGCCTCCGGCGCCGGCGCCCAGCAAGCCTGCCGACGCAAACAATAGGCCTTGGGCCTTGCCGGCAGGCTCGCGTTCTTCGATCGCCTGTTTGGTTCCAAAATAGATGTCTGGAATACTGCCTACGGCCAAGGCGCCACCGCTGATCCTCGAGAGCGTGGTGCGCAGTGTCGATGCCGCTGTAGCGAGGGGCGTTTTCGGGTTCCCTGCCAGACGCTGTGCCGCAGATGGTCGCAGCGTAGGTGCATGACGAGAAGGCGGGCGACGCAGGACTGCTCTGGGAATCTGATGCGCAGCCAAGGTCGATGGTCTGTTGACGAGGTCGGTCATCCGCTTCGCGCCGTCGGCCGCCAGCTCAGTGGCGGTCGCCGCGAGCTTTGTACCGCTGACGACGCTGTCCCCAAGCTTCTGATGTTTGATGTCATTGACAGTGGTGAGCGCACGGAAAGGCAGCTCCGCGATACGCACTGGCACGCCAGCTGCGGAGAACATCGATTCGCTGGCCTTTGAAATCTCCCGGATGGACGCAGGTACCTTGGTGCCCAGACGCTGTACCGTCGGGTTGCCAACAGCGATGGCGCCAGTAGCGTACAGCGGTGTGTTGATGGCGATCCGCACAGCATTGGCTGTGGGCGCGAAGTCAGTGACGAATCCTTGTGGTTCGACAAGGTGCTTCGTTCGCGGATTCTGCCGCGCAGCACTCTGCAACTGCTTCTGATGCGGGCGTGGCGGCTGGATGAAGGGTCGGTCAGGGGTGCGTCTCGGGGTGTCTTCGTTCCCCTCCGGCGTGCTCAAGTGAAATGGTGAAGGCAGCGGCGTCTGGATGCTCGTCATGATGTTTCCCGGGCTCTCTTGGTTCGGCCGCTCTGTTTCTTCAGCACAGTGGCAAATGAATCGGCCACGATCTTCCCGATGAGCGGCTCGAACGGGAAAAGCTGGGTCGGCCCCTATCTGGAATCACGGCAATGCGGCCGTCACCCGGACAGTCGGTCGAGATTCGAAGCAACTGCAGTCAACCTAGAAGCACGGGCGCAGGGCATGGTAGTAACGTTCTAACCGGGCGTTGTCTTTGCAGGCCATGGCCAGTTGGCTGTCGTTGGTACGCTCCGCCGTGAGCGCCAGCCAGCATCCTGCCAGCGGCTGGGCCTGGGTGCTGTTTTCATGATGCCGTGCGCATGAAGCGTTCGATGCGCCGGCGGTCATCGGACTGCACTGTAAGGGTTGCACCGTTCCCCAGGATGTAGGTGCTGGCATGGATAGCCTTCCTGCCGCCCTTGCCACTAAGAATGTAGTGCCTCTCGAACACGGGTTTGGCCTGTTCTTCGGGAATGCCCAGCCGACGTTGGTCGATTGCACCCGCTGGCAAGGGGGGAAGGGAAACGAGCAGATCTTGGGGCACCATGCTCGGCGCATCGAGGATGTCTTTCTCGTGCAGAAGGTCGATCCGAACCGGATTCGTCACGTTCTGTAGTGACACCACGGTGCGATGCGCCGCAGTGGTGACGATTCTTCGTTTGAATTCATCGGGCGAGCGGATATAGGACGTCCCTTCCTTCACTGGGTATGCCGCCTCGCGATATGCGTTCTCTTCGGCTTTTTCGGCGGAGGCCGCGACATTGAACGTGTCGTTGATCGTGGCAGGCTTTCCCTCCAGCAGAAGGGAGGCAACTTGTCTGGCCGTCAGCCGCTGTCCGTCCTTGCCATCGTGGGCGAATAGCGCCCCTTCGGTGTAGCCGCGTGCAGGTACTGGAAGATCTGGGCGTTCGATCGAGGTGTCGTCGATCAGGACGACGGTGTCCTGGCCGCATTTCGACACGGATTTCGATAGATAGAGCGGACCTGCATCCAGGGAAAATGGAATATTGCTTTCCCAGTGTTGGCCCCAGGAGGATGTCTTGTAACCGTAGTGCTTGCTCACCGGCGATTGCGCCTGGCTGCCATGCCAGCCCTCGTTGGTGTTGCGCGCGGGATCTGCGGCGAAGCTGGCCAGTTGGGTGGGATGCTTCTCTGGTTCGTTGTCGCCGGCGACAGTGATCGCGGTCCTGTGCGTGGCGGGAGAGAGGGGCGCACCGTCTTTTTCAGAAGGCAGGTGGAGCACTACCTCATCCTCATGCGGTGTACCGTCGATCTGGATGTACTTGCTTCTGAAGTTGGACCAGACAGTGCCATCGGCATCGGGCTTCCACTGCGCGGAAGTCGTGTTGTTCGGCGAGTTGACCTGGTTGAGGAAATCGGCTGCGTTGTTGTTCAACCACACGTTCCTGGTCTGGATGCCATAGCGTTCCTCCAGCTCCTTGAGCGTTGCTTGGAGATCGACGTTGCGCTGGAGCAGGTGCTTGTCGGCTTCTTCCAGTTGCCTCACTTCATGGCTGACATCGTTGTAAAGCTTGACCGCGCGATTCCTGTTGTCGCGTCCGTGAATGGCCGGCACCGCCGACATGCCGATGGAGACGACGGCGAGACTGGAAGAAACCACAGCCAGCCCCGCCGATACGGCGGAGGCGCCTGCCATCCCCAAGCTGCCTGCCAGACCGGCGGCGCCCGATCCAAGCCCCGTCGCGCCCGATCCTGCAGCAAGAATGCCCTGCGCCTTCCCGGCTCCCTCTCGTTCTTCGACAGCCTGTTTCGTGCCGAAGTAGATGTCCAGGCCACCACCGATCACCTTGGCACCATTACCGATCCGGGACAGTGTCGTGCTGAGTGTCGACGCCCCTGATGTGGGGGGCGTTGTCGGACCCCGCGAAGAAAGCTGTGGCGCAGGGCGAAAAGGTGGGCGACGCAAGGCTGCTTTCGGAATCTGGTAGGCGCCGGAAGGATGCGCGCGCTTCAACGCGATGGATGGCCTGCTGGGTGTAGAGCCGTTCTTCTTCGGGATCATAAAGGTGCCAACGTCGGCGATGACCTCGGTTGCGGTTGCCGACAATTTCGTGCCGCTGGCAACGCCATCCCCAACGTCCTTGTCCTTGATGTCCTTGATCGTGGTCAGCACACGCAAGGGCAGTTCCATGAGCTTGGCTTGGACGCTGAAAGACTTGAGATGAGGTGCTGCAGACTGCATGCCTGCGGGTACCTTGACGCCCATGAGCTTCAGCGCCGAAGCGCCTTTTTCCACGGAGGAAGCCATATGCCTTGGCACGTTGATGGCGATCCGACCCGTGCTGGCGGTGGAGGCCGACCTGTCGATGAAACCTTCTTGTTTCAGGGGCCCTGCCGACACCTGGTTTCTTCCCGGCGATTCCGTTGGCCGTTTGTTCCTGTGGTCCTTGATGGAAGGCTGGCGAGCGACGTGATGAGGTTTGTCTTCGCGCCGTCTGAACGTGTTCGGATGGAAAGGAGGCGGCGATACGGTCTGGATCTTGGTCATGCCTGAATCATTGAGCCGCCGCGTTTCAGTTTTTTGACCAGGTCTCGGATGACGACCTGTATGCACGTGCTGTGGCCATGTACGGCATCGAACGCCATTTGTGCAGGGATAGAAGAGGTCTGGCCAGGCGGCTGCAGCGCTACCTGCGTCTCTCACTCCAGGCTCGCGGGGCAGTTGCGGGGTCGGGCGACGGAAGCTTGGCCGGTCCGCGGCTGGCCCTGCCGATGGCAGGACCTTGCGACTGGGAAACAAATTCTGCGTCGCTGATCCGATGGGGTCAGGGCGGTCGGCGTGAGTACTGCGATGGTTGGCACGGGCGGGCCATCCATGCCACGAACGCACGAATCAGAACGCGGCCACCATGCCCTCAGCGGCCAGTGCATTGCCCAAGGGCGGTAGCTCATCCCGCTGTCCCCCGGCCAGCAAGGCCTGCTGCAATGCCTTGGCGGTGGCCGTGTTGTAAGCCACCAGGATGATCCGTCGGGGTTGTGGGTGACTGCGCTGCCACGCGATGGTTTCCGTTGCCGCCACCTGCGCGGCCAACGACAGCGGGTACCCATACACCCCGCAGCTGATCGCCGGGAAGGCGATCGATTCCACCCCCAGTTTCTCCGCCAACTGCAAGGACTTCCAATAGCAGTTGGCGAGCAGGGCGGGCTCATCGCGTTGGCCGTCGTGCCATACCGGGCCGACGGTATGGAATACATACTTCGCCGGCAGCCGGTAGGCATCGGTCGCGACTACCTCACCGGCTGGACAGCGCACGCCCGGCTTCATCTGCGGCAGGCGTTCACATTCCGCCAGCAGCCCGGGGCCCGCGGCCTGGTGGATCGCACCATCCACGCCGCCACCGCCAAGCAGGGATTCGTTGGCCGCATTGACGATCGCATCCACCGCCAGGGTCGTGATGTCGCCCTGCCACACTTCGATCTTCAT
>DALZLW010000068.1:0-17880 GCA_032007425.1 Stenotrophomonas sp.
GGTCGTTGAAGCCGACGATCACTTCGGCCAGGCGCTTCTTGCCTTCCTTGTGCGCTTCGTAATCGGCCAGCAGGGATTCGACCGAGACCGGGAACAGGCCGAGGGCCGCCTGGACCTGGCCCAGGCCTTCTTCGATGCGCTTGGCGATGGCGATTTCGCCTTCGCGGGTCAGCAGTTCGACCGTACCCATTTCGCGCATGTACATGCGCACCGGGTCGGTGGTACGGCCACCTTCGGTATCCAGCGCGGTCAGCGCCGCGGCGGCTTCTTCGGCCGCGGTGTCATCGACTTCGCGGTTGCCGGTGTTGCCGTCGTTGAGCAGCAGGGTTTCGGCATCAGGGGCCACTTCATGGACGTCGATGCCCATGCCGTTGATCATGCCGATGATGTCTTCGATCTGCTCCGGATCGACCATGTCGTCGGGCAGGTGATCGTTGACTTCGGCGTAGGTCAGGTAGCCCTGTTCCAGGCCCTTGCTGATCAGTTGCTTGATTTCGGATTGGGCAGGACGTTCGTTGGCCATGTAGTGCTCGCGCCACCGGCAAAGGGTAGAAAAGGGAACGTAGCATTATACCAGCCCTGGCCACTGCTTGCCGGGCGGTGGTCCCGGGTCAGGGCCTGAGCAGGAAGGTCACGGGACCATCATTGATCAGACTGACGACCATATGGGCACCAAATCGGCCGGTTTCCACCCCTGGCGGGTGATTTTCACGACAGATCTCGACAAAACGATTGAATCCCCGTTCAGCTTCGTCCGGCGGGGCGGCACTGGTGAAGCTGGGCCGCATGCCGGAACGGGTGTCGGCAGCCAGGGTGAACTGGCTGACCAGCAGCAGCCCGCCGCCGGTATCGCGCAATGAACGGTTCATTTTTCCCGCCGCATCAGCAAACACGCGATAGCCGAGCAGGCGTTCGGCCATGCGTCGCAACTGCGCTTCGGTGTCGCCCGGCTCCATGCCGATCAGGGCCAGCAGGCCAGGGCCGATCTGCCCCACGGCGATCTCGTCCACGTGCACGGCGGCCTGGCTGACGCGCTGGATCAGGACAAGCATGGACACTCCTTGGCAGATGACAGCCCAGCACGATAACAGCGCCCTTGGCTAAACTGCGCAGGATGACCCCGCACCGTAAAGCCAGACTGGCCTATACCGCCGCCGCCGTCCTGACCCGCCTGCCGTGGCCCCTGCTGCGCGGGCTTGCTGCCCTGTTGGGCTGGGGATGGGCGCGGATCAATGCCCGCGAGAGCCGTGTCACCCGGCGCAATCTGGAGCTGGCCTATCCGGAACTGGACGCGCCGGCGCGTGCGCGCCTGCACCGCGACGTGCTGCACTCCACCGCCCTGCAGGCGCTGGAAACGCTTCGCCTTTGGACCCGCCCCGCCGCGCAGAACCTGCAGCGGCACCTGCGTGAGCGCCACGGTGAGGCCCTGTACGACGCCGCGCTGGCCAGCGGCCGCGGCGTGATCGTCGCGGCGCCCCACTTCGGCAACTGGGAGCTGCTCAACCAGTGGCTGGCCTCGCGTGGCGAAGTGGCCATCGTCTACAAGGCGCCGGAAGAACCGGCCGGCGATGCCTTCCTGCAACTGGTGCGCGGCGGCGAGAACGTCCGCCAGGTGCGCGCCGAGGGACCGGCCGTGCGGCAGCTGTTCAAGGTGCTCAAGGACGGCGGCGCCACCGGCATCCTGCCCGACCAGCAGCCCAAGGCCGGCGACGGGGTGTTCGTACCCTTCTTCGGCCACCAGGCGCTGACCATGACCCTGGTCAACCGGCTGGCCGAGCGTACCGGCGCCATCGTTCTGTACGGCTGGTGTGAACGCATCGGCCCGGACATGCAGTTTGCCCTGCACGTGACCGAAACGGACCCGGCAGTGTCCGATCCCGACCCGGAGGTTGCCGCCACCGCGCTCAATGCCGGCATCGAACAGATCGCCCGCCGCGACCCCAGCCAGTACCAGTGGACCTACAAGCGCTATACGCTGCGCCCGCCTGGCAGCGATGAAGTCGACCCGTATGCGACCGACGCCCACCCGCATTGAGGGCAACCGGGTTGAATACGGCGCTGCCGTCCCCATGGTTGGAGCCACGATGTCCTGCCCCCGGTCCTGCCATGTCTGCGCTTTCCTCCTCTCTGTTCGGTGATCCCGCGGCGGTACGCTGCGAGCGCGCGGTGGCCGAGCTGCGATCGGCGCGACCGGCAGTACTGCGCGACGGCGATGGCCGACGTATGGCGGTGATTGCCCTGGACAGCGCCACCGAGCGCAGTTACCAGGCCTTTGCCGCACTGGCCGGGCAACAGCATTTCCTGTTCCTGACCAGCACCCGCGCCCGCGTGTTCGGCATCCACGCCGACCACGGCGTGCGCGTGCCGCTGGCCGGCGTCGATTTCAATGCCCTGCCCGCACTGGGCTATCTGCGCGAGCCGGGCCCCATGCCCGCCAGTTGGCAGGCCGGTGATGCACTGGATGCCGGCGCGGTCGAACTGGCCCGTCTCGGCCTGCTGCTGCCGGCCATGGTCGGCGTATTGCTCGGCGAAGACGACACGCGCTTCGAGGCCGCCGCTGAAGTCGGCCTGTGCGACCTGGCCGAAGGCGCCGCACACGCGGCCCATGACTACGAACTGGTGACCCGCTCGCCGGTGCCGCTGCGTGACCTGGGCATGACCACCTTTGCGGTGTTCCGCGGTGGCGTGGCGCAGCGCGACCAGGTCGCCATCATTGTCGGCAACCCGGATCTGTCTGCGGTGGTACCGGTGCGCGTGCACTCCTCCTGCCTGACCGGCGATCTGTTCGGTTCGCTCAAGTGCGACTGCGGCGACCAGCTGCGGCGTGGCCTGCAGACGTTGAAAGAACTCGGCGGCGGCATCCTGCTCTATCTGGACCAGGAAGGGCGCGGCACCGGCATCGCCTCCAAGATGCGCGCCTATGGTTACCAGCACGATGGCCTGGACACCATCGATGCCGATGCACAGTTGGGTTTCGGTGCCGACGAACGCCGCTACGGCAGCGCCGTGGCCATGCTGCAGGGGCTGGGCGTCCAACGCGTGGCCTTGCTCAGCAACAACCCGACCAAGGCCGAACGGCTGCGCCATGCCGGCATCGAAGTCACCCAGTGCATTCCGGTTACGGGGCAGATCACCGACGAGAACGAGCACTACCTGCGCACCAAGGCGGCCCGCGCCGGCCACCTGCTGGATGTGGATGCACTGATCAAGGCCGCCCAGTAACGGCCAGGCCCAGCGCCGGGACAAGCATGGCGCTGACGCCCACAGGACTGATAACGTCTCTGTTGATGGGGTGCAGGCTTGCCCCCCGGGCACCCACAGGGATGGCGACGTGAACGCAGCATCGATAGACCCCCCAACCACAGACGCCGTCCCCTCGCCGGTGGCGCCGGGCTGGCAACCATTGCCGGTGCGTGCTGCGCGCCTGGCCGCCTTCAGCGGGCTGCTCACTGCCGCGGTGGTACCCGGGCTGCCAGCCGCGGTGCTCTGGTGGGCATTGGAATGGCCCGGTTCGGTGTATGTCGCCGCCGTGCTGCCCGTGCTGTGCGGCCTGCTGGGTACACGGATCGGCTGGCGTCGCGCCAGCCGCACCCGTTGGCAACTCGATGAAACCGGCGTGGGCCTGCAGCGCAGCCTGTGGTGGGAACAGCAGACCCACGTGCCGCTCTCGCGCGTGCAGCACCTGGACCTGCGCCGTGGCCCGCTGCAACGTCGCGCCGGGTTGTCGACGCTGGTGGTGCATACCGCCGGCAGCCGCCACAGCGCGGTGGTGCTCAGCGGCCTGGACGTGGACGACGCCGAGCACCTGCGCGATACCCTGGCGCGCCAGCTGGACCAGGACGCCGACGCGCTGTGAGCACGCCTCCGCCCGCTCCCGTGGACATCGGCCTCGGCCACGAACAGCGCCTGCACCCCTTGTCCTGGCTGTTCGTGCTGCTGCAGCAACTGCGCCAGTTCATCCTGCCATTGGCGGCACTGGTGGTCTTCGGCCAGCGCGGCGATGGCGATCCCTGGTGGATGCACCTGGTGTCGCTGGTGGTCGTGGTGGTGCTGGTGGCCGTGTCGGTCGCGCAATACCTCAGCGTGCGCTATTGCATCGGCGAGGATGCGATCACCGTGCGCAATGGGCTGCTGGAGCGCAACCGGCGCGAGATCCCCTTTGCCCGCATCCACAACGTGGTGGTTGAGCAGAATCCATTGCACCGGCTGTTCGGCGTGGCCGAGTTGAAGTTGGAATCGGCCGGCGGTGACAAGCCCGAGGCCCACATGCGCGTTTTGCGGCTCGAGCAGGCGCTGGCCCTGGAGCAGCTGGTTCGCCAGCGTGGACGTGCCGCGGCCAGCGCCCAGGCCCACGTGGCAACGACCTTGGACGAGGGCCAGCCGCCACCGTTGCCGGTCGCCGGGGAAGCACAGGCACAGGTCCTGCTGCGGCTGTCCAGCTGGGACGTGGTGAAGCTTGGCCTGCTTTCCAACCGCGGCTGGATCCTGGTGGCGGCGGCGCTGGGTTCGCTGACCCAGGTGCTGCCACGCGGCGTGTTGAGCGATGCCGTGGAATACGGGGGGCGCGAGGCCTTCGGTTATGCCAACGGCCTGTTGACCGGGACCGCCGCGCTGGCGCTGCTGGCCGCAGTCGGTCTGCTGCTGGGCTGGCTGCTGCTGCGCGTGCTGTCGGTGGCGATGGCGCTGCTGCGTTACCACGGCTTCACCCTGACCGAGCAGGACCGTCGGCTGACGGTGGTCAGTGGCCTGCTCAACCGGGTGCGCAGCAGCGTGGCCCGCCGTCGCATCCAGTCCTGGTCGCTGCAGGAAACCTTGCTGCAGCGCTGGGCCGGAGTACGCCAGCTGCGTATCGACAGTGCCGCCGGGCAGACCCAGGGGCACCCGGAGGCGCAGCGCGGGCTCCGCGAGCTGGCCCCACTGGCCACGCCGGAGCGCTGTGACGCGCTCGTCCGCAGCGTGTTGCCACACAGCCAATGGCCGCCGCAGGCCTGGCAGGGCATGCCACTGCGCGGCAGCTGGCGGCTGTGCCTGACCAGCCTGTGGTTTACCCCGTTGCTGGCGGCTGGACTGACCTGGCGTTGGGGGCCAATGGGCCTGCTGGTACTGGCCTGGCTGCCGCTGGCGCTGTGGAGCGCACGCCGCCAGATGGCACGCATGGGCTGGTACCGCGACAACCACTACATCGCCGTGCGCGGGGGCTGGTGGAACCGCTGGTGGCGCTGGGCCGAACTGGACAAGCTGCAAGTGCTGCAATTGCAGCGCTCGCCGCTGGATCGCGCGTTGGGCACGGCCAGCCTGTGGCTGGATACTGCCGGCGCCGGTGCAGGCACACCGCTGTGCCTGCGCTACCTGCCCCATGCGCAGGCACAGGCACTGTTGGATGAACTGGGCCCATTGCTGGCCCGCCGCCAACTGCGCTGGTGAACGCGACGCAGCGCTCGCCGGGCCATGCCGGGCGAGCGATGGGCAATCAGAACACCTGACAGGGCCCGGCGTCAGCGCTGTGCCGGCCCCCAATAGCCCAGGTCACGGCGGATCTGCAGGCCTCGCAGCCAACTTCCCACCGGTTTGCGCCGCAGCGCTCCCAGCGCACCGGACTGCAGCGCGGCGATGGCGGCGAGCACCCGCTCGCTGGACCGACCGTCGCGCCAGGGATGGATGGTATCGGCGTAGCGTGCGATTTCGGCCATCAACGCAGGCGTCGGATCCAACGCCTGCTGCAGCATCTGCGGCAGCTGCGCCGGCTCATTGAAATCCAGCATGTGCGGTGCGGGCACCCGGTTGCGGAAGGTCACCACCGGTTTGTGCTGGACGATGAACTCCGAGACGATGGACGAGGTATCGGACACCAACACATCGGCCGCCCGCTGCGCCGCCATCACCTGTTCCGGTTCGACGAACCGGGCATTGGCTCCAGCCAGCGCGCGGTATCGTTCGAACAGTTCCGGCGGGCACTTGGGGTGCAGGGTGAGCAACCAGTAACGGTCGCCGGCGGCGATGTCCGCGGCGATCTGCGCGTGCAGGTGCGGTGCCGCGCTCAACCGTTCGGTGAAGGTGGAGCCGAACAGCACCACCGGCCGATCACCGGCGGGCGCGCGCAACGCCGCCGCCTGGCCGCCATCATCGCGGAACAGCGGATCCAGCTTGGGCCAGCCGGTTTCCACCACCGCAAAGTGGCCCTGTTGTCGGGCCAGCGCCTGGAAGGGTTCCGTGGTCGCCGGCCCTTGGGTGCAGTACAGATCGAACATGCCGCGCACCCGGAAGTGGCCGCGGGCGCTGTCGCGTTTCTGCACATTGAAACCGTGGAACAGCTGCACTTTGCTGCCGGAGAGGAAGGTCGGTATCCAGTTGGCGGCACTGAGCACGGCCTGCGGCCGCATCGCCAACGCCTCGCGCAGGCCGATGCTGTCCACCCCGGGCAGGCTGGCACCGCGGGCACCGCCCTCGAACCAGGCGGCCACGGGTGCGCCAGAGGCGTGCAACGCCTGCGCCAACGGGGCGAGAATAGGCAGCGCGTAACGCTCCGTAGCAAACAACAGGTAACCGGCCATGATGTCCTCCTCGACCGCCCACACCGAACGGCCTCGCATTTCGGCCTGCATTATCGCGTTCAACGAGGCCGGCCGCATCGGCGACTGCCTGGCCTCGCTGGCGTTCTGCGATGAGATCGTCGTGGTCGATTCCCAGTCTTCCGATGCCACGGTGCACATCGCCGAAGCCGCGGGGGCCCGGGTGCTGCAGCGGCCCTTCGATGGCTTCCGCAGTCAGAAGGCCTTCTGCGTGCAGCAAGCCCGGCATGACTGGGTGCTGTGCCTGGATGCCGACGAACGTGTCAGCCCACGCCTGCGCCAGGCGATCGAACAGGCACGCGACGGTGGCTTCGCCGGCGCGGCCGGCTACCGCTTCGCCCGGCTTTCGGAGTATTTCGGCAAGTTCCTGCGCCACGGCAATGCCTACCCTGACCGCGTCCTGCGCCTGTTCGACCGGCGCCAGGGGGGCTGGCGTGGCAAGCGCGAGATCCATGAGGCGGCCAGCGTCGATGGCGCCGTCGCGACATTGCAGGGCGACCTGATCCATTACCCCTACCGCTCCCTGCAGCAGCAACTGGCCAAGACCGAGAAATACGCACGCATGATGGCCGAACACGAGTTCGCCCGCGGCAAGCGCGCCACGCTGGCCAAGCTGGTGCTGGCGCCGGCCTGGCGCTTCTGGCGGGGGTTGCTGCTGCGCGGCGGCTTCCGCGATGGCTGGCACGGCCTGGTCTACGCCTATGTGCGTGCCAACTATGTGCGGCAGAAAACCATCATGCTGTGGATGCTGGGCAACGACCAGGCCATTGCGGACCCTGCGCCGGCGACCGCTCAGCCCGACGACGCCACTGCGCGCGCGCGCGCCACGCCTTCCACCCGCGACAAACCCGCCAACAGCGCCACGATGGACACGTAGAAGCTGGCAGTGATCTGGTGGGCGAACATCGACTGGGTAAGCCCGCACAGCACGTAGCTGATGACGATCATCAGGCCGGCGGCGGCCGGGCCGCGGAAGGTATCGCGGCCACTCCGGCGGTGCAGCCACCAGAACAGGCCGGCCGGCAGGCCATATGCGGCCAGCAGCAGCAACACCCCTGGAATGCCCTGGGTGGCGGCCCATTCGGCCAGGTCATTGTGGGCATGGCCAAGGTGGCAACGCGGTTCATCCGGCTGCACGCTGCACAGCGGCAGGCGTTGCATGGCGCTGTCGAAACGGCCGATGCCCACGCCGGTCCACGGATGGTCCACGAATGCATCGTAGGCGACCTGCAGCCGCTCCACGCGCGCCCCGGCCGATGAATTGGTGTCGCCGCGCTCCAGCCGCTGCACGTCCTGGTGCAGCTCGGTCAGACGCATCTGTTCGCGCAACTCCGGGGACACCAACAACAGGCCGCTGCCGCCGAGCACGGCGGCGGCCAACAAGGACAGCCGCAGACGACGGCTGCCCCAGCGCAGGCTGAGTACCAGCACCAGCATCACCGCGGCCAGCGCAAGGAACACCCCACGGCTGCCGCTGAGCACGATCGTGGCCCCGCCTGCCAACAGCCCCAGCCCAACCCAGCCCCACGCAGGCAGGCCCGGTGGCCGCAGGAACATCAGCAGGACCATCAGCACCAGCACGATGTCCGCCAGCACGATGGCGTTGGTATACAGATCGGCACGCGGAGCCCCGCCAGCCACCTGCAGCACCGAAAGCAGCAGCACCAGCAACAACCCGACCAGTGCACCGCGCCACAGCCACGCCGCGTGCAACTGCAGGGCGCAGCACCAGAGCACGATCCACGGCATCACCACGAAGCGCGAGCGGTTGTCGACATCACGCAGGCCCTGGTCGAACCACAGCAGCGAAAGTGCCGCCCCGGCCAACGACAGCAGCACCAGGATGGCCAGCGCGCGGCTGGCCGGGCGTGCCTGTATGCGCGCACGCCAGATCAGGTCGGGCACCAGCACGGTGCTGGCCAGCAGCAGCACGGCGAACGGCAGCAGATTGCTGGACACCGCCACCACCAGCGCAGGCAGGCAGAACAGCCCGGCATTGGCCAGCGTCGTGGCCAGGCGCACGCGATGGCTGGTGGGCACGTTCAACCGCTGATCAGGGGACTGGGAATGCATCGACGCTGCCAAAGTACTGGAACCACCCGGAGATCAAGTGCGGCGAGTGTGCCAAGCAACAGCACAACCCGACCTGTCCACTTGTCGCAATCTACAAGGCCGGTGGCTCATTCGCCGCTGTCCTGGGCGTGCTGCTCGGCGCGCTCGCGTTCCCGCTCGGCGTCCGTGGGCTCACATGCGCCGTGGACAGCATCCGCGGACACCAACCACCAACGGCGTCGGTTGGCGACACCGGCCAGATCGGCCGCGTCCCGGTCCACACAGGCCAGCAGTGCGTCCTCCTGTACCAGCAACCAGCGATCGGCCGGCGCCTGTGCCTGCCAGGCCACCGCCTCGCGCAGCTGTTGGTCCCAGTGCTTCTTGAAGCCGAAGGTGGCCGCAGGGCGGTCGGCCATCAGCAGGTTCTGCTCTTTCCAGGCGACCAGCCCCAATTCGGCCTGCGGACCGATGCGCTGGCCCACCTCCTGCATCAGGCCACGCGCCGAGCTGGAATCATTCAAAAGCGGGTAGCCCACAAGGCTGTACAGCACCCAGATCACGGTCAGGCTGGACACCACGGCCACGTGGCTGCGACGCCACCACAGCGCCAGGCTGAACAACGTCCAGCAGCCCATTGCGACCGCCGCCCAGGCCAGCGCGGCGGTAACGCCGTTGCCGAAGCCGCGCGCTTCCATCAGCCGCCGTTCAAAGCCGGGATCGCCGCCCAGCATCGCGATCCCGCCGCCCAGGGTGATCGCCGCCAGCAACAGGGTGAATCCGACCAGCACCCAGCGCACGTCGCGCCGGCGCAGCAGGCCCGGCAGCAACGGGCCCAAGGCCAGGCAGAACATCGGCAGCGCCGGCAGGATATAGACATCGCGCTTGCCATCGGGCAACGAGAAGAACAGCACGATCAACGCCCACCAGCCCAGCAGCAGCAGGTAGCGTGCATCACGTCGCCGCAGGCGGCGACGCCAGGCCGGCAGCGCCCAGGGCACGGCAAGGAACGCCGGAATCCACATTGATGGCATCGTCGCAAGGAAGTACCACCAGGGTTGGTGATGGTCCCAGGACTGCGCATAGCGCTTGGCCGTCTGCCGGAACAGGATGTCGTCCATGTAGGCGCGGTACTCGGCCGAACCCGTGGACAGGGCGACGGCAACCATCGGCACCAGCCACAGCGCGATCGCCAGCAGGAACATCGCCGGCCCGATCCAGAAACGCCAGTTACCTGCATGGACCTTGACCCGCGGCCAGCCGCGCACCGAAGCGACGGCCGCCGGCAGCACCATCAACAGTGCCACCACGCCCACCCCCTTGGTGATCACGCCCAGGCCGGCGGCAAACCAGCCCAACCACCACCAACGCCACGCAGGACCCAGCAGCAGGTGGCGCAGCAGACCGTAGTTGGCCAGGGTGATGAAGAACACGATCAGTGGATCGATCTGCGCCTTCTTCGACTGGAAGGTGAAATGCAGCGCGAACAGCAGGGTCCAGGCCGCGTACAGGCCGACCCGACGGGTCCACAGCCGGCGCCCCAGGTCGTGCACGCAGGCCAGCGTGCCTAGTGCAGCAAGCAGCGAAGGCAGCAGGAAGGCGATGTTCCAGTGACCGGTCAGGCTGTACAGCGTGGCCTGCCACCACATGAGCATGGGCGGCTTGTCCGAATACAGCTCCAGCCCACGGTGCGGAAACAACCAGTCACCGCTTTCCACCATCTGCCGCGCGACCAGCGCGAAGCGCGGCTCATCGGAAGGCCAGGGATCACGGAGCCCTAGGCCGGCGCCCAGTACCAGCAGGGCCATCACTACCAACAACAGGGTCTCGCGTGAGGCTCGGGTTTTCAGCATGGGCAGCGGGGGCTTGTGGTCGGATCAAACGGTTTTTAACAGACGCGCGTAAAAAAAGCCGTCGCCATTTGCGTCGGCAGGCAGGCGTTGCCGGCCGAAGCCATCGCAGTCACGACCGAAATCGGCACCGAGCGGCTCGATCACCCCATCATCGTGCCGCTTCATGAACGCTGCTATCTGATCGCCGTTTTCGGCAGCCAGCACCGAACAGGTGGTGTAGGCCAGCGCCCCACCCGGTCGCAGCATCGACCAGCACGCATCCAGCAGGCGCGCCTGGGTCGCCACGAGGGCGGCGATGTCTTCCTGGCGACGGTGCAGCAGCACGTCCGGCTGTCGGCGCACGATGCCGGTGGCCGAGCACGGGGCGTCCAGCAGGATGGCGTCGAACGGTTCACCGTCCCACCAGCTGGCCGGATCGGCAGCATCGGCCGCTTTCACGCTGGCACCTTGGCCAACGCCTGTACGGGTAAACGTCTCGCGGACCCGTGCCAGGCGGCGCGGATCGATATCCAAGGCCAACAGTTGCAAGCTGGGGTCGCGTTCGAGCAGGTGGGCAGACTTCCCCCCCGGCGCGGCGCAGGCATCGAGCACCCTCGCGCCCGGTGCAGGTGCCAGCACGTCGGCTGCCCGCTGCGCGGCCAGGTCCTGCACGGACAAGGCACCTTGGGCGAAGCCCGGCAACTGGCTGACCGCGACGGAATCAGGCAGGCGCAGTGCATCGGCCGCCAGCGGATCCGGCTCGGCGGCGATGCCCACGTCGGCCAATGCCTGCAGGGCGGCCGCGCGGGTGGTCTGTTGCCGATTCACGCGCAGCCACAGCGGTGCTGGCTGCAGGCTGGCCGTGAACACGGCTTCGGCTTCGGCCGGCCAGTCCTGTTCGACCTGCGCGGCCAACCATTCCGGGAAGGCCGCGCGGGCCGGCGCGGGCGGGAAGCCCTCGCGCTGGGCCCGGCGCAGGATGGCATTGACCAGGCCGGCCTGGCGCTCGCGGCCAAGGGCGCGGGCGGCATCCACCGTCGCCGAAAGCGCCGCATGCGCAGGCAAGGCCAGTACGTCCAGCTGCGCGAAGCCAACCATCAGCAAGGCGCGCAGGTCGCCATCGCGGGCGGCCAACGGCTTCTGCATCCAGCGCGCCAAGGCCGCGTCGTAGCTGTTGCGCCGGCGCAGCACGGCAAAACACAAGGCTTCCAGCAGGGCACGGTCGCGGGCGTCGTCCAGCCGCGGCAGCGCAGGAGCCAGCTCCGCCTTGAGCGAACGGCCGCGTCCGAGGACCTGGGCGAGCACCCGCGCAGCGAGCACACGGGTGGGGACGCCCGGGGCCTGCGCCGGACGCGAAGCAGCAGTGGTCATGGATCAGCTCCCCACGCGCAGATCGCGCCGGGCATTGAGGTAATCGGCAGCGGTGATCGCCTTGCCGCCCTCGCGCTGCAGCACGCGCAGGCGCAGTGCGCCCTGGCCGCAGGCGATATCAATACCTTCGCGGCCGGCGGCAATCACCGTGCCCGGCGCCTGCCCACCGTTGTCGGCCAGCGCGACCGCACCATGGATGCGCACGCGCTCGCCAGCCAATTGCGCTTCGGCAATGGGCCAGGGGTTGAACGCCCGCACGGTCCGGGCCAGGGTCTCTGCGTCTCCGGCCCAGTGCAGCCGGGCTTCGGCCTTGTCCAGCTTGTGCGCATAAACCACGCCTTCGGCCGGTTGCGGCTGGGGAATCGGCTTGATCCCTGCACGTAGCAGGCCCAGGCCATCAGACAGCACCTGCGCGCCGAGTTCAGCGAGGCGGTCATGCAGTTGCCCGCCGGTATCGGTCGCGCCGATTTCCAGCGACTGCTGCAGCAGCACCGGACCGGTATCCAGGCCGGCCTCCATCTGCATCAGGCACACACCGCTGTGGGTGTCGCCGGCCTGGATGGCGCGCTGGATCGGCGCGGCACCGCGCCAGCGCGGCAGCAGCGAGGCATGGACGTTCCAGCAGCCATGGGTGGGGACGGCCAGCACCGCGCGCGGCAGGATCAAGCCATAGGCCACCACCACCATCAGGTCAGGCGCCAGCGCACGCAGTTGCTGCTGGGCGGCCTCGTCCTTCAGTGATTCGGGCTGCAGCACCGGGATGCCACGGGCAATGGCTTCCAGTTTCACCGGCGAAGCGGCCAGCCCGCGGCCACGCCCCGCCGGACGGTCCGGCTGGGTGTACACGGCGACCACCTCGTGATGGCGCGCAGCGGCGCGCAATGACGACACCGCGAACTCCGGCGTACCGGCAAAGACAATCCTCATGACTACCCCGTCTCAGATGGAAAACGGCGCCGCAGGGCGACGCCGCCGGTCCGGCACATGCAGCACCGGCGCGGGCCGCCCGGTGGGCGGCCGATGGCCATCAGGCCACGTGCTTGCGTTGTTTGGCCAGCTTCTTGCGCACCATCTCGCGCTTCAGCGGCGACAGGTAGTCAATGAACAGCTTGCCGGCCAGGTGATCCATTTCATGCTGGATGCACACCGCCAGCAGGCCGTCGGTGGTCAGTTCCTGCGCCTGTCCCTGGCGGTCCAGGAAGCGGACGGTGATCTGGTTGGCGCGGGTAACGTCGGCAAAGATGCCGGGCACCGACAGGCAGCCTTCCTGATAGACCTGACCACCGTCTTCGGCGACGATTTCCGGGTTGATGAACACACGAGGCTCGTTCTTGCCCTCGCTGACATCGATCACCATGAAGCGCTTGTGCACATCCACCTGGCTGGCGGCCAGGCCGATGCCCGGGGCTTCGTACATGGTCTGGAACATATCGTCCAGCAGCTGCTGGAAGGCCGGGGTGGTCACCTCGGCGGCGTCGATCGTGGCGGCCTTGGTGCGCAGGCGCGGATCGGGGAACTCAAGAATGGGGAGCAGTGCCATGGCTGTTACCGTCTGAAAGGGGACCGGGCAGAGCGGCCCGCGGCCGTAATTCTAGCGTCAACGCTTGCCCTGCGCCCCGGTTTGTGGACTATAGTGCGACGACCTGTCGGGGAATTCAGGCTGACATACGCCATGTTGCTACGAATCCGCACGGTCGTCGCCGCTGCGATGCTTACCGTCGCTGCCTATGCTACCGCCGTGGAAATGAATGGCGGACACCCCAGCACCTATGTCGTCCAGAAGGGCGACACCCTGTGGGACATCTCCGCACGGTTCCTGACCAAGCCCTGGCTATGGCCGGAAATCTGGCAGGCCAATCCGCAGGTGGTCAATCCCCATCTCATTTACCCCGGCGACGTGCTCAGCCTTGCCTACCTGGACCGCGTCCAGCCGCAGGTGACGCTGCAGCCCGGCCCGCGTCAGGCCGCCCCGTTGACGGGGGTACCACTGGCGGCCGTAGAGCCGTTCCTGAAAGATCTGCGCGTGGTCGACAGCGTCGACCACCTGCCGTGGGTCGCGGCGCTGGAAGGCGAGCGCCTGCGCGCCACCAGCGGCCAACTCGCCTATGCGCGCGGGCTGGAAAGTGCCCGGGTCGGCCAGCGCTACGCGGTGGTGCGCCCCACTGTGCGCTATGCCCTGCCCCGCCCCAGCACCGATCTGGATGCCCGCGGCCGGCGCATCCCCGGTAGCGGCAACCTGTGGGAGCACTTCATCGTGCCCAGCGCGCGCCACCAGACGCTGGGCTTCGAGCTGGCCCGGGTCAATGTCGGTACGGTGCGCAGCCTGCCAGCCGGCAAGGTCGATGTGGCCACGCTGAGCCTGGATGCCCAGGGTGACGGCCGCGAAGTACGCGCCGGCGATCGCCTGGTCCCCGTGGAAACCATCCCCTACGACCTGCAGTTCTTCCCGCATGCGCCGGCGGCCAGCACGCAGGACGTGGACATCCGCGTATTGGCGATAACCGACAACTTTGCCGCAGGCGGGCCTCGCGACGTGATCGCGCTGTCGGTAGGCAGCGCACAGGGCGCCGATAACGGCACGGTGTTTTCCCTGTGGCGGCAGGGCCGTCATGTGAACAACGACATGAACTACCCGCAGTCCTCGCGCATCGACGACCGCCTTGTCGACGGTGCAGGACGGCTCTCGCTGCCGGACGAGTTTGCCGGCCGGGCGATGGTGTTCCGTACCTTTGAAAACGTCAGCTATGCGTTGATTGTCGACGGCATCAAGCCGGTGCATGTCGGTTATGCCGCGCGGCATCCGGATGCGGCGCCTTAGTTCCTGTACCCCCCGTCCAGGCACCGCCGCGGACCGGGCCTGACAACCCGGCGCGGCAATCTCCGAGCAACACCCCCGGCATTGGCCAGATGCCCGGATACTGCCAGCGCGCGACCATGGGGCAATGGACTCTCATTGCCACGATGCCGACTGGACCCGCGCCCTGCTTCGCCTTGTCATCGCGCAAGGTGCCATTGCTCCCCGCCTGGCCCTGCTCAGGCACCCGGACGGATTGATCGCCGCATTGGCCGCCGGGGACACGTGCTGGCGGCGCGCCGGCTGTACCCCGGCCCAGCGCGCATCGTTGGCGCAGGATGATCCGCCCGGACTTGCCGCCGCACTGCGCTGGCTGGATGCACCGGGTCATCAGTTGCTCGCCATTGATGATCCGGCCTTTCCCCCGCAGCTTGGCCAGGCGCCGGATCCCCCACTGGCCCTGTTCGTGAAGGGTGCTCTGGAACGGCTCTGGCACCCCGCCGTGGCCATCGTCGGCAGCCGCTCGCCCACCCCGACAGGCCGCGCCATCGCCGCAGAGTTCGCCCAAGCCTTTGCGGAGGCAGGCCTGGCGGTGGCCAGCGGGCTGGCTGCCGGCATCGATGCCATCGCCCACCGGGCCACCCTGGCTGCCCAAGGCCTCACGGTCGCGGTGATAGGCACCGGCCCGGATCTGGCCTACCCCGACCATCACTGTGCATTGCAGGCACAGATCGCCGACGCCGGCGTGCTCGTCAGCGAGTACCCGCCCGGCACACCGGCACGCCCCGCCCACTTTCCTGCCCGCAACCGCCTGGTCGCAGGGCTGGCCCAGGCCACCGTGGTGGTCGAGGCCGCCCAACGCTCAGGCGCGCTGATCACCGCCCGGCTGGCGGCCGAAGCCGGCCGCGAAGTCTGCGCAGTCCCAGGCTCGGTGCGCAATCCGCGGGCCCGTGGCTGCCATCGGCTCATCCGCGACGGCGCGGCCTTGGTTGAATCGGCCGACGAGGTCCTGGCCCTGCTGGCACCGGGCCTCGTCCGGAGCCTGCCCGGCTTGCAATTCCCCCGCGCCACCCCCATCCATCGGGCTCAGACGGTGCAGTTGAGCGCCCCGTTTGCGGACGACGCCGACTACCAGTGCTTGTGGCAAGCCCTCGACCACGACCCAATACCTATGGATTCATTGATCACGCGTTGTGGATTGACGGCTGCGCGGCTGTCCTCCATGCTGCTGGCCATGGAACTTGCGGGAATCGTGGTGTGCGAACACGGCCGCTACTGTCGAAGTCCCTAGTTTCTTCACCTCTACAGCGTCGCTGACGCAGGCCGAGGGGCAATGAAAGAGAGCATCCTGGATGTATTGCTTTACCTGTTCGAACACTATTTCAGCGAGGACGCGGATCTCATCCGCGACCGCGATTCGCTCCAGAACAACCTGATCCAGGCCGGGTTCAGTCCTACCGAAATCAACAAGGCCTTCGACTGGCTCGATGCCTTGGCGGCGCAGCGCCCGGCCGTCACCCAGGCCCGTGTCGACGGGCCGGTGCGCGTGTTCCATGGCCTGGAGCTGGACAAGCTCGATGTGGAATGCCGCGGCTTCCTTTTGTATCTGGAACAACACCGCATCCTGGACGCCGATCAGCGCGAGCTGGTGCTGGACCGGGCGATGGCCCTGGACCAGGACGAACTGGATCTGGACGACCTCAAGTGGGTGGTGCTGATGGTGCTGTTCAACCAGCCGGGGTCGGAAGCCGCCTATGCGTGGATGGAGACCCAGATGTTCGTGGACGAACCTGAACCGCTGCACTGAAGCGGCTCCGAGCGCCTCTCTTCTCGAAGCTTCCGGCTTGTCCGTGATGCGTGGCTGGGCGGCCGCGCCGGCTCCTGTGCACCCGGCAATGACGGCCTGAGCTGCCTACGAAGGCGCAGACAGCGCACAATGGGCCTGTATCGGGAAGCGCCGAGGCAGGTTGCCGGCTTCATGCTGCCGCGGCCGGTACCCAGTCCCAAGGATGACCCAAGAGAGGATGAACATGACTGAGTGGTATTACGCACAAGGCCAGGATCGACACGGGCCGGTACCTGAACAGACGCTGCGTCAGCTGTTCCAGCGCGGCCAGGTGACCCTGCACACCCTGGTCTGGCGCGAAGGCATGGCGCAGTGGTCCGCCCTGTCCAATCACGTGGAAGAGCTGCAATTGCAGACGCTGGCGGCTACCAGCACCGCCAGTGAAAACGGCGGCATCGATCTGCGCGGCGACTACGCCGCCATCGACAATGGCACGGCCCCGCTGCCGGGCAGTGGCCCGATTGCCGCCTCCCCCTATGCCGCACCGGCCTCGGCACTGGCCGACAACGGCGTGGCCAGCGTGGTGCAGGGCGGCGATGTGGTCTATGCAGGCTTCTGGAAACGCGTCGCCGCCTACATCGTCGACTACCTGATCCTGATGGTCGTGTCCCTGGTCGTCGGCGCCATTTTCAGCGTGATGACCATCGGTGCTGCCAGCAGCGGCTCACAGGCCGCCGCCGTCGCCAGCCAACTGATCAGTGGACTGGTCACCTTCGTCCTCACTGCGGGCTATTACGCCTGGTTCCATGCCTCCGCCGGCGGGGCGACCCCGGGCAAGATGGCCATCGGCATCAAGGTCGTCCGGCTCCAGGGCGAACGGATCAGCATCGCCCGCGCCATCGGTCGCTATTTCGCCAGTATCCTCAGCGCGGTGCTGTTGTGCGTCGGCTACATCATGGCCGCCTTCACCGAGCGCAAGCAGGGCCTGCACGACATCATCTGCGATACCGTGGTCGTGGACCGCTGGGCCTTTACCGACCAGCCGCATCTTCAGCGTCGTGAACTGGGCACGGTCACCATCGTGATCCTGGTCGTGGGTGCGGTGCTGCTGGTGACCCTGTTCGCGGTCATGATGTTCGCCGCCGTGATGCTTGCCAAGGCCAGCGGCTGAGCCCGACGACATGCGTGGGCCGGCCATGCCGATACCCTCCCGGGGCCGCCCATACGGCCTCGGGGGTTGACAGCACGGTCACGGCATGATTCCTCTAATAAGAAGATGAAACCTGAACGCCCGGTCCATCCCCGGGCGTTCGATTTATGGAAATCGCCGCGGCGGCTTCACTAATGCCGCCATTTGCTCCACCCTAGCGGCCCCGTTGCGGTCCGCCCCATAGAACCCACCTGCCATGCCCAAGCACCTGCTCATCGTCGAATCGCCCGCCAAGGCCAAGACGATCAACAAATACCTCGGCAAGGACT
>DALZLW010000069.1:0-7390 GCA_032007425.1 Stenotrophomonas sp.
TATGCGTAGCCACGGATGCTGCGGTCGCCACCGGCGAAGAACCGCAGGCTGGGCGGCATCGCCACCAGGTCGCTGGTCCAGGTCGTGCCCGCCTCGCCTCGCAGGATCAGGCGGTTGCTTTCGCCCATTGGCACGTACCAGCGTGCCATCACGTTGGCCTGGACGAAGCTGGTATCCGAACCGGCGCCCTCGATGCCGCCACGCAGGGTGGCGCTACCGCTGAAACCCCGCCGCGGGAAGGTTTCATCATCGACATCCACATAGTCGGCCACCAGCTGCGGATAGACCAAGGTGGAATATTGATAGATGGCATTGGTGAACTCTGTCCCGGACGCATAGCCCCAACGCTCGCGAAGGGCGTTGATCGAGGCAATGGCGGTCCAGTGCTCGTTGATTTCACCGCTGCGGCTGGCCACCAGCTTCACGTTGCGCAGGTCGATGTAATCGGTCTGCTCGTCATACACACTGGCAGCGAACGTATACCAGCCATCGAGCCACCTGAAGGCAGGGATGCGGTAGCTGGTGATCAGGCTCTTGCGCTTCTGCGCATAGTCCAGCTGCGTATTCATCTTGTGCCCGCGGCTGTTGAGGTAACGCCGCTCCACTCCGCCTCGCACACCTGCCCCGCTCTCGCTGCCGTAGCTCAGACCGGAACTGTAGATGCTGCGCTTGGCCCGGGTGAGCGTCACATCCACCGGCACGTCGCCGTTTTCGTCAGCCTGGTCCGGCCGTGGCTGGATGTCGATGACGCTGAAATAGTCCAGCTTGGTCAGCGATTCCCGCAGGCGGTCCAGCTTCCCCTCGTGCCAGTAACTGCCTTCGTCCCAATACACCAAGGGGTTGAAGAGCTTGTCGACAAAATAGTCCTGTTGGAATCGGATCGGCCCCATGTTGTAGCGGCGACCGCTGTCCCAGCTCAGATCGATGTCCGCGGCATTGTCCGCACGGGTGATCTGCACCTGGTGCTGGGTGTAATCCGCATCGAAATAGCCGCGTTCGGCCAGGCGCCGGGTGATCTTGATCTTGCTGGCTTCATAGGCCGTGTGCTCGAACGGCTGGCCGATGCGTGGGGTGAAGGCCTCGATGTCTTCCTGCAGATAGCGGTCATACAAGGCCGGGCCGGTGATGGCCACCTCCTGCCGGCGAACCTTGACCGGTTCGCCTTTATCCACATCAATCACCACAGTGACGTTATCGCCATCCCGGGGCGAGTCGACCTTGATTGTCGGGTTGTAGTACCCGAACGGTTCCAGCGCCTCCCGGGTTTGACGCTCCGCCTGCGACAACAGGTACTCCAGCCGCGAGTCACCCTGCACTTTGCCGATTGTGTCGTATAGCGACAGTGAGACCTCGATGTTCTCGATGATCTCGGCGTCGTCACCCTTGTCCAGGCCTCTGATGTCGACCTTCTGGATGGTGCCCCGCGCCTGCGCGGCAAAGGCCGTGCAGATCGTCAGTAGCGCGATGAGGGCTTTAGCGGTGTTGATTGGCGGCATCCCTACAGCATAGCCGGGGTTGCCCTCATACGAAATGAAGGCGCTTTGCCGCAGGCCATCACAGCGTCAACGGTGGAACGCCCGTTTCCTCTTCTTCGCCGTAGAACATTTTCTCCATGAACCACTGCACGGCCAAGCGACTGGCTGCACTGCGGTCAGGCACCGGTTCGGGCAGCGGAACGGGGGGGGCTCCCTCCGGCGTGACGTGGTCAGCTTCGCCCGCCAAGGGCGAGGGCGCACCTTCGGCGCGCACCCGATCGGCCAACGACCTGATGTCCGGTGAAGCGACGGCAGCGGGTTCGCGGGACGCCATGGTTACGGAATCAAGCGGCATCATTGGGTTGCTCCAAACGCAGAAGGCCGACGGTTCCGGCAGCTTCGACCAGAGTCTGCTGCATGTGCAGCGCGTACCGATCGGACAGTGCACACATGGCACGGCGCAGATCGGGCATCTGCGTGGCCAGACGGGCTTCGATGTCCTCGGCCAAGGTGCCGCCCACGTCCAGCTCGAAGGCCATGCGCCCGATTTCCACGACCAGATGGCGACGATCGGCCAGTTGGACCTGCACGTCCTCCAATGCGGCGTCGAGCGCCTGCGCCAATTGCGGCTGGTCGCGCGGGACGAAAAGTCTGACCGGTTCCGCACCGGGCTGTGCATCACGCTGTGCGTCGAGCACTGTCGCCAATTGTTGCAACACGGCGTCTGGCGCCAGTGCCTGTTCGCGTAGATCGGCGTGGATCGCATCGGATAATGCGCGCTGGAATGCGTGCTGATGGCCGCGCAGCCCCTCGAACAGGCCGCTCATCGCCTGGAACGCCTGCAGCATGCCGTCGCGATAGCCTTCAAACATCGCTGCGGTGCGCAGTTCGATGGCCTCGCTGCGCGCCTGTTCGCGCTCACGCGCGGCCGCTTTGCGGGCGAACTCCGCTAACCGCTCGGCATCGACCGCATGATGACGGCTGGCCGCCTGGATCACGCCGTCCACCGCGTAATCAAGCAGCCGAGCGGGATAGGTAGGCAACATGGTTCAAGGCACTCCAGAAGCAGGTGGAATCGAAGGGTTCATGCATGGGCCGGTGGCAACCACCCTCGCCCTGGTTGCCGACAAACTGCAGGGCCACGCGTGCCAGCAGCCAATCCGGCACGCGGCTGCGCAGACCCTGCAGCAGGTAGTGGCCGCCCCACTGCAGCAGCTCGGCATCGGTCGCGAAGCCTGCCTCCGCCGTCGCCGGTGCGAAGGGCAGACGCAGGAACGCGTGCACATAGGGCGGCTGCGCCAGGTAGAGACGACTGCCGGCAAGCCTGCGCCGCTGCTTGGCACAGGCCAACAGGCGCGCCACCTGCGGCAGGCGGTCCCAACCCGCGAGCAGCCGCCGGCTGACGCCGTCTTCAGCCGGTGAAGGTGCCGCATAGGCCGGCAGGGACTCACGCTTGATCAGCCATGCATTGAGACTGCTGCGCTGGCGTGGACCGAGCCGGGACGCGACGTGCTGCCACGACGGGTAGTAGCTGACAGGGTCATACAACACCCGCAGCAGCGTTGCCCTGTCCTGCGCGACCGGGGCGGTTACTGGGGCCGGCACGGCGGTTTCAGGCGTCGACGGCACTGGGCTTTCTCCGTACTCTATCGCGCAGGCGCTGCAGCCATGACCATGGGCGTGGTGCCACCCCGCCACCGCGCAGGTGCCACAGCAGGCCCGCCCCCAGCCCCCCCAGCAGCCCGGCCAATGCCACTGCGCGCCAGGACAGCCGGGTTTCTGCTGCCGGGGTGACTACCCGCGATCGCGCCGGGCTGGCGGCGCTCAGAACCACTGAAATATCGTCGTAACCGATATCGACAAAGGCATTGCGCAGGAAGCGTTTGCTGAGCTGTACCAGCAGCGTGGCATCGACGCCATCTTCGTGGACCAGCACCGCCGAAACGTGCATTGGCGAGGGCTTGCGGTGGGCAGCGGTACTTTCAGCAGCTATGCCATCGTAGCTCACATGCACACGCGCGGCATGCACGCCGGCCAGCGACGCGAGCGACTCTTCCAGCCGTTGTTCAATGGCCGACAGCAGGCGCGCGCGCTCGGCCAGCGGCGTGCTTACCATGGCATCGGCTGGAAACTGCCGGGCCACCTGTACCCGAGGCTGGGTGGGCAGATCGTGGTATTGGACCAGACCAATCGCTTCGGCCAGGTCAGCGGCGCCAACCCGTACGCGGAAACCGGTCTTGCCGGTCGCCTGCTTGCTGGCATCGATATTGTTGCGCAGCAGGACAGCCACCACCTCATTGGCCTGGCGTTCGTCCAGGCCCTGCAGCAGTTCGGTGCGGGCGCAACCGGCCAACGCACCGGCGGCGAGCAGCGCCAACAGCGCAACGCGCATCTGCGACATACCCATGGCTCAGCTCTTCACCAGCGTTTCCACCCCTTTGGTGGCGTGGCTCAATAGCGCCGAGGACAGCGCCATCTGCTTGGTGTACGCCTCCTGGCGCAGCTGCAGCTGGAACAGCTGCTCAGGGCTGGAGGCGGTGCGCGGATCATTGGCGGCCCTCAGGATGGCCTGGCGCTCGCTGCCGGCATGCACGAAGCCGTGCGCCAGTGCATCGTTGAAGCGGTCCGACAGCGGGACCGCGATACTGGTGGTGCCGCCCGCTGCGACGGACGCAGGAGCGATTTCTGTAATTGAAACCATGATGGATTTCCAGGTAGTGCCGTGCAGCTGCACGATGGGTGTCAGGCCAGGTTGCGGATGACGGACTTGCTCTGGTCACCGATGCTCTTGGTGCTGTTGGACTGCAGCATGCGGTACATGTTGTATTCGGCCAATGCCGACTGATACTTGGCGAGCAGGCCCGGATCATCCGGTTTGGTGGCCAGCTCCGCGAAGGCCTTGTCGAGCACGGCCTTGAGATCATTGACGCCTGTGTCGAATTCCTTGGAGTGCCTCCACAGCCAGCCGTCCCAGTTGTCCGGATCGCCAGCACCTACGGGCGGATCGCCCCAGCCTGCCGGTGTGGGCTTGAGGATTGGATCAGTCATATCGATTCCTTCGCTGTGGGTGAAGTGGATGAAGCGAGAGTTCAAGGCGCTGCATGGCCACCGGTGCCGATGGCGCCGGCATACTGCCAACGGCCCTCACCGATGCTGACCAGCTGACCCGGGGAATAGCGGTAAGAACGGCCCTGCAGCAGGTCGTCCCAGAGCTGCGGCTGGATGGTGAGGCGGCGCTGGCCCCACTGCTGATGGAAGGCCAGCGCGGCACGGGACATCGCCTGCAGGCCGGCGTCATCCAGGACGCTGGCGTTGAGCACGCTGACCCGACTGCCCGATGGCACTGTCTGGATCGGTATGCCCAGCGTAGCAAGCTGGCTGCGGGCGATGGACAGCAGTTGCTGATCGCTGATACCACTGACCATTAGCCTGGCGGCATAGGGCGCCTGGCCGGCCAGCGCCTCCTGCACCCGACGCTGACGCGCGTCGTCCGCAATGCCACTGAGCACGATCTGCGGCTGCCGCGCATCGTCAAGGCGCACCACCACGACGTCCAGGCCGGCCGCCATCAGGTGTTGCTCCAGGCGCAGCGCTTCGGCGCCGGTCACCCGGTGCACATCACGGCCCCGGTCGAGGCGGCGGCTGGCCCGCTCGGCCCAGCTGCGTGCACCTTCGTCGGCGGCGAACACATGCAGGCGGCCATCGTTGCCCGCCACCACCTGGTAGGCGGTGGGCGCACCCTGCAGCACACCGGCCAACCCACGCACCTGTGCATCGGGTTGATGCTGCAGGTAGTACCAGCCGCCGGTGGCGGCAAGCAGCAGCATCGCCAGCCCGGTCACGGCCAGTGCCCGGCGCGAACGCATTGCCGGCGATGCCCGCCCGGCCATTGCCTCTGCCGGCACGACCAGTTGGCCCGCATCGCCAGCGAAGTCGGTTATCGCCGGCGCCCAGGGTTGCTCGGCATCACGCACCGCCAGGCGCAGACCGATGACATCGACCACCTGCTGCAGCGGTAACGGCTGCGTACGCCACTGGCCGCCCTCAACACGGACATGCAGGATCGGTTCGACCGCGATGCCTTGTGATTCGGCAGCCACCACCTGCACGCGGAAGGCACCTTGATGGGACGCATCGGGAATGTAGAACGCGTTCTCGCTGGAAGCGAGCAACTGCCCGGCCGTGCCGTCTTCCAACCCGGACTGGGGACCGATGTGGAAGACGGTATCGCCGACAGCCAAGCGGTAGTCAACGCCGGCCAAGGTGCCGGACAGGAGTTTGAGGAGATACGGCATGGGGGAGACGGATACGAATGGAGGGGAGCGCCCTTGAGCCTTCATTCTGGTTGAGCACTTCGGCGCGGGCTATGGGCCGAATTGCAAACTGCGCAACCGGGCGCGGCAGCCCAGGCGCGGCTACGTGGCTTACAGGGACCCGCCATACAAGGTCGCAACGCGCTGCACATAGGCTTGGGTTTCCCTCCAGGCAGGGACCCGGTTGCCAGCACGCCGTACCGCGCCTTCACCGGCGTTGTAGGCCGCCACCGCCAGCCGCAGGTCGTGGTTGAAATGGCGCAGCAACCACGCCAGATAGGCGGCGCCACCGTGCAGGTTCTGCTGCACGTCACGGCGATCACGTACTGCAAACCGCTCTGCCGTGGCCGGCATCAGCTGCATCAAGCCAACGGCACCGCGGGGGGATACGGCATCGGGATTGAACCCGGACTCCACCTGCACAACGGCCTGCAACAGTGCCGGCTCCAGGCCGTGGCTGAGCGCGACATCGCGGATGAGCGCAAGCAGTTCGTCACGGTTTTTCGGGGTGCGCGCAACGCGCACTGATGGCTGCACGTTGCGCTGATCCCGCCGGTACTGGCACGGTGTCCGGCTGGATGCCGATGCACCCAACTGCAGCCGTCCGTGGCCATCGATGTAGGCCGGGAAACGTGCGGCCAAGTCGGCCGGACAAGCGCTGGCAACGCCCGCATGCATTGCCAGCGCCAGCCCCAGCGCAGTCATTGCGGCAAGGGAAGGCACGCCGCGACCTCGAGCAGCAGCGCGTCTACCGTATCCAGACGGCTGATGGCCGCCAACGGCAACGTAATGCCATGACGGGATTCAAGCACCACCAGCAGCTCGGCCAGTTCCAGCGAATCCATGCCCAGTTCCTCGATCAGCCGCGCGTTGCCGGTGACCTGTGCCAGCGACCTGTTCAACTGCAGGGCCAACTGCTGGCGCAGATCAAGCTCTAGCTGGGCATCAACGCGTTGCCTCGGGTGACTCATCGACGCGTCCATGCAGGCAGCTCATATGCGCGTTCATCCGTCCGCCAGGGCTGCGCCGCATTATTGGATGGACCCTTTGCGTAGACAGGACTTGCAGGACGCGACGCCGCGCCGTCCTGCACCTGAGGCGGTGTTGAGCTGTTGACGGTGTCGATCGCCATCGAATACCCCAACTCGCTCACTGCATTCTTTGGCCTCCTCAACCCACCGGAAGGCACGACCTGGGAATGCTTGTTCTTCTGCTCATTCCTTGGTGGTGGCCCTGCGTTGGCCAGGTCAGGCTCCTGCTCAATAGCCGATGGGGCCCTTGAAGTCGCTTCGGTAGCGTCGTCATCGGCGCTTCTGGGAACAGGTGTCAACGTTTTATCGTTATCTTCGGCCTTCCTCAGCCGGCTTCTATCAAGGTGGTGTTCCTGCAGACCCATCGCCAGGCCAACTGTTCCCCCGGGAACGATGAAGTCAGTGGCCCTCGTCGGGCGTGTCAGCATCCGGGGTCCATTCGTAGCGTCATCGTCCCTCGGACCCTGGGCGCGATCATCACCCCTCGGACCCTGGGCGCCATCATCACCCTTCGGACCTTGGGCGCCATCATCACCCTTCGGACCCTGGGCGCCATCATCACCCTTCGGAC
>DALZLW010000069.1:7490-17813 GCA_032007425.1 Stenotrophomonas sp.
CCTGGGCGCCATCTTCGCCCTTCGGACCCTGGGCGCCATCTTCGCCCTTCGGACCCTGGGCGCCATCTTCGCCCTTCGGACCTTGCAGAATCTGCGGATATGGCGGGTTGGACCGTAGGGCACGTACCTCCGCAAACACCTCACGCATCACATCCGCCATGCCGCCGTTATCAATATTGATGTCACCGACGAATTGGCAGTTGTGCTGCGGATACGGACCCCACGGATTCATGACCTGGTGCGGTGCCGGCATTGGTGCAGGTGAAGGTGCGGACGCGCTGCGCGGCGCCGCACTCGGTTCTGCCTCGAAGTAATGTGGAATCTTGTAGATTTCCGTCAGCAGATCCACCGTGTCACCGTGGACGATCTTGCCGGCGAGCTGGGACAGGGCCTGACCGTTGCCGTACTTTGCCAATTCCGAAAAAACCCGGCTCGCGCAGACGTCAGGATTCTCGGCTTGAACCTTGGCCACGATGGCCGGCGCGGCCTGTAGCATCGCGTCGCGCAGCAGTGCCTCCTTGCCGATCAC
This sequence comes from Stenotrophomonas sp., assembly GCA_032007425.1. Classification (GTDB taxonomy): domain Bacteria; phylum Pseudomonadota; class Gammaproteobacteria; order Xanthomonadales; family Xanthomonadaceae; genus Stenotrophomonas. The sequence goes on from DALZLW010000069.1 coordinate 8,020, forward strand.
TTTCCTCAGTTCAGCCGCGGCCTTGACCAGCTTGTTGTACTCGCTCAATCCGGCGGATGGGTAGGTTGCCTCGAAGCCGTCCTTGGCTGCGGCCAGATACGCCGCAAGGCGCGCTTCCACTTTTCCTGCCTGGTCGGCATGGTCCAAGGCAGACGGCATGTCCAGGACCGCACACGCCTGTACGACCGCACGAACGCCCGGCTTGATAAGCGGATCGCCTGGGGCATCGGAGGGAAACAATGCCTCTTCATACTCCTGCAGATCGTGGGCAGCCAGCACGTTACGCGTGGCCGAACGCGGTACATCCTGCGCATCTACAATCTGCTGGGCGCTGTAGACGACGCTGACATCGTGACGACCCATCTCAGCGTAGGGAACATTTCCTTCGGTGAGCTGAGCGGCCAGTCTCGCGATGACATCTGCCTGGCAGGCCGTCACTGCGTCGTGATAGAGGGCTGGCAGCGGTTGACGACGCCGCGGAACGGTTGCCGCGTCCGCCATGGGTTCTGAATCCTGCATCGAGGCATGACTGGCGTTCTTGACGAAGTTCGGGCAGCAGGGCTGATGGTAAGGTTGCGCGTAATGTGCAAAATCCTGCGGCAGGCCCATCGGGGCCATGGGGGAGAAACCAGGCATTTCATTCTCCTGTGCATCACCGCAGCGCGGTATGCTCGAGTTGTGTTGTACGTGCCGATGGTCACAGCGTGACGACGATCGACCTATCAGATGAGGTTGTTGACGTAGCGCGTCCTGGACTCATTGAGTGAATCGATGGTGCCGCTCAGTGTTTTCACCAGGGTGTTCCACAGATCCAGCATGCGCTGGTTTTTGTCAGGCAATACCCGGTTCATGTGCATCAAACGCTCAAGGAGGTTGTCCTTGGATGTGATCAGTGAGCTGTATTCGGTAGGTGTCAGCTTTTTCTCGCCTGACGGGAACACCGCGATGAGGTCCTTGATGACCTCCTCCTTCAACTGCAATTGATACGGCGGAATGCCGGGCGCGACCTCAAGCCATTCCACACCCAGCTTTTTCAGGAAGGCATCTGCCTCGCCCAGGCTGGCGAAATTTCCGCCAAGTCCAAGATCGCCGATGCCCTCCAGCGCACTGATCACGGCGCTGAAGTCGACGATGAAATTGCCATCATCGTCGGTATCCTTGATTGCATGCTGGAGCTCGTTCAGTGCTTTGGTGATCTGATCAAACAACGCCACGTACTTGCCGAGGATCTTGGCATAGCGGTCCAACCAGCTGCCTTGCAGGCGCGCCATCAGCTCAAAGATCTGCTCGACCAGATCCCTGTCGCCAAGTCCATTGTCCACCGCCTCGTCCAGGGCCTGCTTCGCCTCAAGCAGCGTTGCCTGCCCGTCACTGACGGCATGACGACTCTGCTCAACCGCTTGCGCCAATGGTCCGATGGAGAGTGCAGTCAGATGCTGTGATTGCAGCTGCGATCTCAGTGCGGCACGCTGCGCGGCGCTCAGTGCTCCCGGCTGCGTTTCGGGTGGCGTTGCAGACACCGCGCCCGGGCCGGTGCCACGGACCAACGCGAGCGGCAAGCTTGCAGCATTCGCAGGGGTTATCTCGGTCATGGTCTGCCCTCAGCCATTCTTGCGCGCGACAGCGCCCAATGTTTCGTACAGAGCCCGCTGCTGCTCCATATAGCGTTGCATGCTCATGCGGATGCTCTCTTCGGTCTTTGCGCTGCTCTGGGCGGCGTTTTCGCCGACCTTGCGCTCGGTTTCAGCGTTGTGCCGCGCTTTCTCCTGGACGGCCATCTGCTCCGCGGCACGCACATCGAACTCGGTATTGGTGATCTGCGCGGCGTTCTGCGCGGAATTGCCCACCGCCATGCCTCCTTGTTGAATCGCACTGGATCTGTACATGACCTTCGCATGCGCGGCCTGCAGCTGTTCGGCTCTGGCCATGTCGGTCTGGGAATCCTGCACACCCTTCTGCGCAGCTGACTGCGTCGTCCCCTTGGTGTTGTCCATCTTGAGACCGTTGACATGTCGACTGGCTGCACGTGCGTTGGCATCCATCGCCGCCTTCTGGTTGTGGCCGATGCTCTTGATGCTGCTACGGGCGGCAGAGACCCCCAGCCCGACCCCGGCCGCGCCGATGGCCACCACGGCAACAAAGCCGATGATCGCGCCGGTACGTCGCGCGGTCGCCGCGTCGACGCCCGCCTTGCCCATCGCCACCACGGAGCGTTCGGCGAACTTGAGCATCTCCGCGCCCTGCTCACGCTGGCTGGCCATCAGGGTCATCAACATGGCGATGATCAGCAGAAGATATGCAGAGTTCGAGCTGTCTTGGAATTCCAGCAGACGCTCCTGTTCCCCCATGCGTGTCAGGCGATCATGGGCCTCAGCCAACGCAGGAGTTTGCTCGAATACGCCGCTTGCGGCCTCCAGTTCCTTCTGCGTGGGCAGGGCGACACGTTCGCCGCCAGGAAGAACAGCAACACGCGCCTGGCCGGCCATGGCCGGCAGCAGGGTGGGCTGCAGCTCAAAGGGTGTGCCGTGTCCACCCCATCCCAACGCCGCCGAGGCAGTGTCCTGCATCAGCGCGGTGATGGTGGCGTGCTGCTCCAGCCCGGCCACCTGTCCCACCGTTGCCAGATGCATGAGCAGTGCGTCACTCTGCTCGCCGCTGAGCCCCCCTCGGGTGGGCGCCGCCAGTGCAACGCCGCCGGCGTCCAGGCGCCTGCCCAAGGCGTGCAGGCTGCCGGCAATGGCATCGGAGACCTGCGCACCGGCGACCGGGTCATACTGGTCATACTCCCTGGCGCCGGCGGTGCGTTCGTCAGCACCAGTACGCAAGGGGATGCTGCCGTAGGTAACGGGCTTGAAGCTGAGTTCTATCGGGTTCATCAGTCTGGTTCCTGTTGGGGTTGCACCGCCGGCTCAGGCCGTGGTCCGGATGTGCTGCAGTACGTGCAGGTCGGTTGCAGTCTGGTTCTGGGTCACCTGCCCCATCTGCCGGATCATGTCGAGCGCGGTCTGATCAATCGCGACCGCCGCTTCGGCCACCTTGGCCAACATGTCGCGGAAGACGTCGCTGGCAAACAAGTGGCTTTCGATGGCAGCCATCAGTTCGGCGATGTTGATCTGGATGTTGGCGACCATGATCTGGCCGACCCCGTGGGTGACGCTGCCTGCCAAGCCGGCCACCTGTGCGATCACCTGCATCACCTGTGCGACCTGTTGAGCCAGGGTGACAAGGCGGGTCGCGCTCTGTCCTGCGGCAGCAGCGTTGCCGGTGGCCAGGGACGCAGCGACGATCGCGGCCGTGACCACGATGATGGCGACTATGTTGCCGATGGTGTCGGCCAGGCTGGCATCCACGCAAAAGGCCTGCAGCACGCCCGACACCCCCTTGGCGATGTACTCGGTCAGCTTGCCCACCAGCGAGAATCCGGTGGCCAGCTGCACCACGTAATCGACACTGAGGGCGAGGCCCATGACTCCGGCGGCCACCATCATCGGGTTGGCAGTCAGAACGCCGATGCCGGTCACCACAACGCTTGCCACCACCGCTACGGCGGCCTTGACCCAGTTGAAGATCTTGCCAATGCAGCCGGTCTTCTGCTCTGCTTCGCGGGCTCGCTCCAGTTCCTCGGCATGCTTGCGCGCGCGCTCGATGTTGGCCGCGTCGCGTGCCTGCAGTTCCTTCAGCAGAATCTCGCTGTCGCCCTTGCGCTTGTTATCCGCGAACTTGGCAACCGATGCACTCAGCCGGGCCAGCAGCACCCGCAACACCTCACTGGCCGACAAGCCATCGTGTGTTTCGACGCGCAGCACGCTGCCGACATTGAAGCGGTCCGCGTCGCCCTGCGTGGCATCGAGGCGTCCGCTGGCCTGGTCCAGCGCATGGCTGGCGGCGAGCACTTTGATCTCGGCCTGCTCCTGGCGTCCCTGCGCGCCAGGCAGTGCTGCCCTGGCGGCGCGCAACTGCTGTTCGTACTCGGTGCGCCGCGGATCGTCACCGGGCAGATCACGCAGGGCCTGCTCCAGTGATTCGATCCTGTCACGCAGCGTCTCTACTTCGTCACGCGCCGCTTCTTCGCCCGTCAGCGCCTGGTCCAGGTTGGACAGGGCGCCATCCAGCGCATCGCTGGCTGCCTTGCGTTCGGCGATGAGGCGCTCGGCCACAACGATCCGTGCCGTCATCGCCGCACGATGCCCGGCATGACGCTGGCGCAGGCGCTCCAGCCCGGTTTCATCAAGGCTCTGCTGCAAGTCACCCACCAAGGCCATCATCAACGCCTCAGGGGACAGCGCCCGCGCGCCATCACGGGTCGTGTATGCCTGCAGGCGTGCAAGGTCGGGGGTGCGCAGCTGTACCGGACGTTGCTCGGGGCTGCCGGCCGCGGCGGTCCCTTGGCGACCCAGCGTCTGCAGGACTTCGTGGCTGATCCGGTCGATGACATCGGCGCCGATGACGTGGCCGAAGCCGACCGCCTTGCTGATGGTCGCCGCCGCCGACTGCGTCTGCAGTGCAAGGGGGGTAGATCGTGGTTCAATCAAAAGGACAGACATGGTGTGCGCTCACATGGAAAGAAGGGGCTGGAACGGGGGTAGTTCCGAGCGTTCAGTCTGCGTACGCGCCCCATTGGTCACTTCCAGAAACGGATCAACGCATTGCAGTCACTGCCACGCTGCGCTCATGGCGCTGGATCGTCCCGGGTGATCGCCTGCACATAGGCCTGGGCACGCTCACCGAGTTCGGTGCCGGCGGCGCGCCGCGCCACGGACTCGAAACATTCACGCGCCTGCTGCAGCTTGCCCTGCGCCAGTCGGCACTGACCGACATGGAACATCGGTCGGTCATCATCCAGTGCCAACGCCTGCGCCACCGCATACATGCCGATGGCCGCTTCATGGTCACGCTTGAGCTGCAACACCGCACCGAGCCCCAATGCATATTCGGCGTTGTAGAAGTCATACAGGCAGAGAAAGCGGAAGAAGGTTTCCGCCTCTTCCAGTTGGCCAGACTGGTAGAAGCGGTGTGCCAGCGCGTACACGCCTTCGAGCATGTCCGGGGTCACCCCCTTCAGGTCCGCCACCGTCGCACCTTCACGCAGGCCCTCCAGCAACAGACGGGTTGCCTCGGCGGTTTCATCGGCATTGGTGCCAGGAGTTTCTGTGTTCATCGCGTGTCCTCGTGCGTGGGGAATCAATGCAGCGCCGGTGGCTGGCCGCCGGCGTCGGTGTCGGGGTCATCGGTGGTCGGTTCATGTGCGCGTTCCACGTCGCCCAGCCAGCGCACCAGCGCCATCACCGCATCCACGTCTTTATGGCTGACGAACCGGTAGCGCTTGACGCTGAAGTAGATGGAACGCGCCAGGCGCACATCGCGCACCACGGGTACACCACTGGCTTCGGCCAGGGCGATGACCTGGCGTGCGCGGCGGCCACGCTCCCGTACCGAGACGAACGGCATGGCCAGGTTTTCATCCGGCACATAGATGCCGATGGCGATGTGGGTCGGGTTGGCCAGGATCAGGTTGGAGCCCACGGTATCGGCCCGGGTCTGTACGGGCAGATCGTTGCTCAGCTCCTGCCGGCGCTTGCGCAGCTCCGGCTTCATTTCCTGTTCCTTGCGTTCGCGCTTGACCTCATCCTTGTCCATCTTCATTTCGCGGATGAACAGCACATGGTCCAGCCACCCGGCCAGCAGGTACACCGGCGCAAGCGCTGCCAATAAGCCCAGGCCGAACTTCCAGCCAAGGTTCAGCCAGGCCGCCGCCAACTGTGCCGGCGTGGCATGGACCAGGCCAGTAAGCGCCGGCCCCCAGGTGCGCACCGCCAGCCAGGCGTACAGTCCGGCGAACAGCAGGTAGAACAGGCTGCGCAGCAGGTCCTTGATTACCTTCATCGAAAACAGATTCTTGAAGCCGTTGACCGGGTTCACCCGGTTCAGGTCGATGCGCACCGCCTCGGGAGCGAAGCGGGCGCGACTCATGTACAACGACAGCAGCACGGCCGTGGCGACGGCCGCCGCCAGCACGGGTGCCACTGTCCATCCGATCGCCTTCGCCGCCAGCACCAGGGTCTCGTGCAGCGGCAGACGGAAACGGCTGGCGATGATCTGCGTATACAGCGCCGCCACCGCCTGCAACGAGGTGCTGATCGCCAATGCCACGACGCCGGCCACCATCAACGCCGCCGCCAACAGGTCACGACTCTGGAAGCTGCGGCCTTTGCGCGCTTCTTTCTTCAGCCGCTCCTGCGTCGGCTTTTCCGTCTTGGCGGCGCTGCTCATCCTGCTCCCAGCGGCTGCAGCCCTCGCAGCGCGGGCCAGGCCTGCCAGATCGCCGGCACCTGGTCCGCCATGACCTGCATCAGGTAGACCAGCAAGCCCAGGAAGGCCAGCAGCGATTTCACTGCCAGTGCCACGGAAAACGCATTGAGCTGCTGCGCGAAGCGCGACAGTACGCCCAACAGCACATCCACCAGGAACAGCAGCAGCGCAACCGGTGCGGCAATGCGCAGGGCGGCCGAGAACAGCAGTTGCGCAAAGGTGTGGACCGTCGCCAGGTCGGGCAGCGTGTCACTGCCCATCGGCACCACCACATAGCTCTGCGCCAGTACCTCGAGCAAAGGCAACAGACCGCCGGCGACCAGGAACACCACCACACTGGCCATCTGCATCAGGTTGGCCAGTTCAGTCGCCTCGATGCCGGTGAGCGGGTCGAGCATGGCGCTCACGCTGGCACCGCGCTGGGTATCGACCAGCGAGCCCACGGCGTGGAACACATGAAAGGGAAGGGCCAGCAACAGTCCCAGCAGCGTACCCACCACGGCTTCGCGGCCCATCGCCAGGGCCACGCTGGTGCCCGGCGCGGGTTGCCAGGCCTCGGTGACGGGCCACAGGCCCATCAGCACGAACACGGCCACCAACACCCGCAGCAGGCGGGAAGGCATAGCGCCACTGGCCAGCCAAGGCAACCAGGCGAAGCAGGCAAGCAGCCGGGCAATACCCAGCGCCGCAGGCGTTGCGACATCGCGCAGCGCCTGCATCACCGAAGCGTCGAGCTGTGACAGACCGCCGCTCACATCACACCGTCAGCGCGCGGGTCATCGCCAGCCGGCCGAAGTCCAGCAGGGCCTGCGACATCCAGCCCAGCATCATCAGCAGTGCCACTATCAACGCCAGCATCTTCGCGCCGAAAGGCAGGGTCTGCTCCTGCACCTGGGTCACCGTCTGCAGCAGGCCCACCAGCAGGCCCACCAAGGTCGCCACCGCGACGGGAATGGCAGAGATCATCAGCACCAGCAGCAGCGCTGAGTTGCCGATATCAATGATCGAGTCCATGCAAGGCCTCCTGCATTGGGGCTGAGGGTTCCCAACGAACACGGCTCATACCGGCGGCACGTCGAGGTACTGCTGCACCAGCCCTTGTGAAAGCAGCGACCACCCATCGAGCAACACGAACAGAATCAACTTGATTGGCGCGGAGATCGTGACCGGGCTCATCATCATCATCCCCAGCGCCAGCAGGATCGCCGACACAATCAGGTCCACCACGACGAAGGGCAGGTAGAGGTAGAAGCCCATCAGGAACGCATCGTGGAGCTCGCTCAAGGCATAGGCGGGCAACAGCGCAAACAGCGAGCGGTCTTCGGCATCCAGTACCGCCAGAGCCTGCCCGTCTTCGCGCTGCTGCGCGCGTTCGAAGAACGCCAGCAGATCAGGGTCGGCATGCCGGGCCAGGTAAGCCCGGTAGTCGGCGAGGCTGCCGTCGAGGAACCCGGCGACGTCACTGACACTGTCCAGCGCCGGCTGCTGTTCCACATAGTCGCCGTGGATGCCATTGATGATCGGGTGCATCACATAAAAGGCAAGGATCAGTGACAACGCATTGATCACCATGTTCGAAGGCACCTGCTGCAATCCCAGCGCGTTGCGGATCAGGGTGAACACCACGGTGAACTTGATGTAACAGGTACCGACCGCCACCAGGAAGGGCAGCAGCGCCGCCGAGGCCAGCATGGCCATCAGCGAAACATCGTTGTTGATCAGCACGGCGCTCATGCCAATCGGGGTGCCTGGGTCAATTGCACGGCCAGGCTGTCGCCCACCTGCACCAGTTCACCGGTGGCGATGCAGCGGCCGTTGTGGCTGATGCGCAGGCTGGCGGCAGCCTGCGCCGGCAATGGCAGCACGCTGCCAGCGCGCAGGCGCGCCAGCGCCGCCACGCTCAGCTCGATGTCGTCAAAACCAATATCCAGCCGCAGCAGGACACCACCGACGTCCAAGGCGGTCTGTGGTTCGGTGGCGGCCGGCGGCGCGATGGGGCTGTTGGACATGGTGAGGGTCTCCTGTTCGAAGTCGATGGCGCAGGCGAAAAGCCCGTGCCTGCCACTGGCCAGGAAAGGTGCTGGGCCAGGTAGCAGCAGAATGTCGCCGGGTTGCAGCCGGCCCAGTTGGCACACGCCCAGGTGGAGGCTGGCCAGATCCAGGTGCAGGGGAAGCACCAGGCTGCCCGGCAGTACCGCGTCGGGCCCCGCCGGCAGTTGGCCTTCCAGCGATTCGAGCCAGACCTGGCCTTCGGCGGCGGTCACGGCCGGCAAGCACGTGGTGGCGGGCAGTGCCACGGTCGGCAGCACCCGGGCATGCCCATAGGCCAACGCGGGCGCGAGCAGGTCCAAGGGCGTTGCAGTATCGACCAGACCCTCGAGCAAAGGCGGTGGCAGCGTCCCCCAGTCCAGGCCTGCCAAGGCGGGCAGATGGACGGCCGCCCACTCGACGGCATCCACCCGGCAGACGGCTGACCACGCGGGCTGCTGCAGTTCAAAGCGCAGGCACGGGGCAGCCGTCACCGGCATCAGGTCGGCCTGCACGCCTGCATCCAACACGCTGTCCAGCATGCGCTGCAGGCGCAGCGACTCGGCATCCAACCGTCGCAGGCAGTTGAAATCGGCCATCAATCCTCCTCCCATGGCGTCGGCGAGGCGCGATCACGGCGCGGGCCATCGTCATCGCTGCGGCTGCTGGCCTCTATGATCCACGGCCCGGCATCGGTCCCGCGCGTCGCCTCCAAGGCCTCGCTCAGGATGCGATGGCCCAGCGCACTGGACGACCGCAGTTGCACATGGCTGCCGTGGATGCCCTTTGGCCATGAGGCCAGAACATGCTGGCCTTCGCCAAGGCGGTTCATCGGCACGCTGAGTGTGGTCCTGCCGTCTGCGGCGGCGGCGGCGGCCTGGGCCTCGATCACGGGCGCAAACGCACGTGCATCCGGCGCATGGCGGGGCAACGCTGGCGCTGCTGGTGCGGCTGTCAGCTCCGGCGGTGGGGGGAGACCGGCACTGATCCCCACGCCGGCAAGCTCACGCCGCACGGGCTCGGTAGCGGCCGATCTGCCGGCGCGGGCTGGCGCCGCATGGCCTCTGGCAAGCGATGTGTCGTCGGCAAGTGACGCGCCGACGGTTTCAGGCGCACCCAGCGGTTGCGTGGTGCTGGCCACTGCGGTCATCGTCGCCATCACGGTGGAACGCGTTGTGCTGGATGCCGTGGCGTGGCCTATCGATGATGTGGCATCGGCCATGGCGAGCGGCACGGCACTTATTGCCGTAGCCGCTGTCTGCGCAGTGACACTGGTCATCGCCGCAGGGCTCAGCAGCGCACCGGTGCGGACTTCGGTCGCCGCGGCCTTGGTGATCGTGGTGGTGTTTGCAGGCGGATGTGCCCCCGGCGCGACGTCAGGAGGAGGAACAGGGACAACGGCAGTGGCAGTGGCGGTGGCAGTGGCGGTGGCGGTGGCAGTGGCGGTGGCAGTGGCA
>DALZLW010000070.1:0-17802 GCA_032007425.1 Stenotrophomonas sp.
AGGTCAGCCCGGACTGGAAGAGCAAGGTCGGCGAAGGCACCTCGGTGCAGTGGCCCGATGGCGTGGGTGGCAAGGGCAACGAAGGCGTCGCCTCGTACGTGAAGCAGATCAAGGGCGCCATCGGCTACGTCGAACTGGCCTATGCGCTGCAGAACAACATGCCCTACACCGCCCTGCAGAACGCGGCGGGCACCTGGGTGCAGCCGAGCGCGGAAAGCTTCGCCGCCGCCGCGGCCAGCGCCGACTGGGCCAGCACCAAGGACTTCAACCTGGTGATCACCAACGCACCGGGTGAGCAGGCCTGGCCGATCACCGCCACCAACTTCATGCTGATGCAGAAGCAGCCCAAGGACGCAAAGCGCAACCAGGACACCCTGGCGTTCTTCAAGTGGGCCTTCGAGAACGGCCAGGCGCAGGCCAACGAGCTGCACTACGTGCCGCTGCCGGCCGAACTGGTCACCCAGATCGAAGCCTACTGGGGCACCGAACTGAAGTAATGCAGGCCAGCGGTGCCCGCCCAGCGCGGGCACCGTTTCTTCCGGGCCCCGCCCCACACGGCGCCCGTCCCGTATGCCCTGCCCCCCTCCAGGCCTGCCGCTCATCCATGAATGCCATCGCCCAGCCCGCCGCACCATCCACGCGCGACACGCGTGATGCCCGCAATGACAAACTGTTCCGATGGGTGCTGGTCGGCACCGTCATCTTCGTCCTCGTCGCCCTGGCCTGCGCCGCACTGTCCATGCTGTGGGGCGGTCGCCACGCGCTGGAAAGCCAGGGCCTGAGCTTCTTCCTGTCCGCCGAGTGGAACCCGGTGGAAAACAAGTTCGGCGCCCTTGCACCGATCTACGGCACCCTGGTCACCGCGGTCATCGCCATGCTGATCGCCGTGCCGGTGAGTTTCGGCATCGCATTCTTCCTCACCGAAGTCGCGCCGCGCTGGCTGCGCGGCCCGGTGGGCACGGCGATCGAACTGCTGGCCGGTATCCCCTCGATCATCTACGGCATGTGGGGCCTGTTCGTGCTGGTCCCGGTGATGACCGAACATGTCACCCCCTTCCTCAACGAAACACTGGGCGAATGGCCGATCATCGGCCCGGTGTTCCAGGGCCCGCCGCTGGGCATCGGCATGCTTACCGCCGGTTTCGTGCTGGCGATCATGGTGATTCCGTTCATCTCCTCGGTGATGCGCGAAGTGTTCCTGACCGTGCCCACCCGCCTGAAGGAATCGGCGTACGCGCTGGGCTCCACGAAGTGGGAAGTGAGCTGGGACATCGTGCTGCCCTACACCCGCTCTGCGGTGATCGGCGGCATCTTCCTCGGCCTGGGCCGTGCGCTGGGCGAAACGATGGCCGTGGCCTTCGTGATCGGCAACAGCGTGCGCCTGTCGCCTTCGCTGCTGGAGCCGGGTACCACCATCGCCGCGTTGATCGCCAATGACTTCGGCGAAGCCACCGAAACCTACCGCTCCGCCCTGCTGCTGCTCGGCTTCGTCCTGTTCATCGTCACCTTCGTCGTTCTCGCCATCGCCCGCCTCATGCTGATGCGCCTGTCCCGCAAGGAGGGCAACTGATGTCCACCCACGCTGATTCGCTGTACCTGCGCCGCCGCATCGGCAATGTGTTTGCCATCGTGCTGTCCTGCGCTACCGCCCTGTTCGGCCTGTTCTTCCTCGGCTGGATCCTGTACACGCTCGCTTCGCGCGGTCTGGCCGGCATCAACCTGGACCTGTTCACCAAGATGACGCCGCCACCGATGCAGCAGGGTGGCCTGGCCAACGCCTTTTTCGGCAGTGCCGTGATGTGCGCCCTGGCCATCGCCATCGGCACGCCGCTGGGCGTGCTGGCAGGCACCTGGCTGGCCGAGTACGGCAACGCCCGCAAGGCAGGCACGGTGGTCCGCTTCGTCAACGACATCCTGCTGTCGGCGCCCTCCATCGTGCTCGGCCTGTTCGTGTACACCCTGTACGTGATGCAGACCGGCGGCAGCTTCTCCGCCTTCGCCGGTGCACTGGCGCTGGCCTTCATCGTGCTGCCGGTGGTGGTGCGCACCACCGACGAGATGCTGCGGCTGGTGCCTTCGCAGATGCGCGAAGCGGCCCTCTCGCTGGGCATCCCGCAGTGGAAGGTGATCGTGCAGGTGCTGTACCGCAGTGCCTCGGCCGGCATCGTCACCGGCATCCTGCTGGCCCTGGCGCGCATTTCCGGCGAGACCGCACCGCTGCTGTTCACCGCCTTCGGCAACCAGTACTGGAACAACAACGTCTTCCAGCCGATGGCCTCGGTGCCGGTGGTGATGAACCAGTTCGCCGGCAGCCCCTACGAATCCTGGCAGGTGCTGGCCTGGGCCGGTGCCCTGGTGCTGACCGTCTTCGTGCTGCTGATCAGCCTTTCGGCGCGCGGCATCCTGCTGCGCAACCGCATCTCCCATGACTGACTTTTCCGTGGACAACGCCATGAACGACCTTTCCAATGCCGTGCCGATGCAGCGCATCGCCGTCCCGGCCTCGCACGAATCGCTGGGCACGCCGTCGCCGGTCAAGCTGGCGGCTCGGGGTCTGGATTTCTACTACGACAAGTTCCATGCACTGAAGGGCATCAACCTGGAGATCCCGGAAAAGCGCGTCACCGCGCTCATCGGCCCCTCCGGCTGCGGCAAGTCCACCCTGCTGCGCATCTTCAACCGCATCTACGCGCTGTACCCCAAGCTGGAAGCACGTGGCGAGGTGCTGCTTGATGGCGAGAACATCCTCTCGCCGAAGTACCCGATGAACCGGCTGCGCAGCAAGGTCGGCATGGTGTTCCAGAAGCCGGTGCCGTTCCCGATGACCATCTTCGAGAACGTGGCCTACGGCATCCGTCACCATGAAACCCTGTCCAAGGCCGACATGGCCGTGCGCGTGGAGCAGGCCCTGCGCCAGGGCGCGCTGTGGGACGAAGTGAAGGACAAGCTCAACCAGAGCGCACTGGGCCTTTCCGGTGGCCAGCAGCAGCGCCTGTGCATCGCCCGTGCCGTGGCGCTGCGCCCGTCGGTGCTGCTGCTCGATGAGCCCACCTCGGCGCTGGACCCGATTTCCACCAGTCGCATCGAACAGCTGGTGGAAGAGCTCAAGCACGATTACACCATCGTCATCGTCACCCACAACATGCAGCAGGCGGCGCGTGTTTCCGATTACACCGCCTTCATGTACCTCGGTGACCTGATCGAACACGACCGCACCGAAGTGATCTTCTCCCAGCCCTCGCAGCGGCAGACCGAGGACTACATCACCGGTCGTTTTGGTTGATACCCGCCGGCATTCCCACCAATGGCGCCAGCCGGGCACGCCCCGGCTCTACATGATGGAACCCACATGAACCTTCCCAACGACCATATCGTCAAGAGCTACGACGAAGAGCAGCAGCGCCTGGTGGCCGAAATCGTGCGAATGGGCGAAATGGCCGTCGCCCAGCTCGAAGCGGCGATGGACGTCATCGAAAAGCGTGACGAAAACGCCGCCCAGCGCATCATCGCCAACGATGAAGCCATCGACGCGATCGAGCACCAGATCAGCCACGATGTGATGCGCCTGGCCCTGCGTGGCCCGATGGCGCGCGACCTGCGCGAGATCCTCGCTGGCCTGCGCATCCCGGCCGACATCGAACGCATCGGCGACTATGCGGCCAATGTGGCCAAGCGCTCGATCGCCCTGGGCAAGGTTCCGCCGTTGCCGCAGATCCAGGGCCTGCGCGCCTTGGGCCGACTGGCCGCGCTGCAGGTGCGCCGCGCCATCGAAGCCTACCGCGACAACGACGCGCAGGCCGCGCAGGCACTGCGCGAGGACGACGCCCGCCTGGATGCGCAGTACACCGCGCTGTTCCGCGAGCTGCTGACCTACATGATGGAAGACCCGCGCAACATCACGCCGTGCACGCACCTGCTGTTCATGGCCAAAAACCTGGAGCGCGTCGGCGATCACGCAACCAACATTGCCGAAAACGTCTGGTTCCTCGTACACGGTGAGACCCCGTTGCCGCCGCGACAGAAACTGGACGAAACCTCCAGCCCCGCACCGCTCTGATCGCCGAGGCACATCGTTCAATTGGTTTCGGCAAGGCCGCTGTCAGTACGACAGCGGCCTTTTTCGTGGCAGCCCATCGGCCCGATGTCGTCACAGCGCCAAGTGTCGCCGCCAACATCTCACGAAAGCTTTAACTTCTGGCAAGGATTCGAAGAACACCACGTGCTTACGATGGCCTCTCCCGGGCATCAGCCCCACTTGTAGCGAGCACGACGATGAGCCGTTCAACGCCCCCTCTTTCCTTCCTGGGCGCCACTGCGCTCGCCGCCGGTCTCGGCCTCAGCGCCGGCGCTTCGGCATTGACGATTACCGACCTGGCCCAGGGTTACCAGGTGGCCGCCGCCCCCAAGCATGCTGAAGGCAAGTGTGGCGAAGGCAAGTGCGGTGCACAGGGCAAACACGCAGAAGGCAAGTGTGGTTCTGCGGGAAAGCAGGCTGAAGGCAAGTGCGGCGGACACAAAGGCGGCAAGGATCAGCACGGCGGCAAAGCGGCCAAGCAGGCCGGTGCCGGCAAGTCCGCCGAGGGCAAATGCGGCGAGGGTAAGTGCGGTGGCACGCGCTGACCACCGCGACGGCGCACGGATCCAGCGGAGCCCGCTTGCCGCGGCCTCCGCTGGACTGGGGCTGCGCCGCGCGCTGCTGCAGGACCTCCGCGAGGCCCCCGCGGGCGACTTCGACTTCCTGGAATGCGCGCCGGAAAACTGGATCGGCATGGGCGGGCCCGCGGGTGAGCACCTGGCAGAACTCGCGGACCGTCATCCACTCACCTGTCATGGACTGTCACTTTCGCTCGGCGGCCCGGATGCGCTGGACGTTGACCTGCTGCGCCAGATCGGCACCTTCCTGGAAAAACACCGCGTACCGCTGTACAGCGAACACCTGAGCTACTGCAGCGACGAGGGCCATCTGTACGACCTGCTGCCGCTACCGTTCACCGACGAGGCGGTGCACCACACCGCGCGGCGCATCGCCCGGGTGCAGGATCTGCTCGGGCGCCGCATTGCGGTGGAAAACGTGTCCTACTACCTCGCTCCCCGGCCCGAAATGGACGAACTCGCATTCACTGTCGCCGTGCTGGAGGAAGCAGACTGCGACCTGCTGCTGGACGTCAACAATGCATTCGTGAATGCCTGCAACCACGGCTACGACGCCGATGCCTTCATTGCAGGCCTGCCCGCGCAGCGCATCGTCTGCCTGCACGTGGCCGGCCATGTGGATGAAGCACCCGACCTGAAGATCGATACCCATGGGACAGCCGTGATCGACCCGGTCTGGCACTTGCTGGAACGCACCTATGCGCGCATCGGCCCGCGGCCGACGCTGCTGGAACGTGACTTCAATTTCCCCCCGTATGCCGAGCTGCGCGGCGAACTGGGCACCATCCGCCGCCTGCAACAACGCTGTGCGGGAGCCCCCCCATGCCATCGCCTGTTGAAACGCTGCGCATGCAGCAGCGTCAATTGACTGCACACCTGCGCGCTCCGGATCACGTGCCGCCCCCCGAGGGTCTTGATCAGCGACGGCTCGCCATCTACCAGCGCCTGGTCTTCAACAACCTGCTGGGCCTGCTGGGTACGGCCTTTCCTGTGTGCCAGCAACTGCTGGGGGAGACGGTGTGGCAGGCCTTGATCCGTGCGTACCTCGCCAACCAGCGTTGCCGCACGCCATTGTTCACTGCTTTGCCAGCGGAGTTCGTGCAGTGGCTGCAGGCGCACCCTGGCCTCCCGCATCCGGCGCTGGCTGAGCTGGCCCACTACGAGTGGGTGGAGACCGCGCTTTACCAGATGGAAGCGAAGGCACTGCCGAACAGCGACGGTACCGATCCACTGGACCGTCCCCTGCAACGATCAGCGCTGGCCTGGCCCCTGCTCTACCGCTGGCCGGTACACCAGCTGGGGAGCGCTGATGCACCCACGCAGCTCCCCGCCGAACCGACCTGCCTGCTGGTCCGTCGCGATGCCGATGGCGTGGTGCGTTTTTCCAAGCTGAGTGTACTGGCCTTCCACCTGCTGGCGTCGATGGACAAAGGAACGCCGCGTACGGGCCAGTCGCTGCTGCAGGCCTTGGCAAGGCAGCACGGACTGGCGTTGTCCTCGCTGCTCGGCCATGGCACCACGTTGCTGCAACAGCTCCAGCAGACCGGCGTCATCGGCACGGTCCCTCCCCAGCGTTCTGCCACCCAATGAGGTCCTGCATGGCACTGCATCCGCTTTCCCGACTCACCCCGCTGCTGGAGCGCTGCACGCCATGGTTGGCGCCCCTGGGCCTGCGCGTGCTGCTGGCCTGGGAGTTTTTTGAAGCCGGCCGCGAAAAACTGCTGGGGCAGAACTGGTTCGGCGACCTCCAGGACCGCTTTCCTTTTCCGTTCGATCTGCTGCCGGCCAGCCTCAACTGGCAGATGGCCACCTGGATCGAGCTGATCGGCGCCGCCTGCCTGCTTTTCGGGCTGGCCACACGCTGGGCGACCTTCAGCCTGCTGCTGTTGACCCTGGTCGCAACCTGGGCCGTGCACTGGCCGTCGCACTGGAGCACATTGAGCGAACTGGCTCTGGGTTATGCCATCACCGACCAGGGCTTCGGCAATTTCAAGCTGCCGTTGCTGTTCATCGCGATGCTGCTGCCCCTGTTGTTCGGCGGTGCCGGCCAACTGAGCGTGGACGCCCTGCTGTGCCGACGGCAACGCGAGGCGCAGCCGTCGCCGTCTCCAGCCCGTTGAGTGGCCCTGCGCACGCGCGTACAGCACGCTTGGCGTGGTATGCGCCCCTTGGTGCGGCCAAGCCGAAAGGGGGGCTCTGCTAGAATTGGCGCATGACTGACATTCCCCTGCCTGACCCCACCGCCCCCGCACCTGCAGCTCCGGCGGCACACCGGGTGATGTCACAGCGCTTCCGCGGCTTCCTGCCCGTGGTCGTGGATGTGGAAACCGGCGGCTTTGACTGCAATCGTCACGCCCTGTTGGAAGTGGCCGCCGTTCCGATCGAGATGGACGACGACGGCCGGGTCTATCCGGGGCAGACCGCCAGTGCCCATGTCGTTCCTGCCGAGGGACTGGAGATCGACCCGAAATCGCTGGAAGTGACGGGCATCATCCTGGACCACCCGTTCCGCCTGGCCAAAGACGAGAAGGCGGCCCTGGACCACATCTTCACCCCGGTCCGCGCGGCAATGAAAAAATACGGCTGCCAGCGCGCGATCCTGGTTGGCCATAATGCGCATTTCGACCTGGGCTTCATCAATGCCGCCGTGGCCCGTACCGGGCACAAGCGCAATCCGTTCCACCCGTTCAGTGTGTTTGACACCGTGACCCTGGCTGGCATTGCCTATGGGCAGACCGTACTGGCGCGGGCGGCGGTGGCGGCCGGGCTGGACTGGGATGCGGACGAGGCGCATAGCGCGGTGTACGACACCGAGCAGACGGCAAAGCTGTTCTGCACGATCACCAATGCGTGGCCGCGGGGGTAAACGGCCCCCACCTGCGGGAACGGCCGCAACAACGAACTCCAGGCAGCACGCAATCAGCCAATACTGGTCCGGTCCCGTCCATCACTCTTGGCCCGGTACAACGCCCGGTCAGCGCGCTGGTACAGCAGCTTGGGCGTGCGGTCGCCCGATTCCAGTTCCACCAGGCCGGCACTGAACGTCACCCGCAGGCCGTCGATGCCCGCCCACTGGCCATGGTCATGGAACAACCCGCGCAGACGTGCGCAGACCTGGGCCGCTTCTTCCAGGCGGGTGTCATTGAGCAGCAGTGCGAACTCCTCGCCACCGGTGCGCGCCGGCATGTCCGAGTCACGGCAGGCCGAGGCCAGCAGCTGCGCCACCTCCACCAGCACCACGTCGCCAATGCTGTGCGAGTGGCGATCGTTGACCTCCTTGAAGTGGTCCACGTCCAGGACCACCAGGCACAGCGGGTGGCCACTGCGCTGGGAACGGGCGAAATCACGGGCCAGCGCTTCGTCGAAGGCGCGGCGGTTGGGCAGCCCGGTCAAGGCATCTTCGCGCGCCTGGCGTTCAAACGCTTCGGCCTGCGCGGCAACGCGTCCCACCAGTTGGGTCTTTTCCGCATTCAAGGCTTGCAGGTGCATGGTCTGCGCCTGCAGGTCGCGGGTGGCTTCATCGACCAGTTGCGCCAAGCGGACGTTGCTGGCCTTGTAGCGGTTGATCAGGTAACGGTACAGCAGCACCAGGCCGATCAGCAGCAGCACCAGCGCCGCCGCCTGCACGCTGTGGCGCTGCCACCAGAACGGTTCGATGGTGAACGACCAGACCGCCTCGCTGTCACTCCAGGCCCCGCCCGGATGCGCAGCCGACACATGCAGGGTGTAGTCCCCGGGCGGCAGGCCAATGAACTCGACGCTGCGCTGCAGGCCGCGCTCCACCCAGCCGGTGTCCAGCCCATCGAGCCGGGTGCGGTAGCGGATCCGATCGGACATCAGGTAACTCAGGCCAACAAAACTCACCGCCAGCCGTTTGCCACCCTCGATGCGGTTGTGCGCCGTGCCCTCCCAGTGGATGGACTGCCCATCCACCTGCACGTTCTCGATGGCCGCCGGCGGTGCCAGTCGTTCGCGGAAGCGCTGTAGTCGCAACGGGTCCACGGTGCTCAGGCCTCCGGCCGTCACCACCCAGAAGGTGCCATCCTGACGGAGGATAGCAGCGGGGCCCGAGCTGCCATTGGCCTGTGAATTGGCCATGCCGTCGATTTCGTTATAGCGCTCCACGCTGACCCGGCTGGCGCGGCCATCGGCCACTTCATTGAGCATCGCCATGTCGGTACGCAGCACGCCGCGGTTGCTGCTGATCCAGACGTTGCCCACGCGATCGGGCACCAGCTGGAACACGGTGTCCACCGGCATGCCCTGCTCCAGGCCAACCCGTGACAGCGTTCCGGCCTGATAGCGATACAGGCCGCGATCACTGCTGATCCACATGGCATCGCCGATCTGCTGGAAGCCGAACACGCTGCGCCCGCCGCCGAGCGCGCTCAGGTCGATCTGCTGCACCTGATTGCCGCGCAGCACGCGCACGCCAGCAATCGTGCCGATCCACAGATTGCCCTGCGGGTCATGGGCCAGGGCGGTGATCAGTTCGTTGGGCATGCCCTCGACACGCGGCACGCTGACCCCGCCCTTGTCGATCCGCACCACGCCCTTCTGGGTACCGGCCCAGACCACACCCTGTGCATCCACGCTGATCGCACGGATGTTGCCGCCGGGCATGCCTTCGGCGCTGCCATAGACATGCCGCGGCCGCCCGTCGCGATCCAGGCGCAGGACGCCATCATTGAAGGTGCCCACCCACAGATCACCGTCCCGCCCCTGCGCCAGACTGAGTACGGATGGCGCCTTGCCGCCCTGGTTGTGCAGCGCAACGGCGACGAAGCGGCCATCGGCCAGGCACCGATCCAGGCCCGTCGCGCTGCCTACCCACAACTGCCGACGATCGTCTTCAAGCACCGTGCGGATGTAGTCGCCACTGAGCCCGTCGTGCTCGGTGTAGCTGCTGAACAGCGTTTCGCGCAACCGGTACAGGCCGCCGTTGGCACCGACCCAGATGCTGCCTTCGGCGTCTTCGCGCAGACTGACGATGCGGCCACCGGGCAAAGCCAGGCCGGCCGGCAGCCGCTCCAGGCCATGCGCGGAAATGCGCAGCAGGCCCTGGTTTTCCGTGCCCAGCCAGAGATCGCCGTGGCGGTCCTGCAGCATCGCGGTCAGATGGTTCTGGCCCGGCAAGCGGTGCACCAGTTCAGGCTGTTCATCACGCAGGCGGTAGATGCGCTCACCGGCGACCAGCCACAGCACCCCATCCGGCGAGCGGTAGGGCCAGACCAGGCCTGTGCCCAGCTCCCACGACGGCAGTGCACGTTGCAGCACGCCGTCGCTGTCACGCACCAGCAGGCCATCCAACGTGCCGATCCAGATCCGGTCCTGGGCATCGACCACCATCTTGCTGAAACTGAGCGCGAACGGCAGGTCCGCCGGCGGCGGCTGGTAAACGATTTCACCCCCCGGTGCGAGGTAGCCGATGCCACGACCTTCGTACAGCAACCAGAGGCGGCCATGGCTGTCCATCTGCATCGCCTGGATCAGCGCGGCCGGCGTGGTCGCAGGGCGCTGCCAGGTGCGCCACTCCCCGTCGGCGGCGCGGCGGCTCAGGTTGCCGCGCGAATCACTGATCCATAGCCCGCCCTGGCGGTCCACCAACAGCGCACCGACCCCGTTATCGGGCAGGCCCGGGCGGGTGCTGCGGTCAAACACGGTGAAATCCAGCCCGTTGTAACGCACCAAGCCTTCCCACGTGGCGAACCAGAGGTGACCCTCGGGGGTCTGCGCGATATCGCGCAAGGAGTTATGCGGCAGCCCGTTGCGCGACGTCCATACATCGATGGCGTAATCACGCAGTGGCGGGGCACCGCCCTCGCGTGCGCTGGCGGCCGACAGCGGCAGCAGAAGGGCCAGCAGCACCAGCAGGTACCCCCATGCCCAGACGCAGGACGTCGTCGGCGCCTCACCCCTGCCCTGCAGACCCTGGCTCATCGCTGCCGTTGCGCAGCGTGCGCGTCAAGGGCCCCGTCACCCACGGCGACAGACCGGACACCCACGGCAGGGGCAACGGGGACAGGCGGATTCATGCACGAGGCGCTGGGGAGATGCGCAGATGATAGGCAAATCCGCCGTGACTTGCCTTAACTACCGTGCCGGCCTCCCGCCAGCGTGGGTGCGGGCCAATACACCACGGCCTCCAATCCGCCCTGCGGATGGTTGTGCAGGCTCAGCCGCGCGCCATCCTTGCCAGCCAGCGCGCGGGCGATGGTCAGGCCCAGCCCGGCCCCGCCGGTTTGCCGTGAGCGCGAGGTTTCCAGCCGCACGAAAGGATCAAACACGGCTTCCAGTTCGTCCTCGGCCAGCCCCGGACCGGCGTCGCGGATCCGCACACGGATGCCCGCGTTGTGGCGTTCGGCAATGATTTCCGCCTGCTGTCCGTACATCAAGGCGTTGTCCAGCAGGTTGGCGAACAGACGGCGCATGGCCAGCGGCCGCAGCATCAGCACCGCACCGCAGCCGCCGCCAAAGCGCGCATCGGCACCGGCTTCCACGGCATCTTCCACCAGGCTTTCCAGCAGCGAGTCCAGGTCCAGCGCGACGCGCTTTTCGGCACTCTCGGCACTGCGGGCCAATGCCAGGCCTTCACCGATCAATGCCTGCATCGCGCCGAGGTCGGCGATCAGGCGTTCACGCAATTGTTCATCGTCGACGTTTTCCAGCCGCAGGCGCAGGCGGGTGACCGGGGTCTGCAGGTCGTGGG
This sequence comes from Stenotrophomonas sp., assembly GCA_032007425.1. Taxonomy (GTDB): domain Bacteria; phylum Pseudomonadota; class Gammaproteobacteria; order Xanthomonadales; family Xanthomonadaceae; genus Stenotrophomonas. Next base: position 11,363 of record DALZLW010000070.1, read on the forward strand.
TGATCGCCGCCAGCATGTGGGTGCGCTCGGCAAGGTGGCGCTGCAACCGCTCCTGCATGGCATTGAATGCTTCCGCTGCGCGCTGCACTTCCAGCGGACCGGTGACCGGCAGCGGCGCGCGCTGCAGGTCGTCGCCCAGCTGTTCGGCAGCAGACGCCAGCCGGCGCAAGGGCGCGCTGGCCATCCGCGCCACCACGTAGGCCAGCACCGCGATCGCCAACACCAGCAGGGTCAGGAACACCGGGTCCACGGCCAGCGCACCGTTGTGCGCCACCGCCGGCGACTCCAGCGCCAGGGCCAGCGGCGAGCCATCGGCCAGGGTCAGCGTCACCGCACGGCAACGCGGTGGAATGAAGCCCGGATCGCGCTCGCGGGGCGGCTTGCGGTGGCCGTCATGAGGTGGGGGCGGCGGAAACAGGTGCTCCAGCCGTGGCAGGCAGGAACGGAAGGAGGTGAAATGCACGTGCGCACCCGCCACCGGCCCGGGACGCGTGGACAGCACCTCCATCAGGTCGGTGTCCGGCCGGCCTTCGCGCGCCCCCGGCAGCAGGCGCCGCACGCTGGGCCCCCCGACATCAAGCAGGCGTTCGCGCAGTTCCGGATTGCCGTCCAGCAGGTTCACGTAGCCCTGCAGGCGGTCGGCGATACGGTTGAGGTTCTGCCGGTCGAACTCCTGCGTGCGCTTGGCGCCCGCCAGGGCGGTCGCACAGATCGCCGCCACCGCCATGCCCAGCAGCAGGATCACGAACAACCGGCCCACCATGGTGGACATGAAGCGACGCAGGCGGTTCATTCCAGGGTCACGGCCGAGGCCAGCACATACCCTTCGTTGCGTACGGTCTTGATCAGGCCGTCCGGACCGCCATCGTCGCCGAGCTTGTTGCGCAGGCGGCTTACCTGCAGGTCGATCGCGCGGTCCTGGGATTCATAACTGCGGCCACTGCTGAGCGCGACCAGTTGTTCACGCGAAAGCACCTTGTTGGCATGGCCGACAAACACACGCAGCAGGCGGAACTCGGCGCCGGACAGCACCACGACGCGGTCGTCGGGGTCGAGCAGGTGCCGGTGCTCCAGGTCGAAGATCCAGCGGGAGAAGCGGGCGCGGCGGATGGCCAGCGGTTCCAGGTTGGCCGGCAGGGCTTCGGTGCGGCGCAGGACATTGCGGATTCGCGCCAGCAGTTCGCGCGGCTCGAAGGGCTTGGCCAGGTAATCATCGGCGCCCATCTCCAGGCCCAGCACGCGATCGATCGGCTCGGCGCGCGCGGTCAGCATGATCACCGGGGTGACCGAGCGGGCACGCAGGTCGCGGCACAGGGTCAGGCCGTCTTCACGCGGCAGATTGAGGTCCAGCACGATCAGGTCGACATGCTCGCGCTCCAGCACCTGGCGCATGGCCGTGCCGTCGCTGGCGGTACTGACCTGATAACCGGCCCGCCCCAACTGCTCGGCAAGCAGGGTTCGAATATCGTTGTCGTCGTCGACAATCAACAACCTATGCATGGGATTCACGTTTTCCATGGAAGCGATCATCCCCTGTCGCCAGCTGAACCGCACGCGGTGCATTGCGTGCCAACGTGTCTGGCGCAGGAATTGATACAGAGTGAGACGCTTGTTTCCGCGCCATGTTACACACAGAGACACAACGAGGATTGAGCTGGGGTCCGGCGCTGCCCACAATCCACCTTGACGCCGCATTGACGCGGCCCGGATGAGCTGCCCAAACGTGAAAGTGCGCCTGCTTCCCAAGACCCGCCGCGGTCGTTTCCTGTTGTGCCTGGCGGTGATCGTGCTCGCCGCCCTCGTGGCTTGGTACGCCCTGCGCAAGCCCGCCGCGCCGCCACTGGCGACCACGCCGGTCAGCCGTGGCGACATCGAACAGACCGTCGAAGCCACCGGCGTCATCGATGCGTATAAGCTGGTCAGCGTCGGTGCGCAGGCCTCCGGCCAGATCAAGTCGCTCAAGGTGCAACTGGGTGACACGGTCAAGCAGGGCGACCTGATCGCCGAAATCGACGCCACCACCCAGCAGAACGAGGTCCTCAACGCCCAGGCGTCGCTGGACCAGGTGACCGCCCAGCGCGCCGTGCAGCAGGCCACGCTGCGGCAGAACGAACTGGATTTCGAGCGCCAGCGGCAGATGCTGGCCGCCGAAGCCACATCGCAGCAGGAATATGACGCAGCCGAAGCGGCCCTGAAGACCGCCCGCGCGCAGATGAAGTCCTACGAGGCCCAGATCAAGGGCCGCGAGACCGAACTGGGCACCGCGCGTGCCAACCTTGCCTACACCCGCATCATCGCGCCGATGGACGGCACCGTGGTGGCCGTGGTCGCCGAAGAAGGCCGCACGGTCAATGCCAACCAGACCGCCCCGACCATCGTCATGCTGGCACGGCTGGACGTGGTGACCGTCAATGCGGAGATTTCCGAAGCCGACGTGGTGAAGATCAAGTCGGGCATGCCGGTGTACTTCACCACCCTGGGCGAACCAGACCGCAAGTACCACGCGACGCTGCGCCAGATCAATCCGGCACCGGCCTCGATCGCCAATGAGAGCTCATCCAGTTCCAGCAGCTCCTCCAGCTCCAGTTCCAGCAGTGCCGTGTACTACAACGCGTTGTTCGACGTGGACAATCCTGACGGCACCCTGCGCATCGACATGACCGCCCAAGTATCGGTGCTGCTCAACCAGGCCAAGGACGTGCTGATGGTGCCCAGCGTCGCCCTGGGGCCGAAGGGACGCGACGGCAGCCAGGTGGTCCGCGTGGTCGATGCCGATGGCCAGCCGCAGCCCCGCCGCGTCAAGGTCGGGATCAACAACGGTGCCACGGCGCAGATCCTGTCCGGGCTGGACGAGGGTGACCGGGTCGTGGTCGGCGAAGGCGGAGCCGCCAGCGCGGCCGCCAGCAGCAACCGGGGCGCGACCGTGCGCATGGGCCCGGGCATGGGGCCGCGTCGATGACAGCGGCCGCCTCCAACGCACCGGCCCTGCTGCGCCTGCGTGACCTGCGCCGTGAGTTCCCTGCTGGTGACGAGACCATTGCGGTGCTGCGTGACGTCAACCTCGACATCCACGCAGGCGAGATGGTCGCCATCGTCGGCCAGTCCGGGTCGGGCAAATCCACCCTGATGAACATCCTCGGCTGCCTGGACCGGCCGACCCGGGGCAGCTACCAGGTGGCAGGGCGCGCGACCGGGGCCATGGACCCGGACGAGCTGGCCGAACTGCGCCGCGAACACTTCGGTTTCATCTTCCAGCGCTATCACCTGCTCGGTGATCTGGACGCGCGGGCCAATGTCGCCGTGCCCGCGGTGTATGCCGGCAGTCCAGGCGCCGCCCGCCAGGCGCGTGCCGAACAACTGCTGCAACGGCTCGGCCTTGGTGACCGGATGGGTCACAAGCCGGGCCAGCTGTCGGGCGGCCAGCAGCAGCGCGTGTCCATCGCCCGGGCCCTGATGAACGGCGGCGAGGTGATCCTGGCCGACGAACCCACCGGCGCGTTGGATACCCGCTCCGGTGAGGAAGTCATGGGCATCCTCGGCGAACTCCATGCCGAGGGTCACACGATCATCATCGTCACCCACGACATGAGCGTGGCCGAGCACGCCCAGCGCATCATCGAGATCCGCGACGGCGAGATCATCGCCGATCGGGTCAACGACAAAGCCCCCAGCCTGCGCGCGCAACGCCAGCCCAGCGTGGCGCCGGGCACGGGCAGCAGCTGGCGCGCCGCCCGCGACCGCTTCACCGAAGCTTTCCGCATGGCCCTGTTGGCGATGAACGCCCATCGCCTGCGTACGTTCCTCACCATGCTCGGCATCATCATCGGCATTGCGTCGGTGGTTTCTGTGGTCGCGCTCGGCAATGGCTCGCAGCAGCAGATCCTGCAGAACATCAGCGCGCTGGGCACCAATACGATCGATGTCTATTCCGGGCGCGGTTTCGGTGACATGCGTTCAGCGCGGGTGGAGACACTGAAAGCCAGCGATGCCGATGCCCTGGCGCGGCAGAGTTACGTGGACAGCGTGACCCCCAGCGTGTCCTCCTCGGCCACGGCCCGCTACCGCAACCAGTCCGCCACCGCCCAGGTCAATGGCGTGGGCGACCAGTACTTCCGGGTGAAGGGCGTCAGCCTGCTCAGCGGCGGCTACTTTGACGACGCGGCGGTGAAAGGCCTGGCGCAGGTGGCGGTGATCGACGAGAACACCCGCACCCAGTTCTTCCCGGACAGCGACCCGATCGGCCAGGTCATCCTGCTGGGCAATGTACCGGTACGTGTGGTGGGCGTGGCCAAGCGGCAGAGCTTCGGCTTTGGCGGCAGCACCAGCCTCAGTGTGTGGGTGCCGTATACCACGGTGATGTCACGGATGCTGGGCCAGAGCCATGTGTCCAGCATCACCGTGCGCGTTGCTGACGATACGCCAATGGACGCGGCGCAATCGGCGATCACCCAGCTGTTGACGATGCGCCACGGCACCGAGGATTTCTTCCTCAGCAACAGTGCTGAAATCCGCGAAACCATCGAACAGACCACCCGCACCATGACCCTGCTGATCGGTGCGATTGCCGCCATCGCCCTGCTGGTAGGCGGGATCGGGGTGATGAACATCATGCTGGTATCGGTCACCGAGCGGACGCGGGAAATCGGCGTGCGCATGGCCGTGGGCGCGCGCCAGAGTGATATCCGCCAGCAGTTCCTGATCGAAGCGGTGCTGGTGTGCCTGCTCGGCGGCCTGATCGGCGTCAGCCTGGCGCTCGGCCTAGGTTGGGCCTTTGCCCGCTTTTCGAGCGATTTCCAGATGGTGTTCTCGACCGCTTCCATCGTCGCCGCGTTTGCCTGTTCCACCCTGATTGGCGTCGCCTTCGGCTTCCTTCCGGCGCGCAGTGCCGCGCAACTGGATCCCGTCGAAGCGCTGGCCCGCGAATGAGACTGCCCATGCCTACCTGCCCTACTCCCCTCATCCACCTGGTCCTGGCCGGTGCCGTGCTGACCGCCTTGGCGGGCTGCGCCAGCGTGGGCCGCTATCCGGTCGCACCGACGACCGTGGCCGCCTCCTACGGCCGCGGCGATGCCGCCCTCAATGCGCCGACGCAGCCGCTGGCCAGCGGGCTGGACACCCCCGCCCGCGACATCCGCGCCGACGCCTGGTGGCAGGGTTTCGGCGACCCGGCACTGGACGCGTTGGTCACACAGGCCCTGCAGGCCAACAGCAACCTGGCCGCTGCCGGGCTACGCGTGCAGCGTGCGCGGCTGTCGGCCGGCATTGCCGGCAATGCCCTGTGGCCGGACCCTTCACTGTCCGGCGTGTCCACCGGCCGCAGCCGCGCACTGGACACCGGCGACAGCTGGCAACGGACTGGCGACTACACCACCGGCGTGTCACTGTCTTGGGAAGTGGACTTGTGGGGCCGCCTGCGGACCCAGCGCGACATTGCCCGCTGGGAAGCGGAGGCCAGCGAGGAAGACCTGCAGAACACCGCCCTGGCGCTGATCGGCGATGTGGTCAGCCAGTACTGGACCCTGGCCTACCTGAACCAGTCCATTGATGCTGGCCAGGCCAGCCTGGAGCGTCTGCTGCGCACCCAGCAACTGGTCCAGGCCCGTTACGATGCAGGTGCCGTGTCGCGGCTGGAAGTGCGCCAAGCCAACCAGAACCTGCAATCGGCACAGGCCGCCCAGAGTGCGCTGGAACAGCAGCGGGTGGAGGCGCGCAACGCGCTGACCGTGCTGCTGGACGGCCAGCCGTGGCCGGTGGCGGACGAGCCCCGCACCCTGCTGGCGGCCGATAGCCCGGTCATCGCCGAAGGCCTGCCGGCCGATCTGCTGGGCCGGCGACCGGACCTGCGCGCGGCCGAACTGCGCCTGCGCAACAGCCTGAAGTCGATCAAGGTCACGGCCACCAGTTACTACCCCACCTTGAGCCTGACCGGTGGCGTCAGCACCAGCGGGCCCTCGCTGGGCGACGTGTTGCGCAACCCTGTAGCGACACTGGGTGCCGGGCTGAGCCTGCCCTTCCTCAACGTGCAGCGGGCGCAGTTGAACATCGACGCGGCCGGCACGGATTACCAGATCGCCGCGGCGTCGTTCAGAACCACGCTGTACCAGGCCCTTTCGGACGTGGACAACGCGCTGTCGGCGCGCACTGAACTGCAGCGGCAGCTGACGGCCTCGCAGCTCTCGTATGACGAAGCGGTGGAGGTGGAGCGGGCCCAGGAAGTGCGTTACCGGGTGGGCGCCACGGACCTGCGCACGTGGTTGGAGGCCCAGCAGACGCGCCGCGATGCGGAGTTGTCGCTGGCTGGCGTGCGGCGCAATCAGCTCAACAATGATGTGACGTTGTTCAAGGCGTTGGGGGGGAGTGCTGCGGCGCCGTAGGTTCGCCGGCTGGCGTCTGGGCCGGCGGCTGGCTGGCGGCTGGGCTGGCGCCTGCAGCGGCGGGGT
>DALZLW010000071.1:0-2611 GCA_032007425.1 Stenotrophomonas sp.
CCGCGCCGCGGGCCACGATCACCACGTTCACGCCCTCGGCCACCAGCGCCCGCGCGCAGCCCAGGCCCAGGCCCTTGCTGGCACCGCATACCAAGGCCCAACGGCCGCTGATTCCCAGATCCATGTGCTGTCCTGCGCGCGAATAAGCGCCTATTGTCGCCCATCCGCGGCTGCCGGGCCGGCAACGAAGCGTTGCAGCGTTTGGCCGAAGCTGTCGATGCGCAGCCACCGTGGCAGATCGGTAGCGCCGGGCCCTGCCCGGCGAGCGCAGCGGCGAAGTTTTCGACCCCGCCTGGCCGGCGCGCATCGCGGCACCGGGCATGTCCGCTGGCCTTGGGGCTCGGCGCTACCCCGTCGTCTGTGGGGCCGACATGCCTGCCGACAGGCCGGCGCGATTGCGCTCCAGCGATTCCAGCAGGCCTTGTACCTGCGCCTGGGTGTGCGCCGCCGACAGCACGATGCGCAGCCGCGCGCGGTTATCCGGGGCGGTGGAGGGCATGCTGGTATCCAGCAGCCAGCCTTCGCGCTCCAGCGCATGGGCCAGCTCCCGTGCTGCGCGCGCGTCATCGCACAGCAAGGGCTGGATGGGGGAATCAGACACCACCAAAGGCAGCCCGCGCGTACGCGCGCCGTCGCGGAACTGCGCCACAAGCTCGGCCAACTTGTCGCGCCGCCACTGGTCGCGCCGGGCCAACCGCACCGCTTCCAATCCCGCCGCTGCCAACGCCGGCGGCAGCGCGATGCCATGCACATACGGCCGCGCCGTCGCACACAGGTGGTCGACCAGCTCGGCACTGCCCAGCACCAACGACCCGCTGCAGCCCAGCGCCTTGTCCAGCGACACCCGCAGCAGCGGCACGTCGGCCACGCCCAGCCCGGCGGCGGCCACGCTGCCACGTCCCTGTTCGCCCACCACACCCACGCCATGGGCATCGTCGACATAGAACAAGGCCTGCTCGCCACGCGCCACCACGGCCAGTGAGCGCAGCGGCGCAGTATCACCATCAACGCCAAACACTGCATCGGTGGCCAGCATCGCCGCGCCCTCGGGCACATGCCGCAGCTGGCGCAAAGCGCCCTCGCTGTCCTTGTGCGGGTAACGGCGCAGGCGCGCCCCGGCCAAGCGCGTGGCATCGAGCAGGCTGGGGTGGTTCAGCGTGTCGTGCACGCAGACATCGCCTTCCTCGCCGAGCAGCGCCTGCTGCACCGCCAGGTTGGCGGCAAAACCATTGGCGAACAGAATGGCCCGCGGATAGCCCAGCCACTCGGCCACCTCGGCTTCCAACGCTTCGTGCAGGGCGTGGTGGCCACAACCAAACGCCGTGGCGCTGGCGCCAACGCCCTCGCGGCTGGCGGCATCCTGCAGCGCATTGACCACCCCGAACTGCTGCGCCAGCCCCAGGTAATCGTGGGTGCAGAAACCAGTGAGCCAGCGTCCATCCAGCTCCACGCTGACCCCGTCGCGGCGGGTAACGGTACGGCGGCTTGGGCGCGGGCTGCTGTTGCCCGCGGCCGATTGGGACTGCACACGCACCAACAGATCAGGACGAGGCATGACACGACACCGGCGAGGGCAATGGCGGCAAGCCTAGCGCAAAAACCGAGCCCGGTAGCGTCGGGCCATTCCCTACAGGGAAATGCGGCTCAGACCGATAGCCCGCCCGCCGCTTGCCTGCCACGCTGCCGTGATGACGCCCCCACTGCGCCGCCTGCCGCACCAGCTCGCCCGCGCTGGGCGTCGCCTCATGCGTGAACTGCTGCCGCCGGTGTGCCAGATCTGCGGCGATCCAGGGCAGGATGACAGCGAACTGTGCGGCGCCTGCCGCCTGGCTTTGCCGTGGCATCACGATGGCTGCGTGCTGTGCGCCGCGCCGCTGCCGGAAGACGCCGACAGCCACTGCTTCCAGTGCCAGGAAGCGCCGCCGTTGCTGCAGGCGTGCTGGGCCAGCTTCCGTTACGCACCACCGGTGTCCGAATTGCTGCTGCGGCACAAATTCCATCAGGACCTGGCCGCCGGCAGGCTGCTGTCGCAACTGATGCTGCTCTCACCGCCGCCCTGGCCGCTGATCCCCCTGGTGCCGATACCGCTGCATGCCAAGCGCATCCGCCAGCGCGGCTACAACCAGGCCTGGGAGCTCGTGCGTCTGCTGAATGCGCCCGTCTGGCATGGCCTGAAGAGGGCGAAAGCGACAGCGCCGCAATCGGAGCGCACGGCCGAAGCGCGGCGGAAAAACCTGGACGATGCCTTCAGCGTGCAGGGCGAGGTACCGCCGTCGGTGGTACTGGTCGATGACGTGATGACCACCGGCAGCACGCTGCACGCGGCGGCCGAAGCGCTGGTCAAGGCGGGCTGCCAGGACGTGCGCGCGTGGGTGTGCGCGCGGGTGGTGCTGGACCATGAAACGGGTGAGGCTGATACCAGCGGCTGACGGTGCTCTGCGTTCCCGTCGATTCAACGGTAGTTATGGTCGGCCAAGCACCATGTGCCCCCTCAGCAGCTTCGTTTGATCGGACGAATGCGTCCCGAGGCGGCATGCCTGGTTGGGACGGAGAAGATGGAGCCCGGGCTCGTCAGCTCGACCAACTGCATCATCTTGGGCCACCACTCGAT
>DALZLW010000071.1:2711-17702 GCA_032007425.1 Stenotrophomonas sp.
TGGAGCCCGGGCTCGTCAGCTCGACCAACTGCATCATCTTGGGCCACCACTCGATCAGTCGCGCGGCCTTGTCGTACGGGCTGAATTGATTCCAGCCCTTGGCCAGGACGAACACCGTCAGTCCCAGTCGGGCGATGGCCTCGCGCTCGAGAGCGCGGCGGTGATGATGATCCTGGGTAACGTGGATCTGGACCAGATCACGCTTGGCTGCGGAGAATAGTTCAACGTCGGGAGTGCCACTTGGGACCAAGTCACGAACGTGGATGATCTCGTGCCCTTCAAATGCTGCGATCTCGTTGAGGGCCGTGGCTAACGATCTGGGCAGGTTCTCATCCAGCTGCGCTCTCACATTCGCACCTGCTTCTCGAATGCAATTGCGTGTTTCACGTCACTCAGTGGTACATCGAACCACTTTGCAACGCCATTTGCGTTCATTGTTTCAGATTCCAACGCATCAGCAATTGCAGCGGTCGGTATCCCCGAACGCGCGAGAATCGGCTGCCCGAAGTGGCGCGCGGGGTCGAGCACAACCGCTGCTGAGCCTCTCAGGGGAAACCAGCGTGCCGCGACGTCATCTACTGACAGCTCGATACCGTCCCGCAAGGACGGCGCGATCACCTTACGCATTACATCCTGGCGCTTTACGACGTCCACCAAGGCGGGATCGTCGCTGCCATCAACCAGCTCCATGAAGATCCGACGTCCGTCGGTCTTGAACGTCGTGCTGGTAAACGGGTAGTCCCGATTGAGTCGGTCCTTCAGCTCATCAATAGCCTGTCTGATCATCTGGAGAGGGACGCCGCAATCGACGAATGTGCGCACAAAGCGCAATTCAATAAGATCGCGAAACCCGATCCCCTCCAGATCGCTGTGAGCCCACTGCGAGAGCCACAAGGGCGGGTAGACCGCGCGCTGGCCGTCATCCGCAGAAGCACCTCGATAGCCTTTCATCCACCTGCGCAGCTGCGTCGTCCGGGCACCGATAAACCGTGCTGCGTCCGAATAGGAGTACAGCCCTAGATCAAAACCTTCGTTGGTGATGTTGAGGCCCGGATGCATCGGCCAAGCATACCTAAAACCCGGCCGGACAATCGTGCGCTGTCCGCCGGGTCAGGTGCTCCAATCTGCAAAACATTAGCTATCGATCAATGATGCTAGGCCGATAGATCAAATGCATCAGGAGGCTGAACGCAAGCCAAGGGAAGCCGGCGGGACAGGTTTCAACCTATCCGCACCAGCCTCCCCGCATATCAACCCTTCATCGCGTGCTTGCGTGCACGCATCACCGCGTGGGTTTCCTGCACCTGCGGCAGCAGCTGGGTGATTTCCTGACGCGCTGCCGGGGTGATGTCATGATCGTTCAACGCGTCCTTGAACGCTTCCAGCAGGCGATCTTCGCTTTCTTCCAGCTCGGCGACGTAGCCGTACTGGGTGTCGCCCAAGGTGGCGCGCACCTTGCCGTAGAACTGCTGCATGGAACCCACCATCGTGCCCTTTTCAGCCGGCTTGGCACCGGAAGCCACCACGGTGCGGCTCAGCTGGGTGACGATGCCCGCCTTGACCCCGGCGATGCGGCTGAACAGCGCGGACAGTTCTGCATCCTTCACCTTGCCGGCCGCTTCCTCATAGAAGTCCTTGCCGTCTCGGGCGATTTCGATCAGGTCGTTGAGGCTGTGGGCGGTCTTGTTGTCGGTGCTCATGGGGCATTACTCCATCTGGATGAGTGAAGACGGCGGCCGGGTTGCGGCGCCGTTGGGACCCACGATGGACAAGTGCGTATCTAGCCGGAGTGAGGGGCGTTTGACCCATTCGTCATCTGTTTCAACCGGGCTGAAATCGCGCCACGACAGACCGTTCCACCAACGAACTGGCCGAAAACGACAGTTAACGAGACAATAACAACTCATCCGCGACTCGCCGCGCCGACCCATCCGTGGTTGTGCCCCCTGTCGCCCTGTTTCCGTAGTCAGCGCCACGCCGCGCAGGTAGTACCCCCATGAAAAACGACCTCCAGATCCTCCTGTCCCACTTGGGACGTACCCTGCTTTTTGCCGTCATGGTGACCCTGCCGCCGCTGCTGGCCTGGCTGGACATCCAATGGTTGCGTGATGGTGTCGGCGAATGGTCGCTGGTGGAGCTCACCCAGGAAGGTTTCCTCGCCGCCAGCGTGGCCGCCTTCGTGCGCCTGGCGATGCGCCGCGCCGACGATCGACGTTTTGCGGTGCTGGCTGCAGCGCTGTTTGCCAGCATGTTCCTGCGCGAAATGGACGAACTGCTGGACCTGATCGTGCATGGGTTCTGGAAATACCCGGTGACCCTGTTGATCGTCGGTTCACTGGCCTGGGCCAGCCGTGACTGGGCCAGCGTGCTGTCCGGGCTGACCCGCTTCCTGACCTCGCGCGCTGGTGTGGTGATGACGGTGGGGCTGGTGATCCTGTTGTTCTACTCGCGTCTGATCGGCATGACCGCGTTGTGGTCGGGCCTATTGGGTGAGCAGTACATCCGCGTGTTAAAGAACGCGATCGAGGAAACCACCGAACTGCTGGGCTACACCTTCATCCTCGCCGCGAGCCTGGGCTATCTGGCGCAACGCGTGCGTGAGGCGCGGACCAAGCCGGTGGCGGTGGAGGCTTCGGCGCTGCAGCGGCTGTGAGGACACGGCAGCGCCGGGCATCGCCCGGCGCCAGCGGAACCGGACGCTACCGTGTCACAGCACTTCAAGAAACGCCTGCAGGTCCTCGATCTCTTCAGCCTGCAACTGCAGCGGCTGCAGCAACGGCGAACCCCGTGGCACCGGCATGTCGTCCGGCTCATCGCCACGCGCCGCCACCGGGAACATGCCCGCGTTGTAGGCATGTAGTACATCCACCAGGTCATCGAACACGCCGTTGTGCATCCACGGCCCGGTACGTGACACGCCGCGCAGCCCCGGCGTGCGGAAGCGTCCAGCATCCACACCCACACCGGTCGCCTCGTAGCGCCCCAGGTCCTGCTGCTCGCGCCCGAAGAACGCCAACCCAAGATCGTGGAAGCCACCATCGGACAACGCCATGCCGCCATGGCAGTTCATGCAGCGCGCCTTGGTGCGGAACAGATGCAGCCCGCGCAGCTCTGCATCGCCCAGCGCATCGGCTTGCCCCGCCATAAAGCGGTCATACCGGCTCGGCGCTGGCAGCAGGCTGCGCTGGTAAGCGGCCAAGGCCCGACGCAGGCGCGCGGCGTCGATGCCGGCACTGCCAAACGCCTGCGCAAATGCTGCCCGATACCGCGCATCCGCCTGCAGCCGTCGCAACGCGCCCGCTACCGTGAAGCCCATCTCGCGCGGGTCCTCGATCGGATGCAGGGCCTGCGCTTCCAGTGAATCAAAGCGCCCATCCCACATCAGCACGGGCGCCAGCGCGCTCCACTGCACCGAAGGCGCATTGCGCCGTCCCAGCCGGCCGCCGGTGCCCACCGACACCGCGCGGCCATCGGCACCGGCCAACGCCGGCAGATGGCAGGATTGGCAGGACACATCTCGCTGCCGTGACAACAACGGCTCGGCAAACAGGCGGCCACCCAGCGCGACCAGGGCCGCCTCGCTGGTGCCCACCGACGGCGGTGGGCGCCAAGGCACCGTTGCCAGCTCCTGCCACGCCACATCGGCATCCACCCATGGCCGTGGCCACTGCGCCGCCGGCCGTGCGTACAGGCGGCGCAGACAACCGGCATCGGCGCCGTGGCAGGGCACAGGGCTGTCACGCAGCGGCAGTGCCGGCAGGCCGAGCACGACCACCAGCACCAGCACCACCCACCGCAGCGCGCCTGCTGTCCGCACGGCCGTCGCTTACTGGAAGCGGTAACCCAGTTCCACCCAGAACTGCCGCCCGGTCTCATAGATCGAGCGGCCGCGGCTGCGTCGGATCAGGTTCGCCCGGTCCAGCACGTTCTGCACCTCCACCCGCACATAGGCCCCGTCCAGCACGTTCCACTGCACGCTGGTGTCCCAACTCCACGTGGCGGCCAGCGGATGCTTCTCGTACACCTCCACCCGCTCGCCCTGCAGCAACTCCGTACCTTCCAGCGTGACCGCCTGGTAACCGGCGCGGTAGCGCAGGAAATTGCCCCATTCCAGCCCGCCCAGCGCATCGATCGCCGTGCGCGTGCTCAAGCGCACCGTCCACGGACGGTTGTAGTTGTCCGCCGGTTGATCGCGCCGGCGCATCAACCGACCGTCATAGCGGATCAGCTCATCCATCCGCACATCGTCGCGGTCCTGCCAGAACGGGTCGTTGTAATCGGAGTAACTGCGGCGCACATCGGTGTGGTCGGCGGCCAACAGGAAGGTGGTTTCACTGCGGCCCAGCCGCCACGGCTGCACCGGCGTGATGGCCAGGGTCCAGGTGCGGCTGCCACTGCGGCCATCGTTGGCATAGCGGTACACGCTGTTGCGGTACTGCTCGGGATCGGCGTCATCCGGGCGGTCGATGGTGTGGCGCACCACCTCATCGTGGCCCTCGCGCTGCACGTATTTCAGCCCGACATCGAAGCCGCCCAGGCGCTTGTCCACCCCCAACAGCAGCTCATCGCTGTAGGGCACATCCAACTGCGCGAAGTGGTTCATGCTGCGCGAGCGCATGTAGTCCTGCCAGACCAGGTCATCGCCACGCTCCTGCACCTGCTCCAGCGCGTTTTCCGCCTCGGCCAGCCGATAGCCGAAGAAGTTGCGGCCGTAGTAGCGGTTGGCGCCGGCGGTCAGGCGCAGGCTGCCATCGCCGCGCACATCCCAGCCCAACGCCAGCCGTGGTGCCACGGTGGTCTGGTCCATGTAGTCATCGCCATCCAGCCGCAGGCCGGCGCGCAGGCTCAACCGCCCCCAGCGCATGTCGTCCTGCACGAACAACGCATGGCGGCGCTCGCGCACGCGCGCACCGCCAGCCAGGTAGATGCTGCGCATGTTGATGTACTGGCCCATGTCATACAGCAGCGTGGGCGACAGCGAGCAGGCCTCGTCATCCACCTTGCCGGTGGCATCGGTGCAGGTATCGGTCGGCGAGGTGGAGAACATCTGGTAGTCGTTGTGCTGGCGCGGGCGCCGATAATCGGCGGTACGCAACGCCAGCTCCGCACCGTAGGACAGATGGTGCTGCGCACCCAGCCACACGAACGCATCGCGCTCGGCGGTCAGCGCCAGCTTGATGTCCCGTTGGCGTTGGTCCAGGTCGCCGTAGGAGCCCTCGCTGCTGCCGAACATGTCATCGGGGTGGCCCCAGTTCTTTTCCGGCGACCAATCCCAGTTACGTGAGGAGTCGGCATCGCTGCGGCGGGAGCTGTCCAGGTCGCTGTAACTGAGCGTGCCATCCAGCAGGTGGTTGCCGGCCGGCCACTGCGCGTGCAGCCCGGCCACCGAACCGCCCTGATCCAAGGTGAAGTAGGAATCGCGAACACGCGTCTGGAAGTAGCGCTCACGGGTTGGTGCGTGCAGCACGAAGGCATCCAGCGCCAACCCAGCCTCGCTTTCCCAGTCCGCACGCAGGAACACACTGGTGTTACGCCGCGACTGCTCCTTGCGATTGCTGTCCTCGCTGCTTTCCAGACCGGTGTTGTAGGCCTGCAATGGAATCGTGGCGTCCAGCTGGCTGACACTGCCCAGCAGGCCGATGCCCGAGCGCGTACGGCCTTCCAGCGTGGCGCGGATCTCGCGCTTGTCAAACTCCGGCTGCAGATCGGCACTGGTGGAGTGCTTGCCGTCCTCGGCATCCAAGGGGTCCAGCTTGCGCTTCGTCCACGAAGAACGGGTATGGCGGATGGCCACCGAACCGGACAAGGTATCGCCCGCGCGGCGGGTCTTGGCGTCCACCACGCCGCCGTTGAAGCCGCCAAAGGCCGCCGGCACATTGCTGTCGTACACGGTAAGCGCACCGAGCAGGCCGCTGTCCAGCGCGATGCCCTGGGTCTGGCTGGGGACGGTGGTGAAGCTGTAGACGTTGCGCTCGGCGGCCGGGTCGATATCGTTGTTGAAGCTCACCCCGTCGACGAGGAAGCTGTTCTGGTAGTACAGCCCGCCGTTGATGCTGATGTCGCTGGGGCGGATTTCGCCGGCATTGCGCGACGTCACCGCCAGATAATGGAACTGCACCGATGGATGGATGCGCAGCAACGCACCGACATCGGCATTGCCGCGTGGCTGGGCCTTGATGTGGTCGGCGTCGAGGGTGATGCCTTCCTGATAGGGGAACAGCTTGTCGGCCACCACCAGCAGGCGGTCCAGGCGCAGTGCGCCGGGCTGCTGCGGGGCGGTCGTGGCGGGCGAAGGGGCTGGGGTGCTGGCAGCAACGGACTGGGCGCGCACGGCACCGGCAGAGGACAACGACAACAGCGCAAGGCTGACCGCCAGGGAAAGGCGATGCATGGGGAACTCCTGTAATGGGACGACGCCGGGGGAAAAGCTGGCTGTCCGTGATCACAGGAAAAAGCGCGTCATGGCACGTGCTTGGTACTGAACTGATAGCTTGCGGGCGGCATTATAGGCGCAAGTGGCTACCGCGGTGACGCCGGGCATGCCCTGAGTGCATGTGAACCATCAGCTCATCCCTATCGTCGCGCCATGCCCGGCGAGAACGCATGCAAGAGGTGTCTAACCCGCTCCTCCTGTGGCATAACACGGGACAAAGGCAAGCCACACAGGGTGCACAGGGATGTACACGGTAAGGACGTCATTTGAAGTGCGTGCAGTGCGGCAGGGGGCTTTTCTCCGTGGCGAAGTGACGATGCACAGCCGCCGAGCAACGCCGCTCGGCCAGCCTATCAGATGGGTGTATGACTGTGGCACGGACGAGGTGCATACCTTGGTGGATCACTCGATCCAGCGGATGAAGAACGGGCCGGATGACCTGCAATGGGCCGGTGATCGACTGGATGTATTGATTGTCTCCCACTTCGACAAGGACCACATCAGCGGCTTGGCAGAGCTGCTCAGGCACTACAGCTTTGATCGTGTCTTCCTGCCGCATATGCCCCGGTTGATGCGCCTTGCGCTGGTGCTGGACGGGCTGGAAACGGTGAAGGGTCCGCACGAAGACGAGGACGACAGTGCCGCGCAGATCAGTTGGATCCAACGCGTCGAAGGCACCCTCAGGTTCACTGACAATCCATTGGCCTACATCGCCGGGAGCCGTCCCGATGATGACAGGCAGACGCAGGTGATCCTTGTTGGTCCCGGTGCCCCGCGCGAGCCTGGCGGTCCAGCCGTACGGCCTCGCCGGCGCAGGGGGGAGCCCGCGCTTGGTATCCAGGACCCTGCGCGGGTACTGGATCCGGATGCCGCTTATGCGCAGGTGCTCGGCATGCCGCCGGACACGCACAACGGACATCGTGTAGTGCTTAAAGAAACGGACAGTGGCGCGCCCTTTGTTTGGAATGAGCTGTGGGAGCTCATACCTTACGTGGACAGGGTAAGCGCGTTGCGACTCTTGCAGTTCAGCACGGCGGTTGACACAGCGCTGCAGCAACAGCTGGATGGGTTGCTGTGCCAAGCCGCAACGATGCGTGCCAACTATAGAAAAGGCGATCGGGTCAAGCTGTCTGCCGCGATCAAGGCGCTCCGGGACGCGCTCTACGGCTTTATGGAGGCGACCGCCGGTGCCGAGCCGGATGACAAGGACAAGAATGCGATTTCCTTGATAGTGCACATGGGGGCCATCGCACCGCACATGGAGATGGCCGAGCTGAAGAAGGGACAAAGCGTGAGCCGCTGCTGCTTTGCGCCTGTTGCGGCCTGGCCCGCGCTGAGGACATCCAGCGTATTACTCACCGGCGATGCGGATCTGCGGGACCCCGGTACGCTGGCCGATCTGGAGCGGGCACTGACACCTGCCCGCCTCAAGCGGATCGGGGTACTGCAGATTCCGCACCATGGCTCCCGGAACAACTCCAGCAAGCAAACCGCCCGCCTGCTGGATAACGGGTTTGCGTTCGTGAATGCAGACCCTGAAGGCGCTTATGGCCATCCTGACAATGATGTGCTCAGCCTATACGGCATTCGGGGCCGTCCGCGACGCCGCCGCTGGAGTTGGATGCGATGGGGGCCCTACGGATGGGGCCCGCTCTGTGCTGACTCGACCTTGCTGGCCAATCAGGATCCAGTGCTCATCGAACTTGAAGCGTGGTGCCGTAGATGATTACGAAGTAGCGACAGTGCCGGGCCGTGCCTTGTAGCGGCTGACGAACGTTGGTCGTCATGCTGTTGTCGTTGGCAGTCACCGTGGCGGTCACGCCCTCCCGCTGCGCTCGCCGGGCACGGCCGGGTGCTACCAAAGCACCGCATGGCACGGAGTTACCGTGGCCGGCCGCTGCAGCTCAGCTGCGCTCGCCACCGAACGAAAGCGTAAACTGCCCGCCAGCACCCAGGACGTGTGCAGGCAGGGATGGCAGTTCGGTGAACACCGCAGATCGACAATGGGACGACACACTGGACGACATCGGCGTCCTGCATAAAGTCACCGCAGGTGGTTTTGGTTTCGCCAAAAGCCTCACCGGCGACAGCATGCAGAATGTGTTTCTCAACCAGACACGCATCGCGCACCTGGGTGATGTCTCCTTGCCGACTGGTGGCTTGCTCATCAGAATGCGCACGTCCCAACAGCCCGATGGCCGTTGGTCAGCAACCCGCGCGTCTCGGCTCGATCTTGCTGCGCTGGCGGCTGCCGAACTGGCGCGCCTGCATCTGGCGGGGCAGATCGGGGTCACGAACGCCGCCGCCACGCCTGCTGCCGTACCGCAGCTGCTGTGGGGCAGGGACCCGGTCATCGACGGTCAATTGGTCGCGGCGGCGCACGCTCAGCCAGACCAAGGCGCAAACTGGGCGCGAGTAGTCATCGACCGCGAGACGTTGACGCCTGGGACCGTTGATTCGGTGCCGCCCAGCCCTTGGTGGCAGGTGCTGGAGCAGGCAATCACCAGCGGCCTGCACCTCGACGCGGATTGGCTGGACTGGCACGGCTGGGAGCGCGCGCCTGCGTCAGTGGTCAAACGCGCACTCGGGCAATGGCAGTCGAAGGTCGCCGGGGAGGTCCTCACTGGCATCGAAGCGTTTGACCACGCCACCGCACAGTCCACCCGCATCGGACAGGCCAATGCGCGCGACCAGCTTGCGGCATTGAATACGCGCGATCACCAGCTTGCCGACCTGTGGGTCCAGCCGCGGGGCGGTACGGACAGTATTGCCATCGCCGAGGCGGTGCGTGCACAGATGTGGACCGCACGCGCGGCCGAACACTGCGCTGCTGGTTACTTTGGATCGCTGGGGTTGGCCGTCGAAGACATCGCGGCGCAACAGCTGGAATCCCTTCACGGAGACTGGCAGACCATGGACCTGCGTATCGATGGGCGCCACGGCATCGATATCAAGAATCTCCGCAGGAGCTTCCACGGCGGCATGCAATCGAGCCGCTGGAAGATCAAGGCGTTCAAGGTCGATGCCGCCGGGACGAAGGTTACGCTGTGTGGTGTCAGCAGCCCTTACACGCGCTTCAGCGAGGGCGAGCTGACCTGCGAGCAGGACGAGGACATGCGCGTGCTGGGCGTCACCACCGTGGCCGAAGTCAACGCCCTGGCGCGGCGATTCACTGCGATCTTTGCCTTGCGCAGCAATCCGATGACCCGCTTGATGGAGCTGCCCGCGTGGGCGTGGGATTACCCCCATACCCAGTACAAGGGCAGGGACCAGGCGCTGGGCACGCTCCACGCTGCCGTGCCTGCACTGGCTGCTACAACGCTGGGCCGACGCGTCCTGGCCATGCTCCCACCTGTGTTCTTCAGTTATTGGGATAGCGAAGCCCCACATACCGAGCGGCTCGACCCACAGCAGCGCGATTACCTGCAGCACCTGCGCGTCGCCTGGGCAGAAGAGCGGCGTAACCGCGCGGACATGCGGGTGCCGCGCCTGCCGTGGCTTTACCTGTTTACCCTGCACCTGTGGGCGCGTTGGCGGGCGCGCAGCGATTCGGCTGACAGCGTTGGGCTGATGAGGTTGTTTCAATGGCATGCGCACTCCCCCGAAGACGCCGCGCGGGCCGACGCGGGCATCAGGGTGCGGACTGAGCAGTTGCGCGCCTTGGAGGCATCAGCGGCCAGCACTGACGCTGCCGATGGTCTGCCGCCGGGTTTCGGCGACTTGTCGCGCTCCGTAGCCCGGCACGACCGGGCACCCTCGGCCATAGCGGGTAGCGGCCTGGTTGATCCCGCCGATAGTCTGGCAAGCCTGATACGGTCGCTAGCGATACTGGAAACGCACCTGTCACAAGACCAATTCATCACGCTGTCGGACGTGACCCACAGCTACAACGGCGTCCTGATAGGCACCTTCCCCGATGGGCAACGCAAAACCCTGCTGGCGCACTGCTGCGGCAAGCTCAGCAACGGCGTGGAATGTGGCAACCGGCCCTTGGTCTACGGCCGAGAACACACGTGCACGTGCGGTCGCTTGATCTGTGGCAAGTGCAGTACGTGTACCGATACGCGGTATGGCACCTGCGAGCAGCAGAGCAAGCGGATGGCAGTGCGCACGCTGCTGGAGCGCAAGTCACCCTTCGCCAGGCGAACGCGGTCCAGGTAACGCCGGGCCAGGCCCGGCGAGCGCAGCGGGGGATAGGCACGCGCCGGGCATGGCCCGGCGCTGCCGTGCCGACCGATGCCGCACTTACTCGCGGTCCAGCTCCACCTTCAGGCCTTCGGCGGTGTTGCGTACCACGGCCACTTCTACATCCTTGCGGCCGCTGGCGGTCTTGATGGTCACTTCATCGATGTCATCCACGGCCACGCGGTAGACATCGCTGCCGAAGGTCCTGCTGAGGGTGTTGCGCACCATCACCGCTGCCGCTTCGTGGTTGGTCGCTGCCGGAATAGGTACAACGACATTGCGGGCCTGACCGCCCTCCGGGGTGAGGCTGAATTCGATCTCGCCGGCCACGGTGGAGCGGCCGGCAAGTTCCACGCGCCATTCATTGGAAGGCTCGGCGTGGGCGGCAGGGGCCACGCTGAGCGCGGCGGCGAGGGCGGCGGCAAACAGGGCAGTGCTGTGGATGGGTTGCATCTTGGCGTCTCCCGGAATGAGGCAGGCGGCAGGTGCCTGCGTGCCGTCCATCCTGCCGGGGTGGGGTAGAAGGCGGTGTGATAGCTCACATCCAACGCCGGTATGCGCTATAGGCCTTCCATACAGGTGACCCATTCATCGAACTGAGGACACTGGTCACGAATGATAGCCAAGCCTATTGCGCTCGCGATCTCCGGGCCGTGGACAACCTTGTTGTAGTGACGGTTGTCGAAGGCTGCCAAGATGCGCTTGGAGGGAGCGGTCGTCGCGCCACCGTTGATGTCTTCCGGACCATCGAAGGCCGCCCGCACGTTCCGAAGCCGCGCGGCTACGGCTGGGGTCCAGCCATTCTGGACGCAAGAGAACTTTTCAGTGTCTGAGAAAAGAATCGCCTCGAACTCGTGCATTTGCACGTAAGGTCTGACGCGCCGCGCATCGAACCCTCCGGTGCAGGCCGCTGTCGCTGTAAGAATGTCGGCTTCCAGCTGATGCCGTGAACGTCCATCCGCGTGCTTGAAACCGTAGTAGTCAAGAAACGTCGTGAGTTGCGCGCCCTCGTTGTACTGATTGGAAAGAAACCCAGAAACGCGGTCGATTGACACGTTCCCGCCACGCCCTTTTCCTGGCTTGGATGGGCTGCGCAGGATGGTCGGGTAAGCGTGGACATCGAACTCAATCAGATGAGGGGTAATGCAGGTCTGGATGAATCTGACCTCGGTTTGGCCCTCACACACCACACATACCCGCGTCATCATGCTCCATCACCGACCGGATTCATGAGCCACAGATCCGATAGCAGGTAATCATCGTCGAGCCAACGCTGGTACTTGTCACGGGGCATGTTGTGTAGTGTCGTTGCCCCCTCGTTGGACTCTGCAACGATGATGTTTTCCAGCGCGAAACAATCAACCATGTAGGGCGATTGTGTAGAAATGAAAACCTGGCGTGATTGTGCGACGGCCTTGATCATCTCTGACACAAGGGTGATCGCATGCGGATGCAGCCCAAGCTCTGGTTCGTCGAAGAACATGACGTCAGGCAGTTGGCTGTCAGGAAGGCTGAGCAGGGTCATCAGGCAGAACAGCCGTAATGAGCCGTCCGACGTCAAATGTGAGCCGAAAACCTTCTCGCTGAAGCGGCTGCGCCAACGCAGCAGCACCTTTCCGTACTCGGGCTCCAGAACGAAATCATCCAGGTTCGGGAACACTCTTTGGATCTGCTGAACCAGCTGCGCATAGCGTTGCGGCTCGTTCTGCTGCATGTTAAGCAGTACAGGAGCAAGGTTACCGCCGTCAGACCTCAGGCGGATTGAATCCTCCACGTCCCAGCGCAGGTGAATTGTCGCCTTGGATGAGGTGTCGTGGAACTGATATGTCTGGCATTGCCGCAGCAGGTGATGAATCGTCGTCGCAGCGACTTCGCGTTTATACGGAAGGGCGGATTCTTTGCCGATTCCATCAATGCGCTTCCAGTCACCGCTCTTACGATTTTTCGCGGTAAAGCGATACTCTTCACTGGCAAGCATGAGCGTATCGCCGACCGATAGATGCTCCATGGTGAAGCGATAGTCGTTGACACCCCTGCTCGTCTCAATCTTGATGTCTGCCGATAGGCTTGGCGTAACCCGCGCGCCCATGAACAGCTGATCGTCACCGCCACCATTCTTGACGATGAAGTCCTGAAGCTTGTGAGTACGCAGCATCCAGCCCAGCATCTCAAACAGACGCACAAAGCTGGACTTGCCTACGCCATTAGCGCCGATGAGAACGGCCAGCTGTGGAATCTGAAGGCCTTCGATCGACTTCAGACTGCGGAACCCACGGACCGATACTTCCGTAATTCGCCCTTGCAGGCGGGGAAGAGAAGATCCTGGTGGCATTAGAAGGGCTCCACAGAGGGTTTCGGGAAGTACCCGGCTGCTCTCAATCTTACAGCCTTCCTTGGGGTCAAGGCGTGTCTTGAGCGGGCGTACGCTTGTGACAGCCGGAGCGGTAGCGCCTGGTGGTGCTTGGCTGTTACCTTTCGCCCGCTGCGCTCGCCGGGCATGGCCGGGCGCTACCGTGCATCCTCACCGCCCCAACAACAACCGCGACTGCGAACCCCAGCCGCCGATCAACACATCCACCGTGCCGTCGCCATCCAAGTCGCCTTGGGCCATGCTCCAACTGCGGCCCACCGTACTGGCCGGTACCACGGACTCGGTGACATCCGTGAACTGACCCCGGCCATCGTTCTGCCACGCCCGCACCTGCAGCGGCTTGAAGCCCGGCACGTCGATCGCGCTGACCAGCAGATCGGGATGCCCATCGCGGTTGAAATCCACCACGGTGCCGCCCCAACTGGAGAACCGATGGGCCGGCAGGCGGCCTTCGGTGGCATCGCGGAAGTTGCCCTTGCCATCGTTGAGGAACAGGCGTGTCTGCGGGTCCTTGTCCCACTGCTGGTTGTTGCTGGTGAGGTTGAAGAACACCAGGTCCAGATGGCCATCGCCATTGGCATCGAAGGCATGGACCTCGCGGGTTTCCAGCGGCACCTGATCGCCCAGCTGGGCCGTTGCATCGCGGAACTTGCCGGTACCGTCATTGAAGAGCAGGCGGTTGGGCGGTGCCTGGCTGGCGATCACCATGTCCAGATGGCCATCGCCGTCCAGATCGACCAGGGTGACGCCCTGCGCCTGTACGTCCATCGCCGGCAGGTGCGAGGCGGTGGCATCGATGAAGTGCCCGGGGCGCTGTGTGTCGTTGAGCCACAGGAAAGGCTGCGCCTTGCCCTGCTTGCCCTCGGTGGTGTTGCCGATGACGATGTCCGGCAGGCCGTCGCCGTTGACGTCACCGACCGCCACGCCATTGGCCTGGCTGGTGGCGGGCAGGCGGTCGTCGGCGGCAGTGAAACCGCCCTTGCCGTCGCCGAGGAACAGGCGGTGCTGCTCGGTGTCTTCGGCGATGAAGATCAGGTCCGGGTGGCCGTCGCGGTTGAAGTCGGCCGTGCGGACGTGCTCGTAGTCGCCGGACTCCGTGCCGAATGCGTCCTTGATATGAGTGAGGTGGCCGCTGCCGTCATTGCGGTAGAGACGGTTGGCGCCACCTTCTACGGCTACCGCAACGTCGAGGTCGCCGTCACCGTCGGCATCAAGGAAGACGGCATCCAGGCCGTGGAGCTCAGGGGCGCTGGGGACGTGGGTCGCGGTAACGTCGCGGAAGGTGGGCGTTTCGGTGCTGGGGGACGCCGGGGCGGCGTGCGTGGATGCGGCCAGCAGCAAGGCTGGCAGCGCAAGGAAATGCGGGGTGTTGAGCATGGCTGAAGCTCCTCCCCCAGTGGCCTGGGTAATGCGGATGGCAAAGGGGGAGGGGAACAGCTGGCACGTCACGACAGGGTGAGTGCAGGAGAAATGGCGCGCCCGGAGGGATTCGAACCCCCGACCAATGGCTTCGGAAGCCACTACTCTATCCGGCTGAGCTACGGGCGCGCTGGCCGACTAGTGTAGCGCAAATCCGGGATGGGGAATACGTGGTGCCGGATGGGTGGTCAGCGAGACTTGCCAGTTTGGTGCTGGGTGCCGACCGTTGGTCGGCACCGGTTTCACTTAGGTAAGTTCGCCAACTACCCGCTTCAAACCATCCTGCCAAGTCGGCAGCACCAAACCGAAATCGGCCTGCAGCCGTCGGTTGTCCAGCACCGACCATGCCGGGCGCTTGGCCGGCGTCGGGTACTCGCTGCTGGCAATCGCTTCCACCACCGGTGCCTTGGCCAGTACGCCAGCCGCCACCGCTTCGGCAAAGATCGCTTCGGCAAACCCATGCCAACTGGTCTGGCCGCTGGCGGTCAGGTGCCAGGTGCCGCTCAGTTCGCCGGGGTGCTGCAGGGCCTGGGCGGTGACGTCGGCAATCAGTGCGGCCGGGGTCGGGGTGCCGATCTGGTCA
>DALZLW010000072.1:0-6161 GCA_032007425.1 Stenotrophomonas sp.
AGAGCTGTAGCTTCCCAAGCTACTGACGAGGGTTCGATTCCCTTCACCCGCTCCAAGCTTTGACGAGGAATGCCGGGCCCTGCCCGGCATTTTTTTTGGAACGTTGCGACATCGGGCTGAGCAGTGGTCATGCCACAAGCCGACAAGGCGCCGGATCACAACAGTGATCGATCGGTGACCGGCAGCAGGCCCAGATCCACCAGGCTCATCTCCACTTTGTTGGCCTGCATGACCGCGACCGGGTCGGACAGATCCAGCAACGGTGTGGACAAAATGAGCGTACCTTGGCCATGTCGTTCAAGTCGGGATGCATCGGGGACCTCTGCCTGGGTCAGCTGCTGGGGCACGTAGCCCATCCAACCCAGGAACTCACGGTGGGGGAACGGGGTGCGGTCGAGGCTATAGAGCAACAGCTTCCCATCGACAAGCTGTTGAACATTGCATTGCGCAAACATAATGCGAGGGTCACTTGCGATGGCCTCTAGAGCGGCAAATACAACATCTGCGGGCTGTGTGTACGTCTTTACAACACGCCCAAGCTGTAATCGGATGTTGCCGATTTCTGGGGCATAGGAAAGTGCCACAGCGCCCCGTTGCTTCCAGTCCTTGTCGTTGCCTGCGTTGGTCAAAACGGCGCCACTGCTTCCTTTCAACGGGACAGTTGGGTACTTCTTGTTCAGCTTGTCGTCGTCTTCCTGGACGCGGGCAACAAAGGCCTGTCGTTCTTCGAGAGCAAGATAAGGATCCTTGGGTCCGCGTGGATTCGCCCACCATCGTTCGAAAGCAGGAGTGGCTTTGGCCAAGCGAGATGTAATCTCCGTCAAATCGCTCCATACCTCTTCAGCGGAGCGGGGCCTCGGGGGGAATTGACAAGCGAGAGGAATGTTCATGGGAACCGGCCAATGACGTATGGGGGGGCTTGACCGCCTCTGCGAGAATGTCTTTCTGAATCTTGCACGCCAGACATTGCGGAACCTTCCGGGCCGGGTGACGTTTTTCGATCTGACGGCAAGCCATTGGATCACTGCAGCGATGGATCGGTGACCGGCAGCAGGCCTAGATCCACCAGGCTCATCTCTACTTTGTTTGCCTTCATGACCGCGACCGGGTCGGACAGATCCAGCAAAGGTGTAGACAGGATGAGCGTGCCTTGGCCATGCCGCTCCAATCGCGCGGCATCGGGGATCTGCGCTTGTGTCAGTGGCCTTGTTACATAGCCCATCCAACCCAGGAATTCTCGGTGTGGGAAAGGCGCGCGATCGACGCTGTACAGTACCAATTCATCATTCACGCGCTGCTTGACGTTTGCTTGTGCAAAGCGAACCCGTTCGTCAGACGTCAGCGCCTTCAACAACATCCAGGCAACATCTCCTGGAGAGGAAAACAGCCTCTCAATGTTTCCGACCTGCAATCGTATATCGCCCGCGCCAGGGTTAATAGAGAGTGTGACCTTTCCTCGGTTTCCCCAGTCTTTCTCGTTTCCAGAATTGGTAAGAAGTATGCCGCTACTTGCCCATTGCGGATTCTCTGGAAAATCTTTCTTACGTTGTTGATTTGCATCTTCAATGAGGCGTACCACCGATTTTTCGTCAACGAAGGCGAGGAATGGGTCTTTGGGGCCGCGGGGAAGTGCCCACCATTCTTGGAAATCACGATGAGCAGCCGCCAAACGACCGACCCACTGAATTGCCTCGCCGTAGACCTGGTCTGCCGTGATAGCTGCAGGTGTGAACCGGCATGAAATAGTGAAGTTCATGGGAAGCGTCCAATGATGTAAGGCGTGTATTTGGCAGCACTTGCGGGAATTCCAGATTCCACGCCGGCGCGATAAGCGGACGAGTCCATGAAATGCCACTCCAGCTTACCCTGCGGTCTAGCCGCTTCGATTGCGGTTGATTGGTTGACATAGGTCTTTCGCCATTGGCCGATGACGGCGCCTGCAAATGGCTTTCTGAACTCCCCATCTTCATCAAAAAAATGCCCGAAATTCGCCTTCGCCTCAACCACGGTGCAGCGGCTGCGCCAGAAGCCATCGAAGGCAATGCCGGCAAACAACCATTCCAAAGTGACATACTCACCGCCCTTGCCAAAAAAGTCCTTTACCACGGACAGGTCTATATTGACGATGGCATTGGTCGGGTC
Source organism: Stenotrophomonas sp. (assembly GCA_032007425.1). Classification (GTDB taxonomy): domain Bacteria; phylum Pseudomonadota; class Gammaproteobacteria; order Xanthomonadales; family Xanthomonadaceae; genus Stenotrophomonas. The sequence continues at coordinate 2,143 of DALZLW010000072.1, forward strand.
GCCTCGACGCACGTAGCCAAACCGTTCGGGTCCAGCATGCATGTTGGCGATCTGCAACTGGTAGTCGTAATTGATCCGGTTGGTTCGCGTGATGTAACGCGGTGTGGGTGGCTGACTGAGGATGCCATCGGCCAACTTGCACTGGTTGCACTCACTGGCCTCTGGGGTCTCCGAGCAATCGGCATCGCGGGTTTGGGTGGCCGGTCGATCTTTGACTGCCTGTCTCGCCGTTTCAGCGGCGGCGGCTGCCGCAGCGGCTGCCGCCGCGCGCTCAGCAAGCTTTCCAAGGCCCCATCGGATTGGAATCGAAGCCATCAGGGGTGTCCTTTGGGCCAACTGTGCAGGGCGCGCAATGCGCCAAGCAGGTCGGCCGCCTTGAGATTGGGGTTCTCAGACCGGCGTACGGCAAGGTCTACATCCACATTGCGATGCAGTTCGCCGCCACTGGCGACATCGGTCTTTGTCCAGTGCACCAGAGTAGGTAATGACGTGATGCCCAGCGTACAGGAGGCGTAGACATAGCTGCGTTCCGTTTCCTCCAGTAATCGTTGTTCGCTCAATCGGCGCACCATCGCGGGCATGTCACGTCGAATCTCCGCAGTCAGTCGGGGTTCAAACGTCAGCGGTTCGGGGAGGCGCAGTAGTGCCTCCTGGCGCTTATCCAACTCCAGTGTCATGGTGCTTTCTCCAACGTGCGTGCGTCCACGACCCATTGTTTCCCGTTCAGTCTTACCGACCAACGTGTTACAGGGCCCATCAGTGCACCCTTCTGTTCGGGCCGCAGCACGCTGTTGATGCGCCAGAAAACACGCCCGTCCCAAAAGCGCAGCAAGGCCAACTGGCCGTTTGCCAGACGGAGGTCGAGGCAGGATTCCAGGTGATTGAACAGCGCATCGAAATTCACGTCGCTGGTAAGCCACGCAACCGCACCTGGATGCATGTCCAAGGCAAGCAGCCATCCGGTCATTCCGGGATTCCCGTCCAGTGCTACCAGCCAAGGACCTGCGTTGGCATGCTGCGATTCGGGCTGGCGGATGAACAGTGAACGGGCTTCATGCCCGCCGGCATGGAAGCGCAAGGCATCTGCGGCATCGGCGCGGGCAGCGGTATCAACCAAGGCGTACTGCATGGTCAGCGCCCCAGGAAGGGGCGCCCGATTGCGCGCCGGCCAACAGGCATTCTTCACATACGGCGGGTTTATCCACTAATGAAGCAGTTAAGGGATGTGGGATCCTCGCCGTGTTGATCGCGATCGCCAGAGGGGCGCCGCTGCCTGCGGCATCGATGAAGACATGAGACTGCTTTCCGGCAATCAACGTGCAGCCGCACGCAAGCGCGTCGCCATGTCGGGCAGCGGCGCTTCCTTCAAAGATCAGCGAGTCATCGCCGGAGACAATAGGAAAAGTGCCCTTGTGCTTGGGACAGGTCGCCTGGTCACCGACGCGGGCAACCGGCTTGCCGTCGATATCGGTTTCGGGGGAGCCGGTGATGACGGTTCCGCCACTGCTGGTGTAGTCGCCAAGCACAATGAGCGTTCGAGCCACTGGAAAACATCCATCCTGGAAAGTCGCCTGTCCCCACCCTACACGACCATACGGTGTCGTTCTTTGAACTGCATCCATCTGCCAGACTTGAGGCGAGCCTGCCAGCGGCCGTTGGCTTCCGCGCCGAGCTCGCCTGCCAGTGCCCCTACCGGCGCGGACTGATATCGCTGCCGTACTATTCGTGGTTGTCCAGGCGCGCGCCGGCGGTCAGCGCGACGGCATCGGCCAGCCATCACTGGCCCTTATGGGACAGCGAGGCCTGATCAGGGCTGCTGTCCTGCTGCCGCGTTGCCCAGGTGGCTCCGAGCTCCAGCAGCACTTCCTGATACTGACTGGGCTTGCAACGAGGGGGCGGGGGCGTATGCAAAAGGGTGGCTCCACGATGAATCGCGCAATGCTAGCGATTCCCATTCACGTGGTGGGACGACCTGTGACAGTGGTGTCGTCGCCCCGCATTCACTGCCGTCATCGGCGCGCGCTATGCTGCGGCTCCTCACCCGCGCGCCGCCGCAATGAAACTGGCCATCCTGTCCCGCAATACCAAGCTGTACTCCACCCGGCGGCTGGTCGACGCTGCCCGGGCACGCGGCCACACGGTGCGGGTGCTGGACCCGCTGCGCTGTTACATGCGCATCGCCTCCGAGCAATTCAGCATGCACTACAAGGGCCGGCCGCTGACCGGCGTGGACGCGGTGATTCCCCGTATCGGCGCCTCCATCACCCGCTATGGCACGGCCGTCCTGCGCCAGTTCGAACTGATGGGCGCCTACACGCCCAATCCCTCCGATGCCATCCTGCGCTCGCGTGACAAGCTGCGTGCGCACCAACTGCTGGCCGCCAAGGGCATCGACATGCCGGTGACGGTGTTTGGTGACAACCCGGATGACACCGTGGATCTGCTGTCCATGCTCGGTCCGGCACCGCACGTGGTGAAGCTCAGCGAAGGCACCCAGGGGCGCGGCGTGATCCTGACGGAGAAGCCCAGCGCATCGCGCGGCATTGTCGATGCACTGCGCGGGCTCTATGCCAACTTCCTGATGCAGGAGTTCATCGCCGAAGCCCAAGGGGCTGATCTGCGCTGCCTGGTGGTCGGTGATCAGGTGGTCGCCGCCATGCAACGGCAGGCGGCTGACGGGGACTTCCGTTCCAATCTGCACGCGGGTGGCACGGCCATTGCGGCCAAGGCCAGTCGCCTGGAACAGCAGGTGGCCGTGCGCTCGGCCAAGGCGCTGGGACTGAGCGTGGCCGGCGTGGACCTGATCCGCTCCGAACGCGGCCCGCTGGTACTGGAAGTAAACTCGACGCCGGGCTTGGAAGGGGTGGAGGGCGCCTGCGGCGTGGACATCGCCGCGCGCATCATCACCCATGTCGAGAAGCTGGGAAAGCGTTCCTGATCAATGACCTGGCTGTCTCATTTGCTAATGAGAAAATCTTTAACATTGGTTTAATCGAACCTGCCGTAATCTCCACTCACCGCAGCACTGCCTCATCAGCAGGGTCGGTAATCGGGATATGAACTTGTGGCCCGGACGGCAACGTCCGGGCTTTTTTTATCGCGCACGATGTCGGTAACAGCACCGTGTCCCGATGGCACCGGGCCATTGCGGCGAGTGCAGGGGCACTGGGTAGATCCGCCGGGCATGTCCCTGCGCCGCCGCGCAGCGGGAATCCGGCACTGGCGGCGCCAGGGGGGGGCTGTCTGGAGCCTATTGTTTGGCGCCTTGCACGGACTTACAGTTGGCTTCCATTCATGGAGGAAACAAGCATGCGTCTGCTCACTACGGCAGTGTTGGCCTTGGCGCTTTGCGTGGCCAGCACCGCTCAAGCCAGTACCGGATCGGCCAAGGAGCCTGTCGGCCTGATGCAGTTGGATGTCCAGGAATCTGCCGGCGAGCAGTTGGCCCGGGTTGAAAAAGCGCTGGGCACCGAGGAATACAGCGAGATCGGCACCGAGGACAAGAGCAAGGTGCAGGCTGCCATCGGCCGCATCCGCGAACATCTGGGCGACCGATCCTCACCCCAGGAGGTCCACCCCGATGCCCGCACGTTGATCTTCAATGATCAGGAACTGATCAACACCATCCTGAGCCGCGCCCATGCTGACAGCCGCATGGTCTGCCGCCGCGAACGCAGTACCGGCAGCAATCGGCCGCAGCAGGTCTGCATGACGGTGGCCCAGCGCCGCGAAGCGACGGAAAACGCCCGCGACGCGCTGCGCAACTACCACCGCGTCAACCCGCGGACAGACTCTCGCTGAGGGGGGGGGGCGCAGCGTCCCCGGCGCGCGCTTTTGTCAATGCGCGCTGGGGGGGCGATTGCGTTTTCGGATCTGCCCCGGGTTGGCCGCGCTGGCCCAGCCAGCGAGGAGGGAGATGTGCCTTTGGTTACTTGTGGGACGCCCGCCGGGATTTGTAAAGTGCCGGCCTATTCCATAAGGATGCGGAGTGTCACATGTGTAAGATCATCGTTCTGGCC
>DALZLW010000072.1:6261-17685 GCA_032007425.1 Stenotrophomonas sp.
CGGCCTATTCCATAAGGATGCGGAGTGTCACATGTGTAAGATCATCGTTCTGGCCTTGGCTTTGGCTGTATCCACGACGGCGGCTGCCCAAGGCCGCAAAGCCAAGGACGCACCGGTGCAGATGGACATGAATGCCCCCATCGCCGAGCAGATCAGCAAGGTCGAGGCGGCCTTGGCCGATGAGAACTACAGCGAGCTGTCCAACGAAGACAAGTTCACCGTGCAGCAGGCCCTGGGACGCATCAAGCTCAAGACCGACACGGTGCAGACGATCAACCAGCTCAACCCACAGGCCAAGACGGAGGTGTTCAACGAACAGGAAGTCATCAACACCCTGTTGACCAAGGCCCGGGCGGACAGCCGCATGGTCTGCCGTCGTGAAAAGTCGGTCGGTAGCAACTTCCCCACCAGTGTGTGCATGACCGTGGCCGAGCGCCGCCGTCGCGCCGATGAGGACCGTAATTCGCTCGAGCGCCAGCAGCGCAACGGTCGCCAGTTCGATACCGGCGTTCGCTGAGCCGCTGATGCGCCGGCCCGGGTTGGGCACTGACGCCGTCTTCGCCTGCAAAACGTTAAGACAGAACACGGTATTGTTCAGGTGCCGGCACGCAGTCCCTGCAGTCTGGCGGTTGTCCGCACCCGGCAGGGACCTGCGGCCCATAACGAATTAGAGGTCATCGTGAGAATTCTGGTAATCGAAGACAACAGCGACATCGCCGCCAACCTGGGCGACTATCTCGAAGATCGCGGACATACAGTGGATTTCGCTGCAGATGGCGTCACAGGCCTGCATCTGGCGGTGGTCCATGAATTCGATGCCATCGTGCTCGACCTGAATCTGCCGGGCATGGACGGTATCGAGGTCTGTCGCAAGCTGCGCAATGAAGCGCGCAAGCAGACCCCGGTGCTGATGCTCACTGCGCGCGATTCGCTGGACAACAAGCTGGCCGGCTTTGATTCCGGCGCAGACGACTACCTGATCAAGCCCTTTGCCCTGCAGGAAGTGGAAGTGCGGCTCAACGCGCTGTCGCGCCGCGGCAAGGGCGTGCAGACCCGCGTGCTGGAAACCGGCGAACTGGAATACAACCTGGACACGCTGGAAGTGCGCCGCCAGGGCAAGCTGCTGCAGCTCAACCCGACCGCGCTGAAGATCCTGCAGGCGTTGATGGAGGCCGCCCCGGCCGTGGTCACCCGCCAGGAACTGGAAACCCGCGTGTGGGGCGAAGAGCTGCCTGATTCCGATTCGCTGCGCGTGCATATCCATGGCCTGCGTGCGGTGGTCGACAAGCCGTTCGAACAGCCGTACATCCAGACCCGCCATGGCATCGGCTACCGGATCGCCGCCCCGGATGCCTGATACTGCGATACCCCGCAGCCAGCGCAGGCGTGGCCCGTACCGCCGCCGCCTGCGCAGCCGCATCATCATGTCCTTCGTGCTGTTGGGCTTCTGCCTGACCACGCTGTTCGCGTTCGCCACCAACTGGGCGCGCATGCGCGTGGAAAACCAGCTGGTTGAAGACGTGATGAACCGCAACATCAATGAATACGCGCGTCGGTTCGAGATGGACCCCACGCGCAGCCCCGACCTGCCCGTCGAGCAGATGCGCGCACGCATCGTCGGCAAGGACCGCTTCGAAGCGCTGCGCCAGGAAGAGCCGGACTGGTACGACTTCAAGGACGGCATCCACAGCCTGGGCGGTGTCGATGAAAGCGGCAGTCCGTACTCGTACAAACTGGCTGTACGCAAAACCCCGGATGCTTGGTTCTTCCTCGCCTACGACATGACCGAGAGCATCCGCGTGGAGCAGCAGCTCAAACGCGCGCTGTTCCTGTCGGTGCTGGTGTTCAGCCTGTTGTCGCTGGTGCTGGGCTGGTGGTCGGCATCCAAGGTGATGAAACCGGTCTCCGACCTGGCTGCACGGCTGCGTGCCTACCGCGGCGGCACCAGCGCCCCGCAGCCATTGGCCCCGCGCTTCCCGGATGACGAAGTGGGGCAGCTGGCACAGGCCTTGGATGATTACTCTTCGCGCTTGACCGAGGTGGTCACCCGCGATCGCGAGTTCAACGCCGACGTCAGCCACGAGCTGCGCACGCCGCTGGCAGTGATCCGTGGTGCCACCGAACTGCTGCTGACCCGGCCCGGGCTGGATGAAAAAGTGCTGCAGCGCCTGCAACGCATCCAGCGTGCTGAACAGCAGTGCAGCGATCTGATTGGTGCGCTGCTGCTGCTGTCGCGTAATGAGCGCGGGCAGGGCACCAGCAACGTGGCACGCGTGGCCGAGCAACTGCTGGAATCGCACCGTGCCCAGCTGGGCGGCAAGCCGCTGGAGCTGGTGCTGGAGGGCAGCCGCGAGCTGGTGCTCGACGCTCCGGAATCGGCGTTGTCAGTGGCCTTGGGCAACCTGATCGGCAACGCCGTGAAGTATTCGCAGGATGGCGAAGTACGGGTGTTCGTGGGGGCCAACTCGGTCAGCGTCTCGGACAGCGGCCCGGGCCTGAGCGAAGAAGACGCGTCCAAACTGTTCCAGCGCGGTTACCGCGGTACCCATGCCGGCCACTCGCAGGGGGGCGGGATCGGCCTGTCGATCGTCAGTCGCCTGTGTGATCTGTATGGCTGGCAGGTGAGCGTGCGTCCCGGCGGCGAACGCGGCGTGATTGCCACGCTGGTGTTCTCACCGTCCAAGTAGTGCGCACGGGCTGTTGGCGCCGGGCCCTGCCCGGCGAGCGCCCCGGCAAAGAAGCCGCCGGCGTCGTCCGGCGTTACTGGTCCGCCAAGCGCAGATACCGCGCGTGCAGCGCCTGCACCTGCATATCCAGGGCCTGCGCCGGCCCATCATTGATCACCACGTCGTCGGCCAGCGCCAGCCGTGCGCTGCGGCTGGCCTGCGCTTCGATCATCCGCTGCGCCAGTGCTGCGTCGATCCCATCGCGCTGCATCAAGCGGGCGTGCTGCACCGCCACCGGGGCATCCACCAGCAGCACCCGGTCCAACCAGGGATACGCCGAACGCCCACCGACCTCGGTCAACAGCGGGATTGCCGCCAGCGCATACGGACTGTCTGCCTGTTCGCACTCGGTGCGCATCAACGCCCGGATCGCCGGGTGGGTAATGGCCTCCAGTGCCTGCCGCGCCGTCGGCTCGGCGAAGATATGCGCCCGCAGCCGGGCGCGGTCCAGCCCGCCATCGGCCTGCAGCATGCCCGGACCAAACACGTCCACGATCTGCGCCAGCCCCGCGCTGCCCGGTGCCACCACTGCGCGCGCGGCCAGGTCGGCATCGGCCACCATGATGCCCAGCGCCTGGAAGCGCCGGGTCACTTCGCTCTTGCCGGAAGCCACGCCGCCGGTCAGGCCCACCACGTAACGGCTCATCGGCCGGCTCAGCGCAGACCGGTATAGGTGAGATAGGCGTTGATCACCGGCTCACCCCAGAAGAACACCAGCCAGCCGGCAATCGCCAGGTAAGGGCCGAACGGGATCGGCGTGGCGTGGTCGCGGCCACGGCTGTACAGCCACAGCCCGCCGACGATGGCGCCGACCACCGAGGACAGCAGGATGATCGGCAGGATGCCCTTCATCCCGCACCAGGCCCCCAGCGCGGCCAGCAACTTGAAGTCGCCGTGGCCCATGCCTTCCTTGCCGGTGATCTGCTTGAACAGCCACCACACCGACCACAGCGCCAGATAGCCCAGCGCGGCGCCGATCAAGGCGGGCTTGGCCGGCATGTATAAATTGTCGATGCTGGCCACCAGGCCCAGCCACATCAACGGCAGGGTGAGCTGGTCCGGCAGCAGCTGGGTGCGCAGGTCGATGCCTGACAGCGCCACCAGGAAGCAGCTCAGCACGATCGCGCCGAAACCCTGCCAACCAAAGCCGAACTGCCAGACGCTGGCGAGTACCAGCAGGGCGGTGATCGCTTCCACAAGCGGGTACTGCGCCGAGATCGGTGCCTGGCAGTGCCGGCACTTGCCGCCCTGGATGATGTAGCTCACCAGCGGGATGTTCTCGTACCACGACAGCTTGTGCTTGCAGTGCGGGCAGTGCGAGGGCTCCACCACGATCCCGGGCGGGGGCGGCTCGTAGATGTCCGGTTCTTCCAGCACTTCGCGCGCATCGCGCTTCCACTGCCATTCCAGCCGCTTGGGCAGGCGCAGGATGACGACGTTGAGGAAGCTGCCAATCAGCAGCCCCAATGCGGCGGCCGCCGGGTAACCGAGGCCGGGATGCTGGTCTAGAAATGCCATTCAGTAATTATCCAACAACGGAGGCGAGCTTGAAGATCGGCAGGTACATGCCGATGACCATGCCGCCGACCACCACGCCGATGAACACCATGATAAGCGGTTCGAGCAGGCTGCTCAGCGCATCCACGGCATTGTTGACTTCCTGCTCGAAGTATTCGGCGACTTTGAACAGCATGTTGTCCAGCGCGCCGGCCTCTTCGCCGATGCCGGTCATCTGCACCACCATGTGCGGGAACAGGTTCACCTGCTTCATCGCCACGTTGACCGGATAGCCCACCGAGACGTCATCGCGCATGCGCAGCACGGCGTCTTCGTAGACCTTGTTGCCGGTGGCGCCGGCCACGATGCCCAGCGCCTCCACCAAGGGCACGCCGGCCTTGAAGGTCACCGCTGTGGTCCGCGAGAAACGGGCGATGGCGCTGTTGTGCATGATCTTGCCGATGATCGGCACCTTCAGGATCAGCCGGTCGGCGCTGTGCTGCATGGCCGGCGAGCGTTTGTAGGCGTAGATGAAGCCGACGATGGAGCCGACCAGCACCACCAGGATCGGCAGCCACCAGGCCACCATGAAGCGGGACATGGCCACGATCAGCTGGGTGAAGGCGGGCAGGTCGGCGCCGAAGCTCTGGAACACCTCTTCGAACTGCGGCACGACGAAAATCAGCAGGATCGAGGAGACCAGCAGGGCCACCACGATCACCATGATCGGGTAGAACATTGCCTTCTTGATCTTGCCCTTCAGGGCCTCGATGTTCTCTTTATAGGTGGCCACCGTGTCGAGCACCGTTTCCAGCACGCCGGCACCTTCGCCGGCCTTGACCAGGTTGCGGTAGAGCTCATCGAACTGCACCGGATGGCGGCTGATGGCCTCGTACAAAGAGGAGCCGCCCTCGATGTCGGCGCGGATGGCGTTGACCATCTTGCTCATGCGCACGTTCTTGTGGCCGCTGCCGATGATGTCCAGCGCGGTCACGATGGGAACGCCGGACTTCATCATCGTCGCCATCTGGCGGCTGAAGAAGGCGATGTCCTTGCTGCTGATGGCCGAGCCGGCGGCGCCGAACAGCGGCTTGGATTTGGCCTTGACCACCTTGGGGGTGATGCCCTGGCGGCGCAGCTCGGCCTTTAGCAGGTTGGCGTTCTTGGCCAACTGCTCGCCCTTCATCTTCACGCCGCGCTTGTCGGTGCCCTCCCAGACGAAAGGAGCCAGCTCCATCGTGGTGGGGGCCGGCGCTTTGCGGATGCTGCTGCGGCTTGCGGACATGGTCTGGGCTCTCCGCCCGCCTTCCCCGGTGGGCTTGTCTTGCTGGAATCCTAGCGGATTGTAGGTGAAGCAGGGAGGATTGGGTGCTTTGGGGCCGGTTTGGGCGGGCTGTCCAAGTGCCGTGAAAAAAGTGCTGAAAGTGAAACGTTCAGCATGCATAATGCGAGAACCATCACGCTTTCACCTCGCTTAATACTGGAGCATCATGAAGAATCAGAAGGGATTCACGCTCATCGAGTTGATGATCGTCGTCGCAATCATTGCCATCCTGGCCGCTATTGCGTTGCCGCAGTACCGCAATTACACCGCTCGCGCTCAGATCGCTCAGGCTGTGGCTTCGGTCGCAGGCGAAAAAGTTAAGGTTGCTGAGAATTACTCGGCCGGCCGGGACGGCGAGGATCTGTGTAAGGGTGTTGCAAACTGTGCTGAAGGAAAGCTGTCGGCAGTCGCCAGCGACAAGGTCACCGAGGTTCTGCTGACACCGAGTTTTGGTACCGACGATGATCCGCGAGTGACCTGGACCTGCTCCGTTACCGAATCGGCGGTTTACAAGGGTTCTGACTGTGACAATCTGACAGCCTCCGCTTCCAACGCTGACAACAGCTCGCCGGGTACCAACGCGGGGTCGAATGACACCTGAGGCGTTTCCTGAGCTTTGACGCAGCCATAAGCGTAAACAACCGGCCCGCAAGAAATTGCGGGCCGGTTGCTTTTCAGCTTTCCGAACGCTGCTAACGGATGATTTCCAGTGAAAATTGACACAAAGTGACGTAATACGTCACTCACGGCGTCGTTGGTCTAAGTGCTTTGGCCCTCGCGCAACATTCGCTTGTAGCAATAACTTGCCACATCAATGTACGGGCAAGGGTTGGTGAAGTTGGCACGCTTTCTGCTTCGACATCGGATGCGAGGTGACCCACAGTCTGCTCACCCGCGCTTTACAACGCGTACCGCAGGCTGGCACCGCTGTCTTACCAACCACCCTTGGGGAAACAACATGAAGAACCAGAAAGGCTTCACCTTGATCGAACTGATGATCGTTGTTGCGATCATCGCGATCCTCGCTGCTATTGCCCTGCCGCAGTACCGCAACTATACGGCTCGCGCAAAGATCACCCAGGCCGTAGGTGCGGTCGCAGGTGAGAAGATTAAGATTGCGGAGAACCTTTCTTCTGGCGCTGCTGATCTATGCGCAGGTGCATCTTCTGGGTGCACGGGTGGTAGTGCAATCGGAAGTGTGAAGCTTGAGGGCACGTCTAAGGATGGTAGTACGAAGGTTGAGATCACGCCTGTTGCGCCGACGAACACGACTGACCCCATACAGTGGAATTGTAAGGTTACCGCCCCAACTGGCGGCACCTACACTGGTAAGAAGTGCGATGATCTGGCAACTAACGCAACCTGAGTTTTACAGCGCCTAGTTCGGTCTCGGTCTGATTGACGGCCGCCCGCGGGAGACCGCGGGCGGCTTTGTTTTTAGCTTGTGCGGGCAAAGGGGGCAATGTGCCTCCCCCTGAAACGCTTGCCGGGTTAACCTGCACGACGGGGAAGACCACAGGAAAACCGCATGCGCTTTTCGTCCAGACGTGTCGATGCCTGGCTGCTGTGCACATTCGTACTCTCCGGCCTGGCCGGGCTGATCTACCAGTCCATCTGGACGCAATACCTGGGCCTGCTGCTTGGCCATTCCTCCCATGCCCAATCGCTGGTGCTCATGCTCTTCATGGGCGGCATGGCGATCGGTGCCTGGCTGGCCAGCCGGAGTACCGGCAACCTGCAGCGCCCGTTGCTGGCCTACGCCGTCGTCGAACTGATCATCGGCGTGCTGGGACTGGGGTTCGATGGCATCTACCAGAGCCTCACCAGCCTGGCCTATGACCAGTGGTTGCCGGCCCTGCAGGGCGGTGGCCAGGGTAGCCTGCGCTGGTTGCTGGCCGTCGGCCTGGTGCTGCCGCAGTGCATCCTGCTGGGTGCGACCTTCCCGCTGATGAGCGCCGGTTACATGCGCCTGCAACCCGGCACGCAGGGACAGGTGCTTTCCGGGCTGTACTTCTCCAACAGCATGGGCGCGGCGGTCGGCGCACTGGCCTCGACCTACCTGCTGCTACCTGCGGTCGGCCTGCCGGGCACGGTGATGACCGCCGGCCTGCTCAACATCGTCGTGGCCATCGCGGTCTACCCGCTGGCACGCAGTCCAGCTGATCCGGCCGATGCACAGGGGCCTGTCAACGAACCCGCATCGGCTGCGTCAGCCGGGCTCGTTGCGCGTGCGTCGGTCCCGCGCGCGCTCTGGGCCGTGCTGCTGATCGCCCTGCTCACCGGCGCGTCCTCGTTCGTGTATGAAATCGCCTGGGTGCGCATGCTGTCGCTGGCCTTGGGCACGACGCTGCATTCGTTCGAAATCATGCTGGCCGCCTTCATCACCGGCATCGCCATGGGCGGCTTGTGGCTGCGCAAACGCGCCGACCGCATGGCCGACCCGCTCCGGGCGGCCGGCTGGGTGCAGGTGCTGATGGGCGTCGCGGCCCTCGCGTCGCTGTTCGTCTACCTGCATGCGTTCGAGTGGGTCGGCTGGCTGATGCGCACGCTGGTGCGCAGTAGCGACGGCTACACCTTGTACAACCTCGCCAGCGGGGTCATTTCCATCCTGGTGATGTTCCCGGCTGCGTTCTGCGCCGGCATGACCCTGCCACTGCTGACGCTGGCATTGCTGCGTGCCGGCCGTGGCGAGCGCGCCATCGGCCAGGCCTACGCCAGCAACACGCTGGGGGCGATCTTCGGCGTGCTGGCGGCCGTGCATGTGCTGATGCCGCTGTTCGGCCTGCGTAACACGGTGATCCTTGCCGCGGCGGTGGATGTCGGCCTGGGGGTCTGGCTGCTGTGGCCGGCCGCGCAGGCGACAGGACGCCATGAGGCCATCGGACAACCACGCCTCCGCGCCGTAGGCGTGGCGGCCAGCGTCGGTGCCGTCGCCGTGTTGGCCACGGTGCTGCTGGTTCGATTGGACCCACTGGTGCTCAGCTCATCGGTGTACCGCTCCGGGGCCACCAAGCTCGATGATTCAGCCAACATGCTGTTCTACCGCGATGGCACCACCACCACGGTGTCCATGTACGAAGTGCAGGGAAGCGCTGGGAAAATCCGCGCCATTGCCACCAATGGCAAGGTGGATGCGAGCATGGCAGCGACCATGGCGCAGCGCCCGGGCAGCGATGAATCCACCATGGTCCTGCTCGGCGCCCTGCCGCTGGCCCTGCGCGATGACTACAAGCGCGTGGGCATCATCGGCTTCGGTTCCGGCCTGAGCACGCACACGGTGCTCGGCGATGCGCGCGTGGGCCAGGTGGAAACCGTGGAGATCGAACCGGCGATGATCGAAGGCGCCAGGTTGTTCGGCGATCGCGTGTCGCGGGCCTTCACCGACCCCCGTTCGCACATTGTCATCGATGATGCCAAGGCCTGGTTCGCGGCGAGTCCGCGCCGCTATGACCTGATCATTTCCGAACCCTCCAACCCTTGGATGGGCGGCGTGGCCTCGCTCTTCAGCGAGGAGTTCTACCGCTTCGTGCCGCGGCATCTGGAAGAGGGTGGTATCTTCGTACAGTGGCTGCAGATGTATGAAATCAGCCCGGAACTGGTCGCTTCGGTCCTGCAGGGACTGCTGGCCAGCTTCGAGGACGTGCACGCTTACCTGGCCAACAACGGTGACCTGATCCTGGTGGCGGTGCCCAAGGGCAAGGTGCCCGAGGTCGGCGATGGCTTGTTCGCCCAGAAGGCGCTGGCCGCCGAGCTGGAGCGGGTCGGCGTGCATGGCGTGCAGGACCTGCGCGACATCAAGGTGATGGACCGTGCCGCACTGGAGGCCTTCGTACCGTTGTATCCAGCACCGGCCAACTCCGATTTCTTCCCCTATCTGCGCCTGCAGGCACCGACGGCTCGTTTCCGCAACGCTTCGGTGGAGGACTTCAACCGCTGGCGCATGGTGCCTTGGACCGTGCGCGAAACGCTGGGCCAGCCGGCGCCGCAGTCGCGCAGTGTGCTCGATGAGCGCATCCGGCTGCCGGTCAGCGGCATCCAGATGCAGTGGTCGGCCACGGAACTGGCGCAGGTGCTGTCTGGCTTCCCGCCAATCGAGCGCCGCCATGCCAGCCGCGAGGCCTGGGCCGAGGCGCAGGCCCTGCGCGGGCAAGCGCAGGCCTGTGAGCTCGATGCAACACCCCGCACGACCATCAACCGCGTGCTGTCCGTTGCCGCGCAGACCCTGGCCTATCTGCCGCGCGACCAGCGCCGCGCGCTGTGGCACGACCATGACTGGCTGCAGTGCCCGTTGCGTGAGCCTGGCGTGATTGCCGCCTTGGCGTTGGTTGCGGCAGCCGCTGGTGATGATCATGCACGGGTGCTTGCACAGGGCCAGGCCCTGCTCGACGGCGTTGACGGTCCTGCACTGCTCGCGGACAAGCTCTCCGGGTATTATGTGTTCGGTGCCATGCAGCATGCCGCGTGGGCAATGGGTGATACCGCCCGTTCGCGGCAGCTGACGGAACAGTACTGGTCCCGGTTGAGTCCGGAGGCCAGGGGCGATGGATCGCTGCGCCTGCTGAGTTACATGGCATCGCTGGGACCCGCACCGGGGCAAGGAGCGGGTGCGGCGGCTGCGCAGCACTGATCCCAAGGACCACCCCATGAACACCGTCGTCACCGCAAATCTTGTTGGCATCACCGGCATCGCCCGCCGCCTCGTGCAGGACGGCGCGCTCGATGAGGCCGCCGCACGCGAGGCGATGGCGCAGGCCTCGGCGGCCCGGCAGCCGCTGCCGCAGTGGTTTGCGTCCAAGAAGCTGGTGACCGCCGCGCAGCTGGCGGCCGCCAACTCGGTGGAATTCGGCATGCCGCTGTTCGACGTGTCGGTGTTCGATGTCAGCCAGAGCGCGATCAAGCTGGTCAGCGAGGAACTGCTGCGCAAGCACCATGTGCTGCCGCTGTTCAAGCGCGGCGGCAAGCTCTACATCGGCACCAGCAACCCCACCCACTCGCTGGATGAAATCAAATTCCACACCAACCTGGTGGTGGAGCCGATCCTGGTCGACGACGACCAGATCCGTCGCGCGCTGGACCAGTGGCAGAGCAGCCAGGACAGCCTGGGCAGTGCGCTGGGCGACGACGATGACGGCATGGCCAACCTGGATATCGCCGGTGGCGATGAGGATGGCGGCGCTGATACCGGCATCGACGCCAAGGGCGATGACACCCCGGTCGTCAAGTTCATCAACAAGGTGCTGCTCGATGCGATCCGTCGTGGCGCCTCGGACATCCACTTCGAGCCTTACGAAGACGATTACCGCGTGCGCCTGCGCGTGGACGGCCTGCTGAAGATGGTGGCGCGTGCGCCGGTGAAGCTCAACCAGCGCATTGCCGCCCGCCTGAAAGTGATGGCGCAGCTGGATATTGCCGAAAAGCGCGTGCCGCAGGACGGGCGCATCAAGCTCAACCTGTCCAAGACCCGGCAGATCGATTTCCGCGTCAGCACGTTGCCGACGCTGTTCGGCGAAAAAGTAGTGCTGCGTATCCTCGATGCCAGCGCGGCCAAGCTGGGCATCGACAAGCTCGGCTATGAGCCGGAGCAGCAGAAGCTGTTCCTGGAAGCCATCCACAAGCCTTACGGCATGGTGCTGGTCACCGGCCCGACCGGCTCGGGCAAGACGGTGTCGCTGTACACCGCGCTGGGCATCCTCAACGACGAAACACGCAACATCTCCACGGCAGAAGATCCGGTGGAAATCCGTCTGCCGGGCGTCAACCAGGTGCAGCAGAACACCAAGCGCGGCATGACCTTTGCCGCGGCGCTGCGCTCGTTCCTGCGTCAGGATCCGGACATCATCATGGTCGGCGAAATCCGCGACCTCGAAACGGCGGAGA
>DALZLW010000073.1:0-16753 GCA_032007425.1 Stenotrophomonas sp.
CGCGTTTCGCCATCCATGGCGAAACACGCCCCCGGCCAGCCCCAGCACCCGGCCCCCCTCATACATCCGCGTCGGCCCAGCCAAAAAGCGGGAGAAAATAAAAGCAGAAGCAAAAGCAGAAGCAGAAGCAGAAGCGATGGCGTCTAACCCTGCTATTGCCGTTGCCGTTGCCGTTGCCTTTGGTCTTGCTCTTGCTCTTGCTCTTTTGATTTTCATCCCGTGGGCTGGCGGAGGCGATCAACTGTCGGAGGGCGGACGGGGCTGTGGTGTGGGGGCGTGTTTCGCCATGGATGGCGAAACGCGAGGCACACATGGATGTAGTTTTTGCCGTCCCCCACACCACAGCCACCGCCCCAACCCAGGAGCCACGACCACAAAGCGCCGCCGCTTCAGGCGGGAACCCACCCGAAGCCAGTAAAAACTAAACCTCGCGCAACGCCGCGGTGATCGGCAGGCGCGCCGCCCGCAGCGCCGGGAACAGCCCGCCCACCAGCCCAATCCCCAACGCCCACTTCAGCCCGCTCCACAGCAGCGCCGGCGATACATGGAACTTGAACACCACCGCGCTGAAATTGCTGCCGATCGTCGACACGCTGTTGCCGTTGAACAACAGCCACGCCACCGCGCAGCCCAGCAATCCGCCCAGCAGCGCCAGCAACATGGTCTCCAGCATCACCGCCGTCACCACCGGCACGCCCCGGAAACCAATCGCCCGCATCGTGGCAATTTCGCGGGCGCGCGTGGCCACCGCCGCGTACATCGTGTTGAGCGCACCAAACACCGCACCCACCGCCATGATCGCGCCGATCACCGTGCCCAGTACGGTGATGACCGTGGTCAGGCCTCCACCCTGCTTGGCGTAATAAGCGCGCGTGGTTTCCACGTCCAGCTTCAGGCGCGGGTCGTCGGCCACGGCCGCCTTGAAGCGGGTGAAGCCATCGGCACCCTCGGTACGCACGCTGATCGACTGATACGCCCCACGCTGGTACGTGGTGGCCAAGGTCTGGGCATCGGTCCACAGCTCCGAATCGTGGGCATCACCGGAAGCGAATACGCCCACCACCGTCCAGGTCTGGTTGCCCAGGGTGAGTGTCTTGCCGACAGCCATGTCGCGGAACTGGCTGCGTGCACCGTCACCCACCACGATCTCGCGCAGGCCAGCGGTGAAGCGACGGCCCTCGATGATCTTGACCTTGTCATGCACGGCCCAGGCGCGCTCGCCGACGCCACGGAACTGCGCGTTGACGTCGGTACCATCGCTGCGCGAGACCAGGTTGACCACCTGCGACAGTTCCGGCGAAAGCAGGGCCTGCCCACGTTCGTCACGGGCCACGCCGGGGAGCGTGGACAGCAGCGGCACCTGCTCGCGGGTGATCACGGAGTTGGTTTCCGCCTGCGAGCCGCCGCGCAGCACGATCGCGGTGGTGTCATCGCCTGTGCTGTCCAGGGTTGCCTGGAAGCCGGCCCCCATGGCCAGCATCGCCACCAGCACGCCCACCACGCCGGCGATGCCCACCACGATCACCGAGGACGCGCCCCAGCGCTGCGGGAGGCTGGCGATGCCGATACGCGTGGCCGCCAATGCCAGCCGTCCGCTGTGGGTCAGCAGCAACCACAGGGCCACGCCGACGGCCGCTGCCAGTACGCCCCACCACGGCAGGACCACCCACACCCCCAGCAATACCGCCAGCAGCAGGACCACCAGTGCATTGCCGGCCCAGGCCTTCATTGTCTGCTTCTTCATGTCTGTGCTCCTCAGCGCCCGGCCAGTGCATCGACGATCTTCAGCCGCTGGGCGCGCAGCGCCGGCAGCAGTCCCACCACCGCGCCGATCAGCACGATCAGCCCGGCACCCACGGCCCAGGTCTGTGCCGGGATGCTGCCCGGCACCAGGCTGTTGGTCAGCGGTGACAACACCGGCAGCGCGATCGCGGCCAGGCCGAGCCCCAGCACGCCGCCCAGCCCGACCAGCAGCAGTGCTTCGACCAGCACCAGCGCCAATACCGTGCGGTCCTGGAAACCGAGGGTCTTGAGCGTGGCCAGCTCCGGTATGCGCTCGCGCACGGCCTGCGCCATGGTGTTGCCGGTCAACAGCACCAGGGTGAAGAACACCGCGCCCATGATGGAGGTGACGATCATTCCGATATCGGCGAATTGTTTGACGAAGCCTTGTTGGAAGGCCGATTCGGTCTGGGTCTTGGTTTCATGGTCGGAGTTGACCGAGATCGCATCGATGGCCTGGGCCACGCGCGAGGCCTGCGCCGGGTCATCCAGGGTCACCGTGTACCAGCTGACCTGGTTCTTGATGTAGTCGTTGGATTCGTCGAAGTACTTCCAGTTCATCATCAGCTGGCTTTCCTCGTTGGTGGCCAGCGCCCGGTCCTTGGACCGGTAGATGCCCACCAGTTCCAGCGGCCAGTCGTTACTGCCGCCGCGCGGGAAAATGGTGGCCTGCAGCGGGATGGTGTCGCCGATCTTCCAGCCGAACTTGGTGGCCAGGTGTTCGCCGACGATCGCGCCGGTGCGGGTCTGCTGCCACGCCTGCAACTGCTCGGGTGCGATCTGCAGTTCACGGTAAATGTCGAAATAGTTCGGCGCGACGGAGAAGTTCGGGAAGAAATTCTTCGGGTCCTGGTAGATGCCGCCGAACCACATCCCATAGGTGACATCGCGCACGCCGGCGACCTGGCGGATCTGCGGTTCCAGGCGGATGGGCAGCGACTGGGTGATGGACAGGCGCGAGGCGACCACCAGCCGGTTCACCCCTTCCACGTTGCCGCCGGAGGTGAAGGCAACGCGCACGGCATCGAGCATGCCGAACAGCAGGAACGCGGCGACGACCGACAACAGGGTGAGCAGGGTGCGGGTGCGGCTGCGGAACAGCTGGGCCCAGATCAATGAAAAGTATTTCATCGCGGTGCCTCCGCTCAGTGCGCCAGCGGCGCGTCGGCCAGCTCACCCTTGTCCAGGTGCACCGTGTGCGTTGCGTACTCGGCGGCCTTGGGGTCGTGGGTGACCATGATGATGGTCTTGCCGTGCTCGCGGTTGAGCAGCTGCAGCAACTGCAGGATCTCCTCGGCCGATTGCCGGTCCAGGTCACCGGTGGGCTCATCGCAGATCAGGAAGGTTGGGTCGGAAACGATCGCGCGGGCGATCGCCACGCGCTGCTGCTGGCCACCGGAAAGTTCGTTCGGACGGTGGCTGCGGCGTTCGGCCAGGCCGACCAGGGTCAGCGCGATCTCGGCATTGCGGCGACGCTGGGCGGCGCCCAGGTGGGTCAGCAACAGGGGCAGTTCGACGTTCTTCTGTGCGGTCAGCATCGGCATCAGGTTGTAGAACTGGAACACGAAGCCGACATGGTGGCTGCGCCAGGTCGAAAGCTGGCCGCCGCTCATCTGGTCGATGCGCTCGCCTTCGATGGTGATCTCGCCCGAGCTCGGTGAGTCCAGGCCGCCGATCAGGTTCAGGAGGGTCGTCTTGCCCGAGCCCGAAGGCCCCATCAAGGCGACGAAATCACCCTGTGCGATGTCCAGGTCGATGCCATGCAGGACCTTTACCTGCTCCGGGCCGCGGGTGTAGGTCTTGGTGATGTTGCGCAATGAAACCAGGGTGGACATGGCACTCTCCGCGAAGTGGAATGGCGGTGCGCCCCGGCCAACGGCCACGCACCCGCACAGGACACCGCCCCGAGGCGGTGGTCGGCATGCTGCCCGGCCGTGGTGCGGCCGGTGTTACGGTTGCTGGGTGATGCGGCTGCCGTCCTGCAGCGTTTCCGGCGGTCGTACCACCACCGCCTCGCCCGGACGCAGCCCTTCAAGGACCTGGCGGTCGGCGTTCATCGTTGTCCCCACGGTGACGGCACGCTGTTGCACCCGGTCTTCGCCGCCGGCGACGAAGACCACCGTGGCGCCGTCGCGCTGCACGATGGCATCGGCGGGCACACGCACGCCCTTGGGGGCCTCGCTGGCCTTGGCCGGCTCTTCCAGGAAGCTCACCCGCACGCCCATTTCCGGCACGATGCGCGGATCCTTGAGCTTGATCGCCACCCGTACCTTCACCGTCGCCTTGCCGCGGTCGGCGGTGGGGATGATGGCAATCACCTCGGCCGGGATCTTCCAGTCAGGATAGGCATTGAGGGTGGCTTCCACGGGCATCTTCGGCTGCACGCGGCCGATGAAGGCCTCGCCGACCTCCACCTCGATTTCCAGCGAATCCATGTCGACGATGGTGCCGATCCCGGTCCGGGTGAAGCCACCACCGGCCGACAACGGCGAGACGATCTCGCCCGGCTGCGCGGCCTTGGCGGTGACCACGCCGGAAAACGGCGCACGCACGATGTTGTTGTCCACGCCCAGGTTGGCGATGGCCAGCTGGTTGCCGGCCACCGTGACATTGCGGCGGGCGGTGTCGAGCTGGGCGCGCAGACTGTCACGCTGCGCCACCGCCTGGTCGTACTGGGAACGCGATACCAGCTGCTGGGATGCCAGCGACTGCAATCGTCCGGCCTCGGCTTCGGCCTGTTTCAGCTGGGCCTGCAGGCCGGACACCTGGCTGCGTGCGGCGCCCACCTGGGAGGCATACAGATCGCGCTGCGCATCGGCGTCGATCGGGTCCAGCGTCGCCATGACCTGCCCGGCCTCGACCCGCATGCCTTCTTCGATCATCACCTCGCGGACCTTGCCGGTGATCTTGGCCGACACCGTGGCCATCCGCCGTGCGACCACGTAGCCGCTGGCATCGAGCACCGACGTCGTGCCTGCGCCCTGGCCCAGGGCCACGGCCGGTGCGGTGGTCACCGCGATGGCGGGGCGGCGCAGCAGCACGATGGCGGCGATGGCCACGGCGAGCAGCACCACGACCACGGCCAGCAGCCATGGCCAGCGTCGTCGACCGCCACCCGATGCGGGCGGTGGGCTCTTGCGGTCGATGCGGAGTTCCTTCAGCAGTTCACTGGATGCGTTCATGTCGGCCATGACGATGGATCGAGCGGAGTGTGACTGCATCCGACCACCGCAGCAAACAGCGGTCGGAGCGCCGGCATGCAGCATGGCGGTTGTGCCCGCGCAACGGCAGTGACAGCTGTCACCTGCAACGGCTGACCGCGGCCACTGCCGATCACCTGCCCGGCACGGCAACCTGCAGGCTACCCGCCAAGGACGTCCACCATGTCTGATCCGTCGATCCACGTACCTCCGCCGTTGGCCGAACTGCACGCCGTGCAGGTGCGGCATGCGGCCATCACCGCACTGGATGGGCTGGACCTGTGCATCGCGCCTGGCGAAGTGGTCGCGCTGCTGGGTCGCAATGGCGCTGGCAAGACCACGGCCATTTCCGTGCTGCTGGGGCTGCGCAGGCCCGATGCGGGCCGTGCGGTGCTGCTGGGCGGCGATCCGCAGGACCGGCGCCAGCGCCAGCAGGTGGGGGTGATGCTGCAGCAGGCGGGGCTGCCGGAGAAACTGCGCGTGGCCGAACTGGTCCAGCAGTTCAGTGCGAGCTACCCGCAGCCACGCCCCTGGCAGACCTGCCTGGCGCTGGCCGGCATCGGTGAGCTGGCACATCGCCCCTACGGTCAGCTGTCCGGCGGCCAGCAACGCCGCGTGCAGTTCGCCATCGCCGTGTGTGGCAGGCCGCGCCTGCTGTTCCTCGATGAGCCGACCACCGGGCTGGACATCGAAGCACGCCACGCCATGTGGGACGCGGTGCGCGCGCTGGTGGCAGAAGGCTGCGGGGTGGTGCTCACCACCCATTACCTGGAAGAAGCCGAAGCCCTGGCCCAGCGCGTGGTGGTGCTGGAGCAGGGGCGTGTCCTGGCGGACGGTCCACTGGCGGGTTTCCGCGCGCAGCTCGCGCCCCGTCGCATCCGTTGCCGCAGCGTGCTGGACAGCCACGCCGTGGCACTGTGGCCAGGCGTGCAGCAGGTCCTGCGCGAGGGCGCCCACCTGCAGGTATTGGCCGAACCTGCCGAGGCGGTGGTTGCCCGGCTGCTGGCCGAAGATCCGACCTTGAATGAACTCGATGTCCGTGGCGGCGGCCTGGCCGATGCCTTCGTTGAACTGACCCGGGAGGCCGCATGAACCGTACCGCTTACCAAGTTGCCGCGGCCGCGCCGGGTGCAGTGCCTGCACTGGCCAGCGCACTGCGCCCCTACCGTGCCGAACTGCAGGCGGAGCTGCGCCGCACGCTGCGGACCCCGGCCTTCGTCCTGCCCTGCCTGTTGTTCCCGGTGTGTTTCTACCTCTTGTTCGGTGTCCTGCTCGGGCGCGGCAACGCCGCCCAATACCTGCTGGCGACGTACTGCGTGTTCGGTGCCATGGGCCCGGCGTTGTTCGGCTTCGGCGTGCAGTTCGCCCGTGATCGCGAACTCGGTCTGCTGGCGTTGAAACGTGCCCTGCCGGTACCGCCCCTGGCACCGCTGTTGGCCCGGCTGGCGATGGCCGTGCTGTTTGCCGCCGTGGTGGCGCTGCTGCTGGTGACTGCCGCCGTGCTGGCGGGCAAGGTCAGCGTAACCGCGCTGCAGATCGTGGGACTGGTGCTGGTGGCGGCCTCCGTCGCCCTGCCACTGGGGGCGATCGGCCTGTTGATCGGCAGCCATGCCAGCACGGATGCGGCGACGGCGTGGGTCAACCTGGTCTACCTGCCGCTGGCCCTGCTGTCCGGCCTGTGGTTGCCACTGACGATGCTGCCCAGCGTGTTTTCCAGTGCCGCGCCGCTGTGGCCGACCTGGCATGCCGCGCAGCTGGCGCTGCAGGTGGTTGGGCAACCGGCTACCGGCACGGCCTGGGTGCACGCGGGTGTGATGGGGGTGTTCACCGTGGTCCTGCTGCGGATCGCGCAGCGCCGCCTGCGCCGGACCGGGTGACATGGCATGATCACTCGCGCAGCCCCCGAACCGGATGTTCCCGTGGCACTGTTCCGCCGCATCGCCGCCCGTATCACCGGCCACCTCCGGCCGGCCGCCGATTCAGCCGTGGCCGACCACCTGCGCCGTGGCACCTCGCCGTGGTTCGATGCGGTGCACCTGCTGTGGAGCGGCTGGGTGTTCATGACCCCGCTGTTCAGTGACGGCTATACGCTGCGCTGGGGCCTGCTCACCCTGGCCAGCTACCCGTTGTTCCTCTGGTTGTTCGCCATGAACCTGCTCGATTCCCGCCACCGCGCACCGCGTTACGCGCTGGGCATGGCGGCGTTGAGCCTGGTGCTGCTGCCCTGGTACCCCTCGGGCGTCAGCTACTTCATTTACGGTTGCGTGATGCTGCGTCGCTGCCGCAGCGGAGGGCCTTGGCGTTACCTGAAGCATGTCGTACTGCTCAACGTCGTGTTCGTGGTGCTGGCTTCGGCCGTCGGCTATCCGTGGCAGACCTTGATCTGGATCCCGATGATGGCCCTGGTCATGGCGGTGGTCGTCAACGTCGCGGCGATCACCGAAGAAAAAGACGCACAACTGCAGTTGAGCCAGGACGAGGTACGGCGCATGGCGGCCACCGCCGAGCGCGAGCGGATCGGCCGCGACCTGCACGACCTGCTGGGCCACACGCTTTCCTTGATCACCCTGAAGCTGGAACTGGCGCGCAAGCTGCATGACCGCGGCGATGCGCGCGCTCGACTGGAAATCGGCGAAGCCGAAGCAGTGGCGCGCCAGGCATTGGCACAGGTGCGCAGCGCGGTTACCGGCATCCGCAGCAGCGACGTGGCGGCCGAACTGGCCGCCGCGCGGCTGTTGCTGGAGTGCAGCGAGGTCCACCTGGACTACCTGCCACCACCGCCGCTGCCGGATACCGTCGAACGCGCGCTGGCACTGGTCCTGCGTGAGGCCACAACCAATATTGCCCGGCATGCGCAGGCCACCAGCGCCACGGTGCGCTTCCAGCGCGAGGGCCGCGGCACGTTGCTGATGGAAGTGGTCGATGATGGCCGCGGCGAGCCCGGGCGGGAAGGCAATGGCCTGGCCGGCATGCGCGAACGGGTGACGGCCCTGGGCGGCACGCTGCACCTGAAGGCAACGCCCGGCAAGGGCACGCAGCTCAGCGTACGCGTGCCCCTGCCGGCCACGAAGGAAGTGTTTTCCTCGCCATCGCCAGCGGTCGATGACCAGGGTGCGGCAGAGCGGTCAGCCGCTTCACCGGGGGCGGCGGCATGATCCGCATCGTGCTGGCCGAAGACCAGGCCATGGTGCGTGGCGCGTTGTCGGCGCTGCTGGGACTGGAGCCTGACATCGAGGTCGTGGCGACGGCGGCAGACGGTGAACAGGCCTGGCGCCATCTCCAGGCGCAGCTGCCGGATATCCTGGTGACCGACATCGAGATGCCGGGCCTGACCGGCCTGGAGCTGGCGCAGCGGATTGCGCGGCACGCATTGCCGATCAAGGTGGTGATCGTGACGACCTTCGCGCGTGCCGGCTTCCTGCGCCGCGCACTGGATGCTGGCGTGTCGGGTTACCTGCTCAAGGATGCCCCGGCCGAGCATCTGGCCGATGCGTTGCGCCGCGTACAGCAGGGATTGCGTGCCATCGATCCGCAACTGGCACTGGACGCCTGGACAGAGTCCGACCCGCTGACCGATCGTGAGCGCACCGTGCTGCGGTTGGCGGGCGAAGGGCGGTCTGCGGGCGAGATTGCCGAACACCTGGGCCTGTCGCACGGCACCGTGCGCAATTACCTGTCCGAGTGTATTGGCAAGCTGGGCGTGGCCAACCGGATCGAGGCGCATCGGCTTGCGCGGCAGAAGGGGTGGTTGTAATCGGGTGTTTCCGGCCTGCGGGGCGGGTTTCCGCGGAAGGCGGCGGCGCTCTTTGGGTGGTTTGCTTGAAGCCTGTTTCCTGGTTGGGGCCGGTGGCCGGGGTTGATGCGGGGGACGGCAAAAACTACATCCATGTGTGCCTCGCGTTTCGCCATCCATGGCGAAACACGCCCCCGATCAACCCCAGCCACCGGCCCCCCGTCAGTCGGTCGCTTCACCGACCTCAAAGCAGAAAATAAAAAAGCAAAAGCAAAGGCAAAAGCAAAAGCAAAAGCGGATGCGGGAGCACCGCGGTTCCGGTTCCAGTTCCAGTCCCGCTTTTGCTTCTGCTCTTGCTTCTGCTCTTGCTTCTGCTTTTGCTTTTGCTTTTAAACCCAATCTTTACGTGGGCTGGCGAAGGCGATCAACTGTCCGAGGGCGGTTGGGGTTGAGGTGTGGGGGCGTGTTTCGCCATGGATGGCGAAACGCGAGGCACACATGGATGTAGTTTTTGCCGTCCCCCACACCTCAACCCCGACCGCCCAGCGCGCAGGACCGGCTCTCCACGAGCCACCCACAAAACACCGCCGCTCCAGGCGACCACCCCACCGGCAGGAAAAAACTCACCCGCCGTAACGCGCCTTCAGCATCGCCCACGCCGACCGCAGGGCCAGCGCTTCGCCACCGGCCGGACGCCCCGGGCGCTCGCCGTCGTTCCATGCGTAGACATCCAGATGCGCCCAACGCTGGCCGTCTTCCAGGAAACGCTCCAGGTAGAGCGCGGCCGTCACCGAACCGGCCATCCGCGAGCCGGCATTGGCCAGGTCGGCAATGCCACTGCTCAGATAACGCAGGTAAGGACGCCACAGCGGCATGCGCCACACCGGATCCCGGGTGGCTTCGCCGGCCTGCAGCCACTGGTTGGCCACCGTGTCGTCATTGCTGAACAGCGCCGGCAGGTCCGGGCCCAAGGCGATCCGGGCCGCACCGGTCAGGGTGGCGAAATCCAACACAAGATCCGGGTTCTGCTCACCGGCAAAGGTCAGCGCGTCGCACAGGATTACCCGGCCTTCGGCATCGGTATTGTCGATCTCGATGCTCAGCCCCTTGCGCGTGGCAATGACTTCGCCAGGCCGGAAGGCGTCCGGGCCGATCGCATTTTCCACCGCCGGAACCAGCAGGGTGAGCCGGACGGGCAGTTGCTGCGCCATCACCAGCCCCGCCAGGGCCAGCGCGTGGGCGGCGCCGCCCATGTCTTTCTTCATGTTGCGCATGCCATCGGCCGGCTTCAGGTCCAGGCCGCCGGTATCGAAGCACACGCCCTTGCCGACGACGGCCAACGCCGGATCGCTGTCCTTGCCCCAGCGCAGCACGATGAGGCGCGGGGCCCGGTGCGATGCCCGGCCGACGGCATGGATGGCGGGGAAGTTCTGCTTCAGCAGATCATCGCCGCTGATCACTTCAACTTGCGCATCGTGGGCCTGGGCCAGCGCCCGGGCAGCGTCTTCAAGATGCTGGGGGCCCATGTCCTCGCTGGGGGTGTTGACCCAGTCGCGCACGCGCAGGCTGGCCCGGATCAACTCGGCAACTTCGCCTTGCGGCGCTGCCAGCAGCTGGGCGGGCTGCCGATTGCGCTTGCGGTAACGGTCGAAACGGTAGCTCCCCAGGCCCCAGCCGAGCTGCAGCAGGGCCTGTTCGTCGTCAGCCAGCGGGCTGGCCAGTTGCCAGACGCTGCCCTCCGGCAGCGCGTGGGGGGCATGGGCATAACTGTACGCATCGCCACGGTCGCCGACGCCGATCACTGCACCGGCAAGCCCTTCGCTGCCCGGCAACAAGGCAACGGTGTGGGCACCGCCATTGAAGTTCTGGCCCCGCAGCCAGCCCCGAATGGCTTCGGGCTGGCTTTCCAGCCACGCAGGGTACTGGGCGCGATCCACCAGATGCAGGGGCAGGGCGTGGGTTGCTTCATTGCTGAAGCCGGTCGGCAGGGTCATCGGTCAGTAGCTCCGTTGTGCGGCGGTGGCGGCCTGCTGGTCAAGCCAGTCGGCCAGCCCGGTAAGGGTGTCGAACTGCAGGTCGGGCTGCAGCGTGGGATGTGACCAGGTGGCGGCGTCGCGATTGATCCAGCAGCCGCGAAGGCCGGCATCGATGGCGCCGGCCACGTCCATATGCATGTGGTCACCCACATGCAGCACCTGCGAGGGGGCAACCCCCAGGCGTGTGCAGGCGGCGTGGAAGATGCCCGGGTCCGGTTTGGCGGCGCCGTGTTCGCGGGCGCCCAGCTGGAACACGAAGTGGTGGGCGATGCCGATCCTGTCCAGGTCGGCGTTGCCATTGCTCAGCGCCGCGACCGGTACATGCGTGGCAATGCGGGCCAGCGCCTCCAGCGCATCGGGATAGCACTGCACCTCGTTGCGTACCGCGTAGAAGGCGGCGAAGGCCGGCTCCAGCAGGGCCGGGTCGGCGTTGCTCTCCTGCAGGGCGCGGCGCAGCGCGATGCGCCGAAGTTCGCTCAGGTCGTGGTGGAAGTGGGGATGGTCGCGCCAGGCCTGCTCGCGCAGTTCACGCATGGCGGCCACGGGGAACATCGCCGCGGTGGCCGGGCTGTGCTGGCACATCCACGCATGGAGGACTTCTTCGATGCGTGCGCCGATCGGTGCGAACGGCCAGAGGGTATCGTCGAGGTCGAGGGTGATGGCAAGGATGGGAGGATTCACCCGGCCATTCTACGCCTGCGCCGCGGGGCTTTCATTCCAGAAGGCGCGCCCAGCCCTGTGTGCCGTCCAAGCGCGCCAGCACCAGCTTGATGCACACCAGCAGTGGCACGGCCAGCAGCAGGCCGATGATGCCCCAGGCCCAGCCGAACACCATCAGGGCCAGGACCAGCACCAGCGGCGACAGCTTCATCCGCCGACCCAGCACGATGGGGGTGACCAATTGGCCTTCCAGCGTGTGCAGTGCCAGATAGGCGGCCGCTGGCAGCATCGCCTGCAGCGGCACGCGGAACTCGACGAAGCCCATCAGCAGCATCAGCACTACGCCGATCAGCGGCCCGACAAACGGTGCGAAGTTCAGCAGCGCCGCCACCGTGCCCCATAGCAGGGCATCCTGCAGCTGAAGCCCCAACAGCATCAGCACACCGGCAAACACCAGGCCCACCAGCGAGTTGATCACGGTGATGGTCAGTACATAGCGCGACACCTCACGCTCGATCGAACGCATGATCTCCGTGGTGAAACGTTGCTTCTGCCGGGTTGGGAACAGCGCTATGGCATTGCGCTGCAGGGTTTGTCCGTAAATCATGAAAAACAGCGTCAGCAGCACGACCGCAAGCACTGAAGCCAGCAGCCGTGGGGCCCGGGTGATCACCTTGTAGGGATCATCCAGTTGGGTGCGGATCACCTGTACCCGGCGACTGCTTTCCCCGCCGGCGACGCGGGCGAAGCTCTCCGCTGCCTGATTGGCCTGCTGCACGGGCTTGGTCAGGTCCTGCACCTGGCGGCCGATCCGGCGCAGTTGCTGCGGCGCTTCCTGCGCCCACTCCATGGTCGGTCCGATCAGCTGCACGCCCAGGGTCCCGGTCGCGCCAAGACCGGCGCCGATCACCAGCAGTGCGCCCAGCGCCCGCGGAATCCACAAGCGCTCCAACAGGCGCAGGATCGGGTTGCCGACCAGCGCAAAGAACACCGCCAGGAGGATCGGCAGGATCACGCTCTGCGCTGCCCACAGGGTGAAGGCCACCGCCAGGGTGGCCAACACGACCAAGGACATCGGCGCCCGCGGACGTGGCGCGGGTGGGCTGGTCTCGCGGCCCGCGGCGGGCGGCAGGGGGGCGGGGACTGTGGTAGGCATGGACGCGGCGGTCATGTCGTAAAGAACCACATTATCCGCCCGCCGCGATCAACGCGGCGGGTTCCCCGTGTCAACGTTCGGACAATTCCGTTGCCGCCTCGGCGGGCGGCGGGGTGGCCGTGGCTGCGGCTGCAGGTGGACGTTGCTCTGGTGTGCGGGCAGAAGCCGCTGCATGCGCCGCATCGACCTTGTCAGCGGTCTCATCGGCCTGGTCGGCAGCCTCATCGGCCGTTTCCGCCGCCTGCGCGGCCATTGCCGAAGCGAATGCCGCCTGTGCGCTGGCAAACAGACTGGATACGGAGCCGACCATCTGCAGCCAACGGGCCGCATTGACCTTGCCGGGCACTTCCAGCTTGCCCACGACAAAACCACTGGCCACGCCGACCACGACGATGCGCAGGGGCGACCAACCGCGTCGCCAGACCTGGCTCAGCACGGACCAGTTGTCGTTGGTCGCGGCCAAACGGACGGCAACGACTTGTTCGCAGCGTTGCACACGTTGCTGCAGTGCACTGAACCTCATGGCTTGCCCTCGGGCAGGGTCACGCCGGCATCCGGGTCATCGCCGTCGCTGGGTTCGTCGAACAGGCCCAGGCGACTCAATTGCCGCCGCGTCGCATGCATGCCGGTGTGGTGGAAGAAGTACGACACCCGCCAGATTGCGTAGCCGGTCACCACCAGGCTGAGCACCGAGGTGATCAGCAGGGCCTGCAGCCAGCTCAGGCCCCAGCTCTGCAGCAGGGCGATCAGCGTGGCGGCCAACAACAGCCACGCCGACGCACCAAAGACGATCGCCACCCCCGACCATGCCAAGCCACGGCCGAAGGCACTGCGCGCCAGCGCGAAATCAGTGGACGCCAGCCGCCGCAGTGAACGCAGCGAATGCCGGGCCGCGTCCACGGTGGCCTTGCTGGCCTGGCTGACCTGCTGGATGCTCTCTTCCAGCGACGGGGTCGCCGCTGGATCGTCGGATGGTGTCTGCTTGTCAGTCACGTCGCGGCTTACTTGTCGCCGCCGCTGCGGGCCAGCTTGGCGATGATCCAGCCAGCGGCGAAGGCGACGCCGAACGAGGCCAGCGGACGCTCGCGGATCAGCTCGGCCGCGCTGTCGACCAGGTCCTTGCCCTTGTCCAGAAGCGCATCGACCTGCTCCTTGGCAGCCGCACCGCCGAACTCGGCGGCAGCCAGCCCGGACAGGGCGCTGTCGGAAAGCTCGGCCTTCACGTTGGCCTTGCCGATGCGCAGCTCATCGCCAGCAGCACCTGCGGCGGTTTTCACTGCACCGCCGGCAGCATTGGCCGCCTGCTTGAGGTGCGAGCCAGCTTCGCCGAGGTGGTCCTTCAGGTTTTCGGTGTTGGTGGGGCTCATAGCATTCTCCTGCGTGGGTAGGACGGGACGGACGCCGTCATCAATCAACAATGACGATGGGCATCCATGAATACCATCGATCGGGTATAGGTCACGTTACGGAAGATCATGACGTCATCTCATCACCAACTGGCCGCTGGCATTGCCGCGCCGGATGGCCACCACCAACTGTTGCGGGCGTTGCTGGAAACCGGCGCGCCAACTGGCCAGGTCGGCGAACTCGCCAATACTGGCCGCGGTGATGATGTCACCTTTGGCCAAGCCGGAAGCGGCGGCGCGACTGCCACGCGTGACCGTGTCCACCAGCACCCCGCTCACGCCGGCCTGCCGCAGCGATTCGGGCAGGTCCACGAAGGTGGCCCCGGCCAGGCGCGGATCCAGCGTCTCGCCGCTGACCGAGCGCGCCTGTTCCTTCAGCGTGGCCTGCAGCTGCAGGGGCTTGCCGTCGCGCCGCAGTTCCAGGGCCATCGCGCTGCCGACTTCGGCCAGGCCTTCGATGTTGTGCAGCGCCTGGGCGTTCTCCACGCGCTGGCCGTTGGCGGACAGGATCACATCACCCGGGCGCAGGCCGGCAGCGGCGGCGGCCGAGCCGGGCAGCACCCGGCTGACCAGTGCGCCGCGGGTTTCGCTCAGGCCAAGCCCCTGTGCCAGCTGCGCGGTCAGGTTCTGCGATTCGATGCCCAGCGTGCCGCGTACCACCACGCCGTGCTTGACCAGCTGATCGGCCACGCTGCGTGCCAGGTTGGAGGGAATCGCCAGGCCCAGGCCGATATTGCCGGCCATGCTGCCTTGGGGGTTGTAGCTGGCGGTGTTGATGCCGACCAGCTGCCCTGACAGGCTGACCAGCGCACCGCCGGAATTGCCGGGATTGATCGAGGCATCGGTCTGGATGAAGTTCTGGTAGCCCAGCCCGCGGATGCCACTGCGACCCACGGCCGAAACGATGCCCGAGGTGACTGTCTGGGTGAAGCCGAAGGGGTTGCCGATGGCCACCACGAAGTCACCCACACGCAGCTGGTCGCTGTTGCCCAAAGGCAGTGCGGTGAGCTTGTCCGCTGGAATACGGATCAGCGCGATGTCGGTGTCACGGTCCGAACCCAGGAATTCTGCTTTGACCGTGCGCCCGTCGGAAAGCGTCACCTGCACGTCGTCGGCGTTCTCCACGACGTGGTGATTGGTCAGCACAAGGCCGGCGGTGGCATCGATGATGACGCCCGAACCCAGCGATTCGTTGATCCGTTCCTGCGGTACATCAGGGAACAGGCGGCGGAAGAACGGATCGTCGAAGAACGGATTGCGCACGCGCACCACCTGCTTGGTGTTGACGCTGACCACGGCCGGCATCACCCGCTCAAGCATCGGTGCCAGCGAAGGCAGCGGCTGGCCGGCGACCGAGGCAGGCAGGGCAGCGGCGGTTGGAATGGCAGCAGACAGCGGTGCCGCATCGGCTCGGTTGTCCAGGTGCGCATTGATGCCGGTGGCGACGAAGCCGCCGAAGGCAGCAGCGAGTGCAAGCGTGATCAATGTGGGTAGCGGGCGCATGGCAGTGGCGGATAAGTGGAGGGAGGCCTTGAGGGCATACGGTAAAACAAGCTGAACGAGTGTGTCGCGTGCTGGCTAAACTGTGGGTGAAGTAAGCCCGCGTGTATGGCCGCGGCACGGATGCGCTGGCCTTGCCATGTCGCGAAGGCGGCCTTGGATTGCGCAGATCCGCGCAGTTGGTGGATCCGTGCCCGGTTTTTTGCCGTGGCAGGCACAGGGTTTTGCAACTGCGCCGCGCCCTTCGCCGCGGCTGCGGACAATGCAGGATTTGCCGGAAAAAAAGCAGTTTCATGGCAAACCATGGGGCACTTGCGACCATGGATTCCTTGTTGGCGCTTTACGCGAGCATCTTGCGCGTTACCGTGACCCGTTCCACGATTCAGCTTGCCGGTATAGCATCGCCTCCGTTTTGACATCACTCGCCCCCAGGAGGGCACTCATGAGCAACGGTAATGGTGTGACGACGACCCTGACGGATGTCGTCGAGAACGTGAAAGAAACCGCAACCAACGTCGGCGAGACCATCGCCCACACCGCGGAAGATGCCGTGGCTGCAGTGAAGAAGACGGCCAAGCGTGTCCGCAAGGCCGCTGTAAGCGGTGTCGCCGAAGCCAGGAAGTCGGTTGCCAAGGTCGAGAAGACCGTCGCCAAGAAGGCCAACAAGGCCGCCAAGTCTGTCGGCAAGTCGATCAGCAAGGCCAAGGAAAAGCTGGAAAAGGCCAAGAAGGACGCCAAGGCCGAGGCCGCTGCGCTGAAGAAGGTCGTGGCCAAGAAAAAGGCCGCCGCTGGTAAGACCGTGACCAAGGTGGCCAAGAAAGCGACCGTAGTGAAGAAGACCGCGACCAAGAAGGCCGCCGCGACCAAGAAGACCGTCGCCAAGAAGGCTGCCGTTGCCAAGAAGACCGTCGGCAAGAAGGCTGCGGTTGCCAAGAAGACCGTCGCCAAGAAGGTTGCGGTTGCCAAGAAGACCGCTGGCAAGAAGGTTGCGGTTGCCAAGAAGACCGCTGGCAAGAAGGCTGCGGTTGCCAAGAAGACCGTCGCCAAGAAGGCCGCGGTTGCCAAGAAGACCGTCGGCAAGAAGGCTGCGGTTGCCAAGAAGACCGTCGGCAAGAAGGCTGCGGTTGCCAAGAAGACCGCCGGCAAGAAGGCTGCGGTTGCCAAGAAGACCGTCGGCAAGAAGGCCGCGGTTGCCAAGAAGACCGTCGGCAAGAAGGCTGCGGTCGCCAAGAAGACCGTCGGCAAGAAGGCTGCGGTTGCCAAGAAGACCGTCGGCAAGA
>DALZLW010000073.1:16853-17257 GCA_032007425.1 Stenotrophomonas sp.
AGGCCGCGGCTGCCAAGAAGACCGCAGTGAAGAAGGCGCCGGCCAAGGCCGTGCGCAAGACGACCAAGCGCGCCAAGTAAGGTCGCCCCTCCCTGGCCTGATCGGCGGGGGGATGTCCGCGCTGCCGGTACCTGCCGGCAGCTGCGGATCAGGTCGTAGCTCAGCCCTTTAGATCCAGCAAGGGGACAAAGCCGCCGTAGATGAGGCGCTTGCCGTCGAACGGCATTGGATTGTGCTCCGGTTGCATGCGCGGATCGGCCATCATCTTCTCCATGCCGGCATCCCGCGTGGCCTTGTCAGGCCATTCAATCCAGGAAAACACCACGGTTTCATCCTCGCGTGCCTGTACCGGGGAGTGTCAGGATTTTTGTGTTCAGGCATAACATGTTGAAAAGGAACATTTA
>DALZLW010000074.1:0-17200 GCA_032007425.1 Stenotrophomonas sp.
CCCCCTCCTAAGGGGAAGGTCGCCCGTTCGAATCGGGCCGGGGTCACCAGCTTGGTCGGCGCACGCGGGACCATTCACCGGCGCATGGCCAGCGCGCCTCCGCGCCTTCACCGATCAGCGCCAGCGTCGGCGGCTCCACGCAAGTAACTGCCCCCCCCTGATCTCAGTCCTCCCGCACGGCACCGCACCGCGACGGACATCTCACTTTCGTCGCCGCCACGCTCACGCGGCCCCCACATCGCCGCATCATCCCTGAACCAGCCGTCTTCAGCCGCTTATTCCTGCCGAAAACGCGCATTGCATTGCATTTTCAACTCGCTCCAATGCGCTACGCTGAGCAGCGTGTGGGGAGGGGCACGATAGCGCCGGCCGGCTTTTGCCGGTTGATCCTTCGTACTCCACGCGAGATCCAACCATGAACCTGTTCGTCACCGTGCTTCAAGCTGCAGCCGTGTTTGCCTGCCTCATCGGGCTGGTCCACCTGGCCGACAGGGAGCGGCTGCGTCGCCGCCGACGGGGTCGGGCCTGAATGCGTTAAGCATTCGAATGGGCTGAATGGGGACTGCGCGGTCTGGCGCAATGCTTTCGAGCAGCAGACATGCTAATGTCGCGAAAAATTATTGATGTCCGTCACACTCTGGGGAATGGAGATGGTCCTTCATCGCTTTCGCTACGCGTTTTCAAAAGTGCGCACTTGGCACGTTGGCCATGTACGTGCCAGCTGGCTGGCACTGCGTTACGGCTTGACCGGCGACACGGGGCGATTCGCCTCGCATGGGGGATGGCGGGTATCACGCTTACGCAACTCGCACAGCGGCGAGTTTGATTAGCCGCAGCCCTTCGCTCGATTGAGTCGAGAGTTTCGATTGAGCTTAACTGCAGGCAATTAGGGCAAGTCCGATAGCGGCGCCAAGGGGTGGCCTTTAACGTGGTTGCGCACGATCCAGTGCGCAACCGGTGGCGATGACCTGCTGGCCAGGGGGGGCGCAGGGTCTGCTGCATATTCATGATCCCTACGCTGTTCTGTGGCCGCATCCTTGCGGCGCCTGCTCGAGTCGCGCCCTCTACCTGCTTTACCCCTGCCTCGCGTTCCTGCCTCGAACACGGGAGGGGCAGGCCATGCGCTTGAAGCGTTTTCGCCATGCCTACGACAAAGTCCGCAGCTGGCACGTGCCGCCGCTGCACGCCGCTATTCGCGCATTCCGGTACGCGCTGACAGGCGATACCGGCCCCATTCGCACTCATGGAGGCTGGTGCAAATCGCGCATGCGCCTGAGCGGACACTCGCCGGACTGAAGCATTACGCGCTTTTTCAGCGAGCTACATCCGGGCGCCCGTTACCGCTTCTGCTCTGTCCCGCTTCAGCGGGCGACTGCGTGTGCAGTCCCTGCATAGTGACCGTTTGACGTCGGGAATTCGCGCATCGAGACGCCAGCCCGCCAACAGTGTTCCCGCAAGCGCCGAATCAACCGGCCACTGGCGCGCGCCGCAACAACTCCACCAACTGGCGCAGGCGATACGGCTTGGGCAGGAACTCCACGTGTTCCGGCAGAGGCGGCAACTGCGAGCGCGCATAGCCCGATGACAGAATCATCCGGGCATGGGGCTGGGTGCGTGCTACATGTGCGCTCAGTTCGATGCCTGACACGCCGTTGGGCATGCTGACATCGCTGAACACGACATCATAGTGCTGCTCGCTTTCCAGCAGACCCAATGCGGCCTGGCCGTCGGCCGTTGTATCAACCTCGATGCCCAGGTCCTGCAGCGCCACGCCGATGAGGTCACGCAGGTCGTCCTGGTCCTCGACCATCAAGACACGGATCGAATCAGTCATTGGCGTGGAACTCCATGGCAGGCAACAGCAGGCTGACGGTCGTGCCGGCGCCTTCTGCGCTGCTGACATCGACAAAACCGCCACATTGGGTAACGAATCCGAACACTTGGCTCAGGCCCAGGCCGCTGCCCTGACCAATGTCCTTGGTAGTGAAGAAAGGTTCGCTGGCATGCGCGGCGACATCGGCGGACATCCCATGACCCTCATCGCCGACCCGCAGGGCGATGTAATCGCGGTAGGTCGGCCGGTCAGCCTGCGGGTCGAGCCGGCGTTCCGTGTCCAGGGTGATCTGCACGCAGCCACCGTGTGGCATGGCCTCGACCGAGTTGCTGACCAGGTTGAGCAGGGCGCTTTCCAGTTGTGCCGGATCGACGAAGATGTCGCCAGCGGAGGCCGCCTGCAGTTGAACGTCGAAGCGGTGTTGCGCGCCGAACTGATCGTGCAGGCGCGGGAGCCACTGTGGCAACAGGGTCTGCAACGACAGGCGCTCGCGCACCAGGGTCTGCCCGGCACCGAAGGCCAACAACTGGCGGGTCAGGAAGGCGCCGCGGTCGGCTGCCGCCTGGGCATTGCCGACGAGACGCTGCAGGGACGTATCGTCCGGTGCCCGCAGGGCAATCAGGTCCAGCGCATTGTGGATCGTGGTCAACAGATTGTTGAACTCGTGCGCCAGTCCACGGCTCAGGCGGTTCACTTTCTCAAATTGCTGGGTACTGGCCAAAGCGCGCTGCGCGTCGCGCAACAGAGTCTGCGCCTGGTAGGTCTCGGTGATGTCGCGGGTCATCTTGACGAAGCCGACCAGGGTATCCCCTTCGCAAACCGGTTCGATCACTACGCTGGCGCGGAAGCGGCTGCCGTCACGGCGCAGTCGCCAGCCTTCGCTGGCGTAACGCCCTTCGGTGCTGGCGATCAGCAGCGAGCGCTCCGGTTCACCGGCATCGCGGTCTTCCGGACAATGGAAACGGCGGAAATGCGTGCCCATCACCTCGGCCGCGCTATATCCCTTGATCCGCTCGGCACCCGGATTCCAACTGCACACATGCCCCTGCACATCCAGCAGATAAAGCGCGTGGTCGGTGACGCTCTCCACCAGCAACCTCAGCTGGCGGGACGGATCCGTGGTGGCACTGAGCGTTGAGGCGGTTGCTGACACGGTGATGAAGGTACTTCCCCTGTAAGCGTTGAACGCTAGAGACGTCAGTGTGAAGGAATCGTGTAGAAGTGCATCTGCCAAAAGTAGTGCGAGAAGCGACATGGGTTCAGTTACCATCGACCCCCTTTGGGCAGGGATCTGGCGTTGATGACGAAAGCGAAAGAAGTCCAGGATCGCTGGGTGACAGCGCTTGCGATAGCACTGCTCATCCTGACAGCCGCACTGGAAATGATCGTGCCGCTGGGCTATGCAGCCTGGTTGACCTACTTCATCGCGGTCGGGGTGACGGTGTTCCAGCGCCATGCCGGCCTGCCGTTGGTGGTCGCCGTGGCCGCCTGCATGTTGCTGGTGGTCGGGTACAACATCGCGCCGGCCAGCTCGAATTCCGCTTTCTCGTATGTGAATCGCACCATTGGCGGGGTGGGCTTCCTGATGATCGCCTTGGTGGTGGCGCGGGCAATCCGCGCCCGTACCGAAGCCACCCACGCGCTGTGGTTGCAGGAGGCGGAGAATGCGGTCGCGCTGGCGCTGCGCGGTGATCTCGGGCCCGAGCAGATCGCCGAAGCGGCTACCGCTGCACTGGCCCAACAGCTCAATGCGCAGACCGCGGTGCTGTACAGGGTTGACGGTGGTCGCCTGCTGCTCACCGGCGGTCATGCGCTGCCTGCGCAGGTGCCGGCGGCGCTGGGCCTGGATGAAGGGCAGATTGGCCAGACGGCACGCGATGGCCAGGTCCGCAGCCTTGTCGATGGCACGGGCAGCGCGCTGCAGCTGGCTTCCAGCCTGGCGTCCACGCCGGTGGCCGAGCGGGTCATCGCGCCGATCAGCAGTGACGATCGCATCCTGGGGGTTGTCGAACTGGGGCGCAATGTTCCCGGCAGCCGTCCTGCACTGGACCGCGTGCTGCTGGAACGGTGTGCCGATACGGTTGGCATGGCGCTGAGTGCCTCCCTGTTGCGCGCGCGCCTGGTGGAGCTGCTGGAGGAATCACAGCGGCAGAGCGAGGAGCTGCAGGCGCAGCAGGAAGAACTTCGCGTGGCCAATGAAGAGCTGGAAGAGCAGAGTCGCAGCCTGATCCAGACCCAGACCAACCTGGAGCAGCAACAGGCGGAAATGGAGCAGACCAACGTGCAGCTGGAAGAGCGCACGCATGAGCTGGAGGGGCAGAAGCAGGCGCTGTTGGTCGCGCAGTCGCAGCTGGTCCGCAATGGCAACGAGCTGGCGGCCGCCTCGCGCTACAAATCCGAGTTCCTGGCCAACATGTCGCACGAATTGCGCACGCCGTTGAACAGCTCCTTGATCCTGGCCAAGCTGCTGGTGGATAACCGCGACGGCAACCTCAGCGAGGAGCAGGTCAAGTACGCGCAGGCCATCCTGTCTTCCAACAATGATCTGCTCTCCCTGATCAACGACATCCTCGACCTGTCACGCATCGAGGCCGGCCACGTCGAACTGGCCGATGAAGTGGTCGTGGTCGATGGCCTGCTCAAGCGCCTGGGCGATACCTTCCTGCCCATTGCCAAGGAGAAGGGGCTGGTGCTGGAGCTGGGCACCGAAGCGGGTGCGCCCAGCCAGCTGGTCGTCGATTCCCAACGCCTGCAGCAGATTCTCAAGAACCTGCTCGCCAATGCGCTGAAGTTCACCGAGCATGGCTCGGTCAGCCTGCAGGTTGCCGCGGTGGGGCGCAGCACGGTGCGCTTCAGCGTGCGCGACAGTGGTATCGGCATTGCAGCGGATCAGCTGGACCTGATTTTCGAGGCGTTCCGCCAGGCCGATGGCAGCACCCGTCGACGCTACGGCGGCACGGGCCTGGGCTTGTCCATTTCCCGTGACCTGGCCAGCCGCATGGGCGGCACCATCCGCGTGGAGAGCGAGGAAGGCAAGGGGAGCGTGTTCATCCTGGAGCTGCCGACCAGCGGCGCCCCTGCTGCGCAGGAGACCGTCCTGCAGGCACCTGCCAGGGCAGCACCGCCAGCCGCAGCCGCGTCAGCCGCTGCACCCGCCGTACCCGCTCTGCAGGCGGCTTCGTCGATGACGCCCGCGCCGGCCACCCTGCCGACCCAGCGCACGCAGGCCAGCGGTGAGCGGTTGATCCTGGCGGTCGAGGATGATCCCGCCTTTGCCGAAGCCCTGGTCAGCTTGGCGGGTGAACTGGATTTCGGCTGCGTGGTCGCAACCACGGCTGAAGAAGCCCTGGCGCTGGCCCGTGAACTGCAGCCCAGTGGCGTGCTGCTGGATATCGGTCTGCCAGACGTGTCCGGATTGAGTGTGCTCGAACGCCTCAAGCGCGACCCGCAGACCCGCCATATCCCGGTGCATATCGTCTCGGCCACCGACCGGGGCCAGGTCGCCATGGAACTTGGAGCGATCGGCTACGTGATCAAGCCGACGACCCGTGATCGCCTGGCCGAGGCGATCCACCAGCTCGAGGAAACCAATCAACGCGATGTCCGCCGCCTGCTGATCGTCGAGGACGACAGCGAACTGCGCGCCAATCTGGAGCTGCTGTTGGGCCGCGACCAGCTGGATATCGTGGCGGTGGGCACCATCGGCGAGGCGATGGAACAGTTGGCACAGGCCACGTTCGACTGCATGGTGACCGACCTGGCGTTGCCCGACGGCAGTGGCTATGACCTGCTCGAACGCATGGCCGGCAATGAGGCCGTCGCCTTCCCGCCGGTGATCGTCTACACCGGACGTGCCTTGGGGCGCGAAGAAGAACAGCGGCTGCGGCGCTATTCCAAGA
This sequence comes from Stenotrophomonas sp., assembly GCA_032007425.1. GTDB lineage: Bacteria > Pseudomonadota > Gammaproteobacteria > Xanthomonadales > Xanthomonadaceae > Stenotrophomonas. The sequence continues at coordinate 5,734 of DALZLW010000074.1, forward strand.
GCATCATCATCAAGGGCGCGCGCTCGCCGGAGCGCCTGCTCGATGAAGTGACCCTGTTCCTGCACAGCGTGGAAGCCAACCTGCCCAGCGACCAGCAACGCCTGCTGCGCGAGGCCCGCCGCCGCGACACGGTGCTGGACGGGCGCACGGTCCTGTTGGCCGAGGACGATGTACGCAACATCTTCGCCTTGTCCAGCGTGCTCGAGCCGCTGGGGGTGAAGCTGGAAATCGCCCGGAATGGGCGTGAGGCGGTCGAGCGCCTGGCCTCGATCGACGCGGATCTCGTGCTGATGGACATCATGATGCCGGAGATGGATGGCCTGACCGCCATGCGCGAGATCCGCAGCCAGCACGCGCTGCGTGACCTGCCGATCATCGCCCTGACCGCCAAGGCGATGCCCGATGACCGCGAGCGCTGCCTGCAGGCCGGTGCCAACGATTACATCGCCAAGCCGATCGACGTGGATAAGCTCGTATCTCTGTGCCGGGTCTGGTGCTCGCGGCAATGACCCCTGAAGCGCTGTTCGATCTGGAGCTGAAGGTGCTGGTGGAGGCGATCTACCAGCGCTACCACTACGACTTCCGCAACTATGCGGTGTCGTCGTTGCGCCGACGCATGCATCAGGCGATGCAGCGCTTCGACTGTGCGCGGCTTGCCGACCTGCAGCATCGACTGCTGCATGAGCCGGACGTGTTCTCGCAGGCCATGCAGTTCTTCACGGTGCAGGTGTCGGAAATGTTCCGTGATCCGGCCTATTTCAAGGCCCTGCGCGAGCACGTGGTACCGGTGCTGCGTACCTATCCATCGGTGAAGATCTGGGTGGCCGGCTGCAGCACCGGCGAGGAAGTATGGTCGTTGGCCATCCTGCTGCACGAAGAAGGCCTGCTCGACCGCACCTTGATGTATGCCACCGATATCAACCCGTCCGCTTTGGCAAGCGCTGAAGCCGGGACCTACAGCATCGACCGCATCGCCCAGTTCAGCCGCAACTACCTGCAGGCCGATGGCCGTGGTTCGTTGTCCGACTACTACAGCACCGGCTATGACGGCGCGGTGTTCGACCGCCGGCTGCGCCGCAATATGGTGTTCGCCGACCACAGCTTGGCCACGGACACCGTGTTTTCCGAAGTGCACCTGGTGTCCTGCCGCAACGTGCTGATCTATTTCAACCGCGCACTGCAGGACCGCGCCGTCGGCCTGTTTGCCGAAGCATTGGTCCATCGCGGGTTCCTCGGTTTGGGCAGCAAGGAGTCGCTGCAGTTTGGTGCCCACGCGGCGCGATTCGAGCCGACGGTGCGCGAGCAGCGCCTGTACCGGAAGGCCGTATGATGGAGGGCATCATGCTGCCATCGCCGGAAATCCTGGTGGTCGGAGCCTCGGCCGGTGGCGTGTCAGCGCTGCAGCAGGTGGTGCAGGCCCTGCCTGCAAGCTTGGCCATTCCCGTGCTGGCCGTGCTGCACCTGCCGCGTGAACGGCCGAGCCGGATCGCGGAGCTGCTCGATGCGGCGACGCCGTTGACCGTGCGCGAGGCCGAGGACAAGCAACCACTGCAGGCGGGCACGGTGACCTTTGCCCCGCCGGATTACCACATGCTGGTGGAAGACCGCCAGGGGATCGCGCTGTCGCTGGATGCGCCGGTGTTGTTTTCGCGCCCGGCGATCGATCCTCTCTTCGAGTCGGCCGCTGTCGTGTTTGGTGCCGGCGTGCTGGCTATCCTGCTGACCGGTGCCAGCAGTGATGGCTCCCAGGGCGTGGCCACGGTGCGCGCCGCCGGTGGCCAAGCCTGGCTGCAATGCCCCGACGAAGCCGAAGCGCCGCTGATGCCGGCCTCGGCCCTGCGACATGCTGGCGCCGATGCGGTGCTGTCGCTGTCGCATCTCTGTGAACGCTTGAAGGAATTACCGCGATGAACCTGCTCGCCAACGATCAGCCCCATGACGAGGCGCCGGTCAATCTGCTCATCGTCGACGATGTTCCGCAGAACCTGGTGGCGATGGAGGCGCTGTTGCGCCGCAGCGGGCTCAACATCCTGCTGGCGAGCTCCGGCGCCGAGGCGCTGGAACTGCTGCTGCAGCATGAAGTGGCGCTGGCCCTGTTGGATGTGCACATGCCGGAAATCGACGGATTTTCGCTGGCTGAGCTGATGCGCGGTTCCCAGCGCAGCCGCCATGTGCCGATCATCTTCCTGACCGCCTCGCCGGACGATCCATTGCGTGCCTTCAAAGGCTATGAAACCGGCGCGGTGGACTTCCTGCATAAGCCTGTCGCGCCGCAGGTGATTCTCGGCAAGGTCAACGTGTTCATCGAGTTGTACCAGCAGCGCCGCCTGCTCAAGGCCCGCAACGAGGCGCTGGAGCGCGCGCTGACCTTGAACGAAACGATGACCGCGGTCCTGACCCATGACCTGCGCACGCCGTTGTCGGCGATCCTGCTGTGCGCTGACAAACTGGCCCTGGACATGCCCGATGATGAGGGCGTGCAGCAGACGCTGGGCCATCTGGAAGCCAGCACCCTGCGGATGTCGCGCATGGTGGACCAGCTGTTGGATTTCTCGCGGATCCGCTCCGGCGGGCTGCGCCTGCAACGACAGCGCTGCGATGCCGCCACCGTGCTGGTGCCGGTACTGGATGAGCTGCAGCAGGCCAATGCCGGGGTGCAGATCGAGTTCAGTCGCGCCGGCGACCTGCGCCTGGACGGCGATGCAGACCGCTTGGCGCAGGTCGCATCCAATCTGGTCGGCAACGCGGTGCTGCATGGAGGCGCGCAAGGCGTGCAGGTAATGCTCGATGGCACGGACAAAGAGGCCGTGGTGCTGCGCGTGCGCAACGCAGGGCGTATCGGCGATGAGCTGCTGCCACGCCTGTTCGAGCCGTTCAAGGCCAGTTTCCGTGACAGCAAAGGGCTGGGGCTGGGACTGTACATCGCCGATCAGTTCGTACGCGCCCATGGTGGCGTCCTGCAGGCAGGCAATGACGGTGACCACGTCGTCTTTGAGGCACGGGTGCCGCGCCGCGCCTGAGCATCATGGCGCCCACCTGGATCTGTTGCAGGGCGCGATCGTCAGCCAAGGTCAAGCCAACGGCACGGGCATGCCGCTAGACTGCCCGCCTTGATCAGCAGGCAGGTGGAAGATGGACCGGGCGATGGGCAGGGGAATCGGCAACGGCGTGCTTGCCGGAGCGATGTGGGGCGTGGTGTTCCTGGCCCCGGCGGTCTTGGCCGCGTTCAATGCGGTGCAATTGTCGGCTGGCCGTTATCTGGTGTACGGCCTGGTGGCCTTGCTGCTGCTGGCACGGCGCTGGCGCCGAGTGGCGCCACAGCTGGGGCGGGCCGAATGGGGCGGACTGCTGTGGCTGAGCCTGACTGGCAACCTGGTGTACTTCCTGTTGCTGGCCAACGCGGTGCAGTGGGCCGGTGGCGCGGCCGCATCGCTGATCGTGGGCCTGGTACCGGTCGTGGTGACCCTGGTGGGCGCGCGCGATGCCGGCGCTATACCGTTGAAGAAACTGTGGCCTGCGCTGCTGCTGTGCCTGCTGGGCGTCCTGCTGGTGGGGTATGAATCACTGGTTTCGTCGCATGTGGAGACCCCATTGCAGCAGCGTCTGTTGGGTCTGCTCTGCGCCGTTGGTGCGTTGCTCTCCTGGACGGCCTATTCGGTAGGCAACAGCCGCTGGCTGGCCCGTCGCCCGGACCTTTCAGCGCACGATTGGTCCTTGTTGATCGGCGTGGTGACCGGGGCGCTGGCGCTGCTGCTGGTGCCCTCGGCGTTCCTGTCCAGCAGCGCCTCACACTCGAGCGAGGCCTGGCTGCTGTTCTGGGCGGTCAGTGCCGGCGTGGCGGTGGTCGCATCGGTGTTCGGCAATGCCTGCTGGAACCGCGCCAGCCGGTTGCTGCCGCTGACCCTGACCGGGCAGATGATCGTGTTCGAGACGCTGTTCGCCCTGCTGTACGGTTTTGCCTGGCAGCAGCGCTGGCCCAGCGCACTGGAGCTGCTGGCCATTGCCTCCCTGCTGCTCGGCGTCATCCTGTGTGCCCATGCACATCGCACGCCACCGGCGGTGGCCCAGCACGCCGGATGAGGCGTCAGGCCCTGTGCCGCCAACACGGTCTCGGATGCAACCAAGTACGCCGACGTTGAGCGACGTTGGCCTCCAAAGTTTTTTGCATCGCAGCACTTGACAGGGTCGGGTGGCAGGCGGTTATCTTCGCTGCATGGTCAACGCCACCGCCCCCGCCAACCACCTTTCCTGCGCCCACACGGCGTGCGCAGGACGCATGGGCGCGACGGCCACCACCATTATTACCACCACCGGTACCACTCGCCCGGTGCGGTCCGTCGTCTTCGTCTAACTCCCGAAAACAACGGCCCCGCACCGAACCAGGTGGCGGGGCGACCCCTACCTGAACGCTGCGGGGCCTCTTACCGAGGTCACCATGTCATCAGTCGCACGCTCCACCGTCCCTGCTGCGGATGTTTCGTCCGTCCCCAGCGTCGTCGTCCATAAATTCGGCGGTACGTCGGTGGCCGACGCCGAGCGCTACCGGCACGTCGCCCAGCTTCTGCTGCAACGTCCCGAATCGCTGCAGGTCACCGTGGTTTCGGCGATGAAGGGCGTGACTGACGGGCTGATCGAGCTGGCGCGCCAGGCGGCGACCGCTTCGCCGCAATGGCGTGATGCCTGGCACGCGCTTCGCGCCCGCCATCGGGGTGCAGCGGTGGCTCTGCTGGGCGAACATTCGGGGCGCAGCGTCGAGTGGCTCGATGCCCGTTTCGACGAGTTGGCCGACGTGCTGGGGGCACTGGCGGTGATCGGTGGCCTGCCCGGGGAAGTGCTGGATCGCGTGCAGGGCTTGGGCGAGGTGTGTTCGGCGCACCTGCTTGGCCACCACTTGCAGGCGTTGGGCCACCCCTGCGCGGTGCTCGACGCGCGCGACGTGCTGGTGGTCGAACATGGCGAGCTGGGCGTCAACGTCGATTGGACGCTCAGTGCCGATCGGCTGGCGAAGTGGCGTGAGCAGAACCCGCAGCAACGTGTGGTGGTCACCGGGTTCATCGCCCGCGACCGGCAGGACCGCATCACCACCCTGGGCCGCAACGGCAGCGATTACTCCGGCGCGATCTTCGCCGCGTTGTTCAATGCCGAAGAACTGCAGATCTGGACCGATGTCGATGGTGTGCTTTCGGCCGACCCGCGCCTGGTGCCCGAAGCGGTGCAGTTGGACACACTGAGCTATGACGAGGCCTGCGAACTGGCCTACTTCGGTGCCAAGGTCGTGCATCCGCAGACGATGTCACCGGCGATCCAGCGGGGTCTGCCGATCCTGATCCGCAACACGTTCCAGCCGGATCATCCGGGTACCCGCATCACCGCCCGGAGCGCCATCCGCGGTCCGATCAAAGGCCTGACCCTGAGCGCCGAACTGGCGGTGCTGAACCTTGAAGGTACCGGTCTGATCGGTGTGCCCGGCACGGCCGAGCGCGTGTTCTCGGCACTGCGACAGGCGCAGGTGTCGGTGGTGATGATCTCCCAGGGGTCCTCGGAGCATTCCATCTGCTGCGTGGTCCGTGGCAAAGAGGCCGAACGTGGCCGCGCCGCGCTCGTACAGGCCTTCGCGCACGAACTGTCGGTGGCCCAGGTGCAGCGGGTGCAGGTGCGGCAAGGGGTCAGCGTGCTGGCGGCGGTGGGCGATGGCATGGCCGGCCAGCCTGGCGTGGCCGCGCGCCTGTTTGAATCGCTGGGCCGTGCCCAGGTCAACATCCTGGCCATCGCCCAGGGATCATCGGAGCGCAACATCTCGGTGGCGATCGATAGCGCCGACGCGACCCGCGCGCTGCGCGCCGCGCATGCCGGCTTCTGGCTGTCGCCGCAGACGTTTGCGATCGGGGTGATCGGCCCTGGCAATGTCGGTGCCGCGCTGCTGGACCAGTTGCAGGCCGAGGCCGGGCCACTGCTGGCCAAAGCCAATATCGACCTGCGCCTGCGTGCGGTGACCTCGCGCCGCGGCATGCACCTGGCGCCGCGTGCCGTGCAGGGTGACTGGCGCACGGCCGTGGCCGAGCAGAGCCAGCCCAGCAACCTCGACACGTTCACCGAGCACCTGCTCTCGGCGCATCTGCCGCATACGCTGGTGATCGATTGCAGCGGCAGCGCCGAGGTCGCCGAGCGCTATGCCGATTGGCTGGCCGCCGGCATCCACGTGGTTACCCCCAACAAACAGGCAGGCTCTGGCCCGCTGGAACGCTACCACCACATCCGTGCGGCGGCAGCGGCCAGTGGTGCGCGCTTCCGTTACGAGGCCACGGTCGGCGCCGGCCTGCCGGTGATCACCACCCTGCGTGACCTGGTGGACACCGGCGATGAAGTGCTGGCGGTCGAGGGAATCTTCTCCGGCACGTTGGCATGGTTGTTCAACCGCTTCGATGGCAGCGTGCCGTTTTCTGAACTGGTCGCCCAGGCGCGCGACATGGGCTACACCGAGCCTGACCCCCGCGATGATCTGTCCGGCGTCGATGTGGCGCGGAAGCTGGTGATCCTGGCCCGCGAGGCGGGCCGCTCATTGAGCCTGGAGCAGGTACAGGTCGAGAGCCTTGTTCCCGCTGGACTGCAGGAGGGTACCGTTGACGCCTTCATGTCGGCGCTGGGCGACAGCGATGCAGCGCTGGCCGGGCGACTGCAGCAGGCGCGCGCACGCGGTGCCGTTCTGCGCTACGTGGCGCGTTTGTCGGCCGAGGGCGCATCGGTGGGCCTGGTGGAAATGCCCGACGACCACGCGTTCGCCAATCTGCGCCTGACCGACAACGTGGTGCAGTTCCGCACCCGGCGTTACTGCGACAACCCGCTGGTGGTCCAGGGCCCCGGTGCGGGACCCGAGGTGACCGCCGCTGGCGTGTTCGCCGATGTGCTGCGCGTGGCGGCGGGCGAAGGAGCGCGTTTGTGAGTGCGCTGTCGAGTGCTCGAGCCTTTGCCCCGGCGTCGGTCGGCAATGTCGGGGTGGGCTTTGACATCCTCGGGCATGCGATCGAGGGCGTCGGTGACACGGTGACCGTACAGCGCATCGAGACACCGGAAGTGCGCATCGACGTGATCCGCGGGGCGCCCCGGCCGCTGCCGCTGCAGGCGCAGGACAACACCGCTGGCGCCGCGTTGATCGCCCTGCGCGAGGCCCTGGACCTGCCGTTCGGCTTTGCGGTGGAGATCGACAAGGGCATCGCGCTGGGATCGGGCATGGGCGGTTCGGCTGCCTCCTGCGTGGCCGCGCTGGTGGCGGCCAACGCCCTGCTCGATACGCCGCTGGATCGGCATGCGCTGTATCCGTTCGCGCTGGAAGGCGAGGCGGTTGCGAGCGGCGGCCGCCATGGTGACAACCTAGGGCCGATGTTGCTCGGCGGACTGGTGCTGTGCACGGCCGAGCACCTGGTGCCGATTCCGGTGCCGGCACAGTGGCACAGCCTGTTGGTGCACCCGGACGCGGTACTGGAAACGCGCCGCGCGCGCGCGGCACTGCAGGGAAACTACGCGCTTGGCGAGTTCGTCGCGCAGAGTGCCAACCTGGCGCTGGTGCTCGCCGGCTGCCATCAGGGCAATCCGGCACTCGTGCGGGCGGGCTTGCGCGATGTGCTGGTGGAGCCGCGCCGGGCCGGGTTGATTGCCGGGTTTGCACAGGCGCGCGATGCCGCACTGCAGGCCGGCGCACTGGGCGCCAGCATTTCCGGGGCAGGGCCCAGCGTGTTCGCCTGGTTCGAAAGCCGCGCCCAGGCCGAAGCTGCTGCTGCGGGGGTGCAGGCGGCCTTTGCCGCGGCTGGCTGCAGCAGCCAGGCCTACGTCTCTTCGCTGGCAGCACCCGCCGCGGTGCTGCTGTGAACACTCCTCAACCACAGGATTCCGTGATGCGCTTTGTTTCCACCCGCGGTCAGGCCGAGGCCGTTTCCCTCAGTGCCGCCATCGCCGCTGGCTTGGCCCCCGATGGCGGGCTTTACGTTCCCCAGGTGCTGCCAGCCCCGCGTTCGTGGACGCTCCAGCCCACCTTGGCGCAGACGGCGGCCCATGTGCTGGCCCCCTTCTTCGAAGGTGATGCGCTGGCGCCCGAGCTGGCCGACATCTGCGCGCAGTCGCTGGATTTCCCGGTGCCGCTGCGACCATTGGCGCAGCGTGGTGACCATGTGCTGGAACTGTTCCATGGGCCGACGGCCGCCTTCAAGGACATCGGTGCGCGCTTCCTTGCCGCGGCACTGTCGCGGCTGCAGCGCGACGCCGCCCGGCCATTGAGCATTGTCGTCGCCACCAGCGGCGATACCGGCGCGGCGGTGGCCGCCGCTTTCCATCGCCAGCCGGGCCTGCAGGTGGTCGTCCTGTACCCGGATGGGCGCGTGTCGCCACGCCAGGCGCATCAGTTGGGCTGCTTCGGTGACAACGTGCACGCGCTGCGCGTGGCGGGCTCCTTTGATGACTGCCAGGCGATGGTCAAGCAGGCGCTTGCCGACCGCGCGCTGCAGACGCAGGTGCCATTGAGTTCGGCCAACAGCATCAGCCTGGGGCGCCTGCTGCCGCAGATGAGCTATTACGCGCACGCCAGCCTCCAGCACCAGGCGGCGAAGGGGCGGGTGTTGAACCTGGTCATTCCGACCGGCAATCTGGGCAATGCGATGGCGGCGATCCTGGCGCGGGCGATCGGGCTGCCGATCGGTCAGATCGTGCTGGCCACCAACGCCAACGATGTACTGCCGCGCTTCTTCGCCGGCGAGGATTACCAGCCCAAGCCAAGCGTGGCCACGCCGGCCAACGCCATGGATGTGGGCGCGCCGAGCAACTTCGAGCGCCTGCTGTGGTTGTATGGCGGTGACGCCGAAGCCTTGCGGGGGGCATTCAGGGCCGTTTCCGTCGATGACGTGGCCATCCGCGCCACCATCGCCAGTGCCCACGCCAGTTCCGGAGAAATCTTCTGTCCGCACACGGCCACCGCGGTGACCGTGCTGCAGGCACTGCGTGCGGAGGGCGGCAAAGGGGATTGGGCGGTGGTGTCGACCGCGCACCCGGCCAAGTTCGAGGCGGTGGTCGAGCCCCTGATCGGCGAAACGGTGCCCGTGCCGCCGGCATTGCAGGCGCTGTTGCTGCGGCCGGCCCAGGCCGAACCTGTGGCGGCGCAGTACGAAGCCCTGCGGGACGTGCTGCTGCGTTGACGTGGGGCGCCGCGGGCATGCGGGCCTCCCGTGTGCCCGCACGTCAGAGTATGAATTGTTAATATAAAAATGAGATGTTCGTCACATTCAGTTTCGATCGGCGGCTGGATGCGTCAAGAGGGTGTTACGGTGGCGTAGAGCTGCAATCACGCGCCGTGTTGAGGGAGTGCCATGCCCATCAGGGCAATTGTTTATGCCAGCCAATTGGCACCGCAGACCAGTGAAGCCCACTTTTCACGCTTGTTGGCCGATGCCGCCCGCTTCAATCGGATGGCAGGGGTGACCGGGGTGTTGCTGTTTGATGGACGCCGGTTCCTGCAGTACATCGAAGGGCCGGAAGACGGGATTGGCTCGGTCTATCCGCGAATCACCTCGGCCAGCAGTCACGTCGACGTGGTGGAATTGGCGCGCGGACCGGTGTGCAGTCGTTTGTTTCCCAACTGGGCCATGCATGACCTGGCGGTCGACGCGCTGGAGCTGGACCGGGTGATTGCCGCCGACTGGGCCGCCTTGCTGCGCAGCGATCCCAGTGGCGCCGAGCCGGGTGAAGGCCTGCGTCGGCTGCTTGAATTGGCCCGTCGTGCCGGCCTTGCCTTGCTGCCCTGAAGAGGCGGTGCGAGAAAAGCTGCACAAACGCGTTCAATTTGTTTATACTACGCGGCCAGCCAGCCGAAGTGGCGGAATCGGTAGACGCAGCGGACTCAAAATCCGCCGCCCTTAAAAGCGTGTGGGTTCGAGTCCCACCTTCGGCACCAGCTGAATCAATAGGCTACACCCGCATTCGGCGACTTCGGTCGCCGTTTTCGTTTCCGCAATTCCCGATGTGTTCCGCAAGAACAGGTCCGCTCCGCAATTTCTGCGAGCGGGCCTTTTTTGTGCCCGTCGGCGTGGAGTTCTCGCCACGACGCTGGCGGGTCTCGCGCGGCGCGGGCTCGACCGGCGGCGCGATGTCCTAGCCGGCTTCGCGCCACGTGTAGGTGATGTCTTCGCGGTCATCGAGGATGCGGTACTGCGCAGCCAGATCGTCAGGATCCGGGTTCAGCCAGGCATCCAGATGCTCAGGGCGTATCGGGATGACGCCGCGATCATGGCCGGCGGCGGCAACGTCGCGAGGTGGTGTATCGGTAATCGCCGCGAACGACAGCAACTGCGTGTTTTCGTCTTCCCAGTGGGCCCATACGCATGCGAGCAGCAGTTCGCGCGGCGGGGCAGGGGAGAACTCCAGCACCCTGTGGCGACCACTCTGGGGGCTGGCATGCCCTTCCGGCACGGCGGGTGGTGGGCCCTCAACGTGCTCGTAGAACGAAGTGACCGCAATGACGCCATGGCGATGACCGAAAGCGCCACGCCAGTACCCTTCCAGATTGTCACGCCGCGCATTGTAGGTGCCGGGGTAGAGGGTGTCATTGCTGGCCGGCTTGTCGGGCAGCCTGCACTGATACCGCATCGGCTTGATGACGCGATTGCCACCTTCGGAAACAATCACCGGCGCATAGCTGCCCGGGAACAGGCGCTCGTCGCGCGGCAGCAACTGCTGCCGCACCAGGTCGTCGAGGCGCGCCTGGGCCTTGGCAATGCGGTTGCTGGCCACGCGCAGGGCATTCCGGGCTTTCTGCGTCGGACGCTGGGCCAGATTGGCGCTGGCAAGGTCGCGCCGTTCGCTCTGTTGCCGCAACTCCTCTTCAAGTTCGGCCTGTTCCTGCGCGTGCCACTGCTGGATCATGGCGACAATGTCGCGACCGCGCTCGGTGCGTGCACCAGTGAAGCCATCGTCCATGGCCTTGCTGGTGCGCGGCTTCTTCTTGCCGGGATCGAAGCTGTAGAGGCGTGCGAAATCCTCCAGGGACATCGTGGCGCCATAGTGGCGGACGAGCTTGGCGTAGTCGGCTTTGATCTGCGCGGAGTAGCACATGCAGGCAGCATACGGCTGTAGGGCGTGGACGCAAGAAAAAAGCCCTGATCAATCAGATCAGGGCTTTTTGGTAAAACTGGCGTCCCCACGGGGATTCGAACCCCGGTCGCCACCGTGAAAGGGTGATGTCCTAGGCCTCTAGACGATGGGGACGCACGAAAAACTCAACGATGTAGAACTTTCGACGGCCTAATGCCGAAAGTGGTGGAGCCAAGCGGGATCGAACCGCTGACCTCCTGCATGCCATGCAGGCGCTCTCCCAGCTGAGCTATGGCCCCGATGAAGCTGCAACATCTGTCTGGGCAGAAGTGCTTTTGAAACTGGCGTCCCCACGGGGATTCGAACCCCGGTCGCCACCGTGAAAGGGTGATGTCCT
>DALZLW010000075.1:0-17174 GCA_032007425.1 Stenotrophomonas sp.
GCGGGCTGGCCGATGGCATGCTGGAAGCCACCGTCGCCGCCATGCACACACCGGCCAGCGCGTTGCTGGCGTGGCTGGGGCCGGCGGCCGGCCCGGCGGACTACGAAGTCGGTGAGGACGTCCACCAGGCGTTCGTCGACCACGATCGGCACGCGGCGGCAGCGTTCCAACCCACCCGCCCGGGGCACTGGCGCGTGGATCTGTATGCACTGGCCAGGCAGCGGCTGCAGGGCGCTGGCATGGACCCGGCACGCATCCATGGGGGCACGCTGTCCACCATCGCCGACCCGGACCTGTTCTCGCACCGGCGCGATCGCCGCACCGGGCGCATGGCCACCCTAGCCTGGCTTCAGCCCGGCGGCTGAGCCCCGGGTGAGGTGACGGCTCAGCCTTCCAGCATCTGCAGGAAGCTGCGCCGCCAGTAATTGATGTCGTAGGTGCGCAGGTGGTCCATCATCGCCTGCCAGCGCTCGATGCGGCGGCGCAGGGACATGGTCGCCGCGGTGGCGATGGCATCGGCCACCCCGTCCAGGTCATGCGGATTGACCAGCAGCGCCTGTTTCATTTCATCGGCCGCCCCGGCCAGCAGCGAGAGCACCAGCACGCCGGGGTTGGCCGGATCCTGCGACGCCACGTATTCCTTGGCGACCAGGTTCATGCCATCGCGCAGCGGTGTGACCAGGCCGACGGCGGCGCTGCGGTAGAAACCGGTGAGCGTAGCGTGGGTGAAGTTCTGGTTGACGTAGCGCAGGGGTGTCCAGTCCGGTTCGGCATGGCCGCCATTGATGTGGCCGGCCGTCTGTTCCAGTTGGCTGCGCAGCTGCCGGTACTCGGTGACATCGCCGCGCGAAACCGGTGCGATCTGCAGGTAGGTGAGCGAGCCACGTTGGTCAGGGTGTCGCTCAAGGTAACGTTCGAAGCCCAGGAAGCGTTCGGGCAGGCCCTTTGAATAGTCAAGGCGGTCCACGCCGATGGCCAGCTGGCGGTTGCGCAGGCTGTTGCGCAGGTCCTTGACGGCTGTCTTGTTGACCGCTGACGCCGCCTGTTGGGCGATGCGGTCGGTGTCGATGCCGATGGGGAAGGCGGCGGCGCGGAAGCGGCGGCCTCCCGGTGCTTCCAGTTCTCCGCCCGGGAAGACCTTGCCGCCGCCGAACAGGCGCAGGTAGGTCTGGAAACGGTCGGCATCGCGTTGCGTCTGGAAGCCGACCAGGTCATACGCATACAGCGTGGAGAACAGGCGCAGGTGGTCGGGCATGGCCTGCAGCAGATCGGCCGAGGGCATTGGCACATGCAGGAAAAAGCCGATGCGGCAGCCGATGCCACGCTCGCGCAACAGCGCGCCCAAGGGGATGAGGTGGTAGTCGTGGATCCAGACCGTATCGTCTTCGCGCAGCAGCGGGGCCAGTTTGTCGGCGAACTGCGCATTGACCTTGTGGTAGGTCTCGCGCGTGCCGCGGTCGTAGTCCACCAGGTCAAGGCGGAAATGCAGCAAGGGCCACAGCGTGCGATTGGCAAAGCCGTTGTAGTAGCCATCCACTTCCGGCTTGGACAGGTCCATGGTGACATAGCGGATGTCACCTTCCTGTTGCTGGTGCAGGGTGCCGCTGCCATCGCGCACGCTCTTGCCGCTCCAGCCAAACCACAGGCCGCCCCGTTCCTTCAACGCGGCCAGCAGGCCGACCGCCAGCCCGCCGGGCCGGCTGTCGCCGGGGATCGCGACCCGGTTGGATACGACCACCAGGCGGCTCATGAGGCCTCCTGCCAGGACCGTGACAGGCGCATGGCGGCGGTGATCAGGCCGACATGGGAATAGGTCTGCGGGAAGTTGCCCCAAGCCTCGCCGGTATCGAAGGCCAGGTCTTCGGACAACAGACCCAAGTGGTTGCGCCGTGCCAGCAGCCCTTCGAACATACTGCGCGCTTCGTCCAGGCGGCCGATGGCGGCCAGCGCGTCGATGTACCAGAACGTGCAGATGGTGAAACTGGTCTCCGGCTCGCCGAAGTCATCCGGGGCGATGTAGCGGTACAGCGAATCACCATGCTTGAGGTCGCGGCCGATGGCCTCCACGGTGGCGATGAAGCGCGCATCGTGGGCATCGATGAAGCCGATGTCGGCCAGCAGCAGCAACGAAGCATCCAGCCGCGAGCCACCGAAGGTGTCGGTGAAGTGCCCCTGTTCCTCGCTCCAGGCCTCGTGCAGGATGCGCGCATGGATCCGGTCGGCATGGGCGCGCCAGTAGTCGGCGCGGTCCTGGCGCTGCAGGCGCGCGGCGATCTTGGCCAGCCGGTCACAGGCGGCCCAGCACATCGCGCTGGTGTAGGTATGCACTTCCGTGCGGCCGCGGAATTCCCACAGCCCGGCATCGGGTACGTCGTGCAGCAGCACCGCCTGTTCGCCCAGCGGTTCCAGCCGCGCGAAGGCATGGGCATCACCGGGGTCCTGCAGGCGCTGGTCGAAAAACAGCTGGGTGGAGGCGAGCACCACGCTGCCGTAGACATCGTGCTGGCGCTGCACCCAGGCCAGGTTGCCGCGGCGCACCGGCCCCATGCCGCGGTAGCCGGACAGGCTCGGGACTTCATCCTCGTCCAGCGTGGTCTGGAAACCGATGCCATACAGCGGCTGCAGGGTGCCGTCGGTGGTGGCGATGTTGAAAATATAGCCGATGAACTGCTCCATGCTGCGGGTGGCGCCGAGCCGGTTCAGCGCGCGCACCACGAACGCCGCGTCGCGCAGCCAGCAATAGCGGTAATCCCAGTTGCGGCTGCTGCCCGGTGCTTCCGGGATGGAGGTGGTCATGGCCGCGATGATCGCGCCGCTGTCCTCGTACTGACACAGCTTCAGGGTGATCGCACTGCGGATCACCGCGTCCTGCCAGTCCAGCGGGATGGACAGGTAGCGCACCCACTCGCGCCAGTAATCTCGGGTGCGCTCGAAGGCTTCCTGCACGTAACCGCTGATGGAGCGGTTGAGAGATTCGTCCACGCCCAGGATCAGGTTGACCGGGTGGTTGAGCACGAACGGCATGGGCTCGCGGATGAAACGTACCGGAACGTCGGTGGTCAGCCGCAGCACGTGCTCAGGCAGGATCCAGCGCACGTGGTTGCTGCCCCAGGTGGATTCGGGAATGCGCGCGCCCCAGTCTGCCAGCGGGCGCGCACGCAGGGTGATGCGCGGACTGCCTGCCAGCGGACGGATCCGCCGGATCAGGCTGACGGGACGGTAGAAGCGGTCGTTCTGGCGCCAGCGAGGCGCGAAATCGATGATTTCCACTTCGCCGCCGTGGCGGTCGCGCAGGACGGTACGCAGGATCGCGGTGTTGGTGAGGTAGGCCTGTTCGCTGCTGGCCAAGTCTTCCAGTTCGATGTCGAAGTCACCGCCATCGTGCTGGTTGGGGCCGAGCAGGGCACAGAAGGTCGGATCACCATCAAAGGTAGGCAGGCAGCTCCAGACAACACGGGCCTGTTTGTCGATCAGCGCACCAAAGCTGCCGTTGCCGACTACGCCCAGGTCGAGGGAAGGGTCACTCATGGAGGGGAAGCACCACGGTTACGGTAGGGGGGACCAATTAATAGGCATTCTCACGCAGCCAGCCGTGCACGCGGCGTATGTCCGGCAATGCGAACACCGCTTCGCTGGGCTCGCGCTCGCCGACCAGCACGCTCCAGCCATGCAGGCCATTGGCGACGGAAAAGCCGAACTCATCGGTCAGGTCATCGCCGATGAACACGGGTAAACGGCCACGGAAGGGTAGATACTGCATCAGGCGGTGCACGGCACGGCCCTTGTCGCTACCCACCGGCACGAACTCGACGACGTGGTCGCCGGGTTGCAGCCGGTAACGGGCATGGCCGCGGATGTGGCGCTGGGCGAAGCTCTTCACTTCTTCACCGGCATCCGGCGCCGTGCGCCAGTGCAAGGCCAGGCTGGCACCCTTGTCTTCCACCAGCACGCCGGGGTGGTTCTGCGCAAAACGCAGGGCCTGCTCATGCAGAGCGTGCAGCCACGCCGCGCCGGCTTCGTCATCACCTGTGCCGTGGACAAAGCCGCTGGCATCGCGCAGTTGGTGGCCATGCAGGCCGGCGGCAGGCAGCTCCAGGGGAGCGAACAGCTCGTCGAGTTGTTGCAACGGACGCCCGCTGACAAGAGCCACCGCGCCTTGCAGGCGATCGCTGATGCGGCCGATGGCCTGGCGGATATCGGGAAGGAGCTCGACGGCATCGGGGCGCTGGGCGAACTCGATCAAGGTGCCATCGACATCGAGGAACAGTGCGCAGGCATCGTCCAGCAAGGGCGGCCCGGGGCGCAGGGGGAGGGTGTCAGCCATGCGCCCACGGTGCCAGCGCCGGTGTGTAGGCGGGGTCGAGGCGGTGGTCGCCGGGAGCGCCGGGCAATGCCCGGCGGCCGGTATTCGGGGTGACGGCCAGCGCTCGCCTGCTGGCCGTCATGCTTTCAGCACAGGTGAAGAGGCAACCCGATCAGAAGGTGAAGCGCACGCGCCCGTAGTAATACGCACCGTTGCTACCGATCGGCGACAGCACGTCATACGGCAGGTTGCCGTAATAGTAGATATCGCTGTTGGACAGATCCGGGTAATTGTCGGTCAGGTTCTGCCCGCCGATGGCCACGCTCCACTGCGGGGTGATGCGGTATTCCACTTCCGCATCCAGCTGCCATTCGGCCTGGTAGGTCTGCTTGGGTTCGAAGCCACCGCCGAAGTTGAACACCCGGGTCGCACTACCATGGCGGCTGAGCCGGCTGGTCAGCGTCCAGCTGTCGTTGCTCCAGTTGGCGGAGAACTGCGCGCGGGTGCGCGGGGTGGCTTCGGTCAGCGTGTTGCTTTCTTCCACCCCGAACAGCACATACGCCGGGTCGAGCGACTGCAGCGCGGCCGGGGTGGCCAGCACGTTCTTCAGCTCGG
This sequence comes from Stenotrophomonas sp., assembly GCA_032007425.1. Classification (GTDB taxonomy): domain Bacteria; phylum Pseudomonadota; class Gammaproteobacteria; order Xanthomonadales; family Xanthomonadaceae; genus Stenotrophomonas. Next base: position 4,919 of record DALZLW010000075.1, read on the forward strand.
TCTTGGCATAGGCCCAGGTCGCGGTCAGCAGCAGTTGGCCGCCGGCCAGGCCCTGCCGCCAGTTGGTCACCAGTTCCGCGCCACGGGTGCGGGTATCGGCGGCGTTGACGAAGAAGCTGGCACTTTCCAGTCCGCCTACTCCGTAATTCTGGGCCACGAAGTCGGTCAGCGCATCGCCGGTGATCGCTTCGGACAGTGCGATGCGGTCATCGATGTCGATCTGGAACAGGTCCAGCGACAGATCGAAGTGCTCGCCGATGCGGCTGGTGAAGCCCAATGAGGTATTGATCGACTTCTCCGGCTTCAGGTCCTGTGCGCCCAGGCCCCGGGCGATCGGATTGTTGACCGACAGCAGGCGTCCCTGCACCAGTTGGCCGGCGGCGTTGTAGCCGGTGGACGTGGACTCGTAGCCGATCTGCGCCAGCGACGGCGCGCGGAAGTTGTTGGAGATCGCACCGCGCAGGGCAAACGCGGGGGTGAACTCGTAGCGCAGGCCCAGCTTGCCGGTCAGTTCGCCACCGAAATCATCGTCGTGCTCGTAGCGCGCGGCTAGATCGGTGGAGAAGTGTTCGCCGAACTGGCTGGACAGGCTTGCATACGCGCTGGCCACGTCGCGCGACAGCCGCGCGGCATCCTGAGGGGTCAGGCCACCGCCGGCCTGCGAGCCGGTCGGGCGGTCGGTGTATGGGCCAGCGGCGTAGCTGGCCGGGTCGCCGGGACGGGTTTCATAGCGCTGGTGGCGGATTTCCGCACCCAGGCCGAGGCTGTGGGTGGTGTTCTCGCCGGTCTGGAACACACGGCCCAGGTCGAGGTTGCCGACATCCTGCGAATAGGAATAGTCGCCGGTCTTGAAACGGGTCGGGCTGTCCGGGCCCAACGAGGCGTTGATCGAGTTGCGCAGGCGGTAGGTGAAGTCATTCTGCCCATGGTCCAGGCTGGCGTCATAGCTCCACTCGCCCCACTGGCCGCGGGCACCGGCGACCACCTGGATATCGCGGTTCTCGCCTTCGCTGATCGGCCGGTAGCCGTTGGGATAGACCTCTTTCCAGTTGGCTTCGCCATCGGGGTAGCGGAAATAGTTGGCCCCCTCGGTGTCGCGCTGGTTGAAGGTACCAAAGCCGTAGAACGTACCGGTTTCGCCGAACGGCAGGCCCAGGTTGAACCAGCCGTTGATGTCCTTGCTGGCGCCGTCGCCTAGCACGTAGTTGCGCTTGCCCTGCAATGCCAGGTTTTCTTCGGTCTGCTCCCAGGACGGGATCTGGTCGAAGCCGGCACGATTGGTGGCCTCGCGGTTCTTGTATTCAAGACCGACGCGCAGGAAACCGCCGTCATCGTCCAGGGCCGTGCCCACGGTGGCGCTGAAGTTGCCGGTCTGGCCGTCGGTGAGGGTACGGCCGATCGGCTTGAGGTCGGTGTGGTACGCCCCGTAGCTGGCTTCCAGCGTGCCGCCTTCCGGGGTGTCATCGAGGATCACGTTGATCACCCCGGCCACCGCATCGGAGCCATACAGTGCGCCGGCGCCGTCACGCAGTACTTCGATGCGCTTGATCGCGCTGACCGGGATGGCGTTGAAATCCACCGGCGTGGTGCCACGGCCGATCTTGCTGCCGGTACTGACCAAGGCACTGTGATGGCGGCGCTTGCCGTTGACCAGCACCAGCACCTGGTCTGGCGACAGCCCGCGCAACTGTGCCGCGCGCACGTGATCGGCACCGCCGGAGTTGGATTGGCGCGGGAAGTTGAACGAAGGCAGCAGCGACTGCAGGGCACTGCCCAGCTCGCCATTGATCACCCCGGCCTTGCGGATGTCTTCAGCGGTCAGCACGTCCACCGGCGAGGTGGACTCCAGCACCGTGCGGTCGGCGGCGCGTGTACCGGTGACGATCACCGTGTCCAGGTTGGTGGCGTCCTGCGCCTGGGCCAGGGCCGGGCTGAGAACAAGGGCGATGGCGAGGCCGAGCGGCGACGCAGGCAGGCGGGGGGACATGCGGGCTCCAACAACAACAGCGGGGAAGGGGATTGGTTTCACTTACATCCATCCGGATGAAGCGATATATTATCTTCGCGTGAGTGCCGGTGTCAGCGCAAGTGCTTTACGACATCGCATCAGCTGATGTCTCCCCGGCATGAGTGGTGGTTGCAGTCGTAACCATGTCGCGGATGTACCCTGCGTTCCCCTTGTCGCCCCTCCGTTGCCTTGGAGCAGCCTCCCCATGAAGCGTTTTTCCCTTGTCCTTGCCACGCTGCTCGCCACCAGCGGCTGCGCCAGCCTGCCCTCTGCCCCGCCAGCGGGCGCCAGTGCAACCACCACGGCCACGATGGAAGGCGACAGTGCGCGTCCCGCCGCCGCCGCTGGCTGGGTGCGCAGCGAGCTGTACTTCGGCGTCGGCCGCGATGATGGCGCCGCCGACCGGGTCCAGGCCGAAGGCATCAGCGAGGCGCAGTGGCGGGCGTTCCTGGATGCCGAAGTCACCCCGCGCTTCCCCGATGGACTCACGGTTTTTGATGCTTACGGCCAGTGGTTGTTCCGTGGTGATGCCGAGCCCAACCGGTTGCGCACCAAGGTGCTCGTGGTACTGCACGAAGATACGCCGCAGCGGCGCGCGGACATCGAAGCCATCCGGCTGGCGTGGAAAGAAAAAACCAAGCACCAGTCAGTGCTGTGGTCGCGCCAGGCGGTGGATGTCTCGTTCTGAGTGATGCCCACGGCGCACTCACGAATGGCTGGCTAGGCTCGGGGTCTCCTTCCGGTCTGGCCAGTTTCCATGAGCAAGCGCGTTGCTGAAATCGTTGTTGAAACCCTGCAGCAGGCCGGTGTGCGCCGCTGTTACGGGATTGTCGGTGACACCCTGAACCATGTCACCGACGCCATCCATGCCAGTGACATGGAATGGATCCACATGCGCCATGAAGAGGCCGGTGCATTCGCCGCCGGCGCCGATTCGCTGATCAGCGGCGAGCTGACCGCCTGCGCAGGTTCGTGTGGCCCGGGCGGCCTGCACTTCATCAACGGCGTGTTCGAAGCCAACCGCAACCGGGCGCCGATGGTGCTGATCGCCAGCCAGGTGGTCACTACCGAGCTGGGCATGGAGTTTCCTCAGGAGGTGGATTTCAAGGCGGTGTATGCCAGTTGCACGGTGTTCTGCGAGCAGGTGTACAACGCCGCACAGGCCCACCGCGTGGTCGCCCTGGCCTGCCAGGCGGCGATCAGCCGCCGCGGCGTGGCCGTGGTGATCCTGCCGGCCGACATCAGCGAGATGGTGGTCAAGCATGACCCGGCGTTCGCCGTGCACGCGGCGCAGCCGGTGCTGCGGCCGAACGATGACGAACTGCTGCAGATCGCCGAACTGCTGGCGCGTGGCAAGCGCATCGGCATCTACGCCGGTGCCGGCTGCCAGGGCGCGCACGCGCAACTGATCGAGCTGGCGCGACGACTGCAGGCACCGGTGGCGCACACCTCGCGGGCCAAGGATTTCGTCGAGCCGGACAACCCCTACAACATGGGCATGACTGGCATCTTCGGCATCGAATCGGGTTACCACACGGTCAGCAGCTGCGACACCCTGTTGTTGCTTGGCGCGGATTTCGCATGGGGGCAGTTCTATCCGGAAAACGCCACCCTCATCCAGATCGACCGCGATGGCAGTCATCTCGGTCGCCGTCATCCGGTCAACCTGGGTGTTGTGGGCGACATCGCACCGACCCTGGACGCGCTGCTGCCGATGCTGCAGCCGCGTGAAGACCGCGCTTTCCTCGACGAATGCGCGCAGCACCGTGAAAAGGCGCAACAACGACGCGCGGAGGAAGAGCAGGCCGGCGAAGGTGCGCTCATCCACCCCCAGCACCTCACCGCACTGCTGGACCGGCATGCGGCTGACGATGCGCTGTTCACCGCCGATGGCGGATCCCCCATGGTGTGGTTGCTGCGGCATATCCGCGTCAACGGCCGCCGGCGCACCTTGAGCAGCCTGCTGCACGGTACGATGGCCAACGCCATGCCGCAGGCCCTGGGCCTGCAGAAGGCCTTCCCGGGCCGCCAGGTGGTCTCGCTGTCTGGCGATGGCGGGCTGGCGATGCTGCTCGGCGACCTGCTCACCGCGGTGCAGGAAGACCTGCCGATCAAGGTCGTGGTGTTCAACAACGGCTCGCTCAACTTCGTTGAACTGGAACAGAAGGTCGAAGGTCTGCTGGACAACTACACCGAACTGAAGAACCCGGATTTCGGCCGCCTGGCCGATGTGATCGGTTTCCACGGCCGCACTGTCACCCGCAGCGAAGACCTGGAGGCCGCCGTGGTCGACTTCCTTGCCCAGCCGGGACCCGCCTTGCTGGATGTGCATACCAGCCGGACCGAACTGGTGATGCCACCGCAGATCGAAGCCAAGCAGGTGGCGGGCACGGCGTTGTACGCCGCCAAGGCGGTACTGGCGGGACGGATCGGCGAGGTGAAGGATCTGCTGGCGGATAACTTCCTGAAGAAGTGACCGCTGCGCTGTCAAGCGATCCGATGGTTTTCGCGATTTCCTTATAGCCGCTGCCAGGCCATCGGCTGTCCTGTGGCTGCCATGCACTGGCCGGCGGCGGTAGCCGGATGCGCGTGGGCTGGGGTCTGCGCGGCCCAGGGCAGGCGCCCCCGGGCAACGCAGCAACCCGCCTATGTCCATTGGCGCGCAGGCCCGGCAGGCCCTACCATCGAGCTCCCCCTCCCACCGTCGTCCCCTCCATGTCTGCTCCTGCTCCCGTCGCACCGTCGCGGCGCTGGTTCGTCGCCGGCGATTTCAACGGCTTCTTCGGCCTTGTCGTCGACAACCTGTCCATCCTTGGCTTCATCGCCATGGCGCTGATCGGGATCTTCCAGTTCCCGGCCGAGGTGGTGTTCACCCGCATGTTCCCCGGCACGGCTTTCGGGGTGCTGGTGGGCAACCTGCTGTACACCTTGATGGCGCGGCGGCTGGCCGCGCGCAGCGGGCGCGACGACGTCACCGCGATGCCGCTGGGCCTGGATGCCCCCACCAGCATCGGCATGGCCCTGCTGGTACTGGGCCCGGCGTTCATCGGCTTCAAGCAGCAGGGCCTGGACCCCAACGCGGCGGCGATCGCCACCTGGCAGCTGGGCATGGCCGCGCTGGTGATCATGGGCCTGCTCAAGCTGGTGCTGTCCTTCTTCGGTGAAGCGGTCACCCGCGCGCTGCCGCGTGCGGCGCTGCTGGGATCGATTGCCGGCATTGCGCTGGTGCTGATGGGCCTGTTGCCGCTGCTGGAAACCCTGCGCTCGCCGCTGGTGGGCTTCACCACGCTGGGTCTGCTTCTCTACGTGCTGATCGCCAAAGGCAAGCTGCCCGTGCGCGGCCCGGGCGTATTGCTGGCCTTTGTGTTCGGTACCGTCCTGTACTACGGCCTGGGGCTGGCCGGGCTGGGCGCCCCGGGCTTCAAGGTGCCTGAATGGGTGGCCCCGCAGGTGGTATTCCCATGGCCAAGTCTGGGCTTCGTCGACGGCCTGCCGACCGCGATGACCTACCTGCCGCTGCTGCTGCCGTTCGGCCTGCTGATGGTGGTGGGCGGCATCAATGTGTCTGAAAGCGCGCGCGCGGCAGGCGATGACTACCGCACACGCGACATCCTGTTGGTCGAAGCGCTGGCCACCCTGGTGGCCGGCGTCTGCGGCGGGGTGGCGCAGACCACGCCCTACATTGGCCAGCCGGCCTATAAACACATGGGCGCGCGGAGTGGTTACACCCTGCTGACAGGTTTGTTCGTTGGGATCGGCGGCATGCTCGGGATCATTTCCGGGCTGGTGCAGTGGCTGCCGCTGGCGGTGCTGGCGCCGATCATCGTCTACGTCTCGATCGACATCACCACCCAGGCCTTCCAGGCCACGCCGCGCCATCATGCCGGCGCGATGGTGCTGGGCTTCCTGCCTTCGGTGGCGTACCTGCTGGCGATCAAGGCACCGGGCTGGATTCCGGCCGAGCAGATGGGGGCGCTGATGACCCAGCTCGATGGCCACGGCCTGCCGGAGCTGGCGGTGATCTTGGCCTTGGGCAACGGCTTCATCATCACCGCCATGCTGTGGATTGCCACCGTGGCGGCGATGATCGATGGCCGGCTGCGGCGTGCCTCGGGCTTCCTGCTGGTGGCTGCAGGGTTGACCTTGTTCGGGCTGATCCACTCGGTGGATCCGCGCGGCGGTATCTACCTGCCATGGCAGCTGGAAGGCCTGGGGCGGGTCATCAGCTGGCAGTTTGCCGGGGCCTACGTGGCGCTGGCGGTGGTGTTGGGCCTGCTGTCGCTGCAGAAGCAGCCGGTGAAGCCGTTGCCGGTGCCTTGATCGCAGGTGTCTGCCAGGCCACGCCTGGCGCTGCCAGCGGCCTTCGATCCGCCGGGCCAAGTCCGGCGGATGGTTTCCGGGCGCGGAGAGCGAGCGGTTTTCGCTTCGCTGAAGCGCAGCTTTTTGATCGGGGAACCCTTGGCGAACTGACCGGTCTCAGTGCCTCATGCTGTTGAAAGTGAGGTGCTGCGTCATGCAGAAGAAAGAATCGCCGGTCTGGCCCTGGGTGCTCGGCGTGGTGGTGGTCGTTGGCGCCGGTGGCGCCTGGGTGTTGAAGGATCGCCTGCCAGGGCAGGCCGAGACACCGCCCGTAGCGGCGGCGAACGCAGGGGCACCTGCTGGACCCGCCGCGGCCCCAGCACCGGAACCTGCGCCGGCCGCAGAACCCGCCGTGCAGCACCCCATCAACACGGCCTTGGCCGCCGATCCGGCCTTGCCGAGCCTGGCCGACAGTGATGCGCCGGTCTGGGAAGCGCTGGGTGCGCAACTGGCCGAAGGCAGCGTGCGGGACCTGCTGCTGCGTGACCATCTGCTGCAGCGCTGGGTCACCCATATCGACAACCTGGACAAGCCGAGCCTGGCGCCAGTGGCGATGGCGGTGAAGCCGCTGCCGGGAACGCTGCAGGTCGAGGCGGTCAATGGCGTCGAGCAGATTGCCGCAGGCAATGCGTCCCGTTACGCCCCGTACGTGGCCGCGTTCGCGGCGCTGGACGCAGAAGCGGTGGGCAGGACCTATGTGCGCTTCTATCCGCTGGTCCAGCAGGTCTATGCCGAGCTGGGCCGAAAGGACGCCTACTTCAATGACCGGCTGGTGGCGGTGATCGATCACCTGCTGGCGACCCCGGAGCCTGCGCGGCCCTTGCTGGTGGAACGCGATGCACGCGGGCGGTATCGCTTCGTCGATGCAGGGCTGCAGCAACGCTCGGTCGGGCAGAAGCTGTTGCTGCGCATGGACGCCGGGCAGGCACAGGCGGTGAAGCAGCAACTGCGGGCGATCCGCCGGGTCATTACCCGCGGATGAGCACGTGTGGGTGCCACGGCTTCTACAGCGTGCGCAGGAAGGCTTCGATATCGCGCAACTGGTCGCGCCGCAGGTTCAGCGGCTGCAGCAGCGGGTCAGGCTCCGGGAACGGAGCCGACCCGGCGACGGGGGCTGCCGACGGGCGCGGTTTTCCCCCACCCACGTTGTAGAACAGCAGCACGCCTTCCAGCCGCGGCATGATTCCGTTATGCATGTAGGGCGCCGTGGCGCCCACGCCGCGCAATGAAGGGGTGCGGAAGCGGCCACTGTCTTCGGCACGACCTGTCACTTCGAAGCGGCCCAGATCCTGCCGTGCGCGGCCGTGGAAATGCAGGCCCAGATTATGGAAGCCACCATCGCTGAAAGCTGGTCCGCTATGGCAGTTCATGCAGCCGGCGGCCGTACGGAACAGGTGCAGCCCACGCAGCTGGGCGTCATCAAGTGCCTCGCTGCGGCCGTCGAGAAAGCGGTCAAAGCGCGTGGGCGGGGGTGAGAGGCTGCGCTGGAACGCCGCCAGCGCCTGCGCCAGCTGGCGCCTGTCGATCCTGCCGGAGCCAAACACTTCGCCGAACGCGTGGCGGTAACGTGCCTGTGCGCGCAGGCGGCGTACCGCGCCATCTACCGTAAACGCCATCTCCAGCGGGTCGGCGATGGGCATCAGGGACTGCATTTCCAAGGTGTCTGCACGACCGTCCCAGAACAGCGGCTGCAGGTGCCCGGCCATGCGCACGCTGGGCGCGTTGCGGCGGCCCTGTTGGCGATCATGGCCGAAGGACACGCGACGGCCATCGGCCCAGCCCAGGTCCGGGTCGTGGCAACTGGCGCAGGCCAGTTGCCGGGAACGCGAAAGGATCGGGTCGAAGAACAACTGCCGCCCCAATGCCACTTTGGTCGGTGTATCGGGATTATCGGCCGGCGGCAGGGGCGTCGTCAGGGAACCGAGTTCGCGCCACGCCACGCCTTCGGCGACGGTGGGGGCCGGCCAGTGCTCCGGTGGTTGTGTGTACAGCTGGCGCAGGCAGTGCGCTGTCAACTCAGCCGTGCTTTTCGCGGTCTGGGTAAGGCACGCGGGTTCAACGGCGGCAGGCCTGGCCGGCAGCGCCCAGCTGCCTGTCATGCACAGGCACAGCGCCGCCGCCCCGATCAGGGCGACAGCGCGGCGGTACCGTTGCCAGTGAGCTCTGGGCATCGTCGTTGCCCCCGAAGCCGCCGCTGCGGCCGCGGAGGCGCCGTGTCAGTAGCGGTAGCCCACTTCAAGGGTGAACTGGCGGCCGATATCGTAGAAGGGCGCTCTGCCCGCCGACGACGAAACGCCGTGGATGTTGCGCCGGTTCAGGACATTGCTGATGTCCAGCTGGCTGTACACCGTGCCAGCCGTGGACGGCAGGTCCCTTTCCCAACGCAGTGCCATGTTCCAGGTAAAGGAGGGGTTGAACTCCTGCTCTTCCCAGACTTCGATCGATTCACCCTGATAGAGCTCGTTGACGTCGGTGTCGGCGATCCGCCGGTAGCCGGCGGTGTAGACGAGCATGTTGGTCAATGACAGATCCAGCGCTTCGAAGTGGGTGACCGTGTTCAGCCGAACTGACCACGGCCGCGTGTAGTTGTCAGCGGGCTTCTGCTGGTAGCGCATGTAGCGGCCGTCGTAACGGATCCATGCGTTGCGGTAGTAATCATCCGCAGCGTCGTCGTAGAACGGCACGGCACGCCGCATGTCGGTCCAGTCCAGCGCCAGCAGGGCCTGTGTCGCCGTACCCGCGAACGCCCAGCGTTGCAGCGGGCTGACCGCGAGTGAGTAGATGTTGCTCAGGCCGCTGCCGGTGCTCGACCACGTGGTGTAATTGCTGGTGAGCGTGGCACCGTCCGGGTCGGTATCGGTGAGCCGTCCACTCACGCCGATCACCTGATCCTTCAGCCGGCGGTTCACGGCCTTGAGGTTGAAGCGCAGCCCGGCCCAGTCCTGTCGCCAGGCCAGCATCAATTCATCGGCATACCCCACCTTGTCGATGTCGAAGTAGGTGTCGTTGCCCGGTTGGGTGCCGACGATCCACTCACCGTTGAGGCTGGCGCGGCGTTCGCTGTTGTAGCGCAGGACATTGATGCCGCTGCGCAGCTTCCACGTGGCCATGCTGCGACCGTAGTAGCGGTTGGCGCCCGCGGTCAGCAGCGTGCCTTCTGCAGGTTCCCAGCTCACGGCCAGGCGCGGGGCGACGTTGACCTGGCCGATGTAGCTGTCGCGCTCGATGCGTACGCCCGGACGGATGGACACGTCGCCGTAGCGCATGTCGTCATCAAGGTAGACCGCGAAGTTGTCGACGTTGAAACCGATCTCTCCAATGGCATAGCGGGTGCGCCGGGTCATGTACTGGCCGGGCCAGCCGCTGCGGGTCACGCCCATGTCACAGGCGATGTCGATCGCGCCGGACGCCAGCGTGCAGGTGTCGGTACGCGCGGGCGTGGTGAACGTACTGTTCTCGGTCAGTCGCCGGTAGTCGTAACCCTCGCGGGTCACGGCCAGCCCGGCGCTGAAGCGGTGGATGCCACCGGCAAGGTCCAGTGCATGGCTGCTCGCATCGGCACGGTACTGCCAACGCTGCTGGGTCTGTTCGATGTCGCCGAACTCGCCTTCCAGCGTGCTGGCGTTGGTACCCCAGTCCTTGGTCTCCGAGCCCTGCCAGACGAAGTAGTTGTCACTCTCCGCATCGCGTGACTGCTCGGTGTCGCTGTAGCTCAGCTGTTGCGTCAGCCTCCCCCAGTCGGCGTCCCACTTGGCGCGCAGGCTTGCGGCGTTACCGCCGCCAAGGATACGGATGCCGGCACCGCGGATGTTGGAGCGGAAGTACTGGTTTTCCGTCGGTGCGTAGGTCGCGTTGGCATCGATGGTCAGGCGGTCATTGACCTCCCATACCGCCTTGAGCATGGCCTGGTCCGAGCGCAGCCGCTGTACCTGCTTTTCCACGCCGAAGCCATCCACCAGATGGGCGGAATAGAAGTACGTCGGAATGGTGGAACGCTTGCGCACGAAGCTGGCCAGCACGCCGATGCGCTCGCTGACCGGGCCTTCGAGCGCGGCGCGCCAGAACTCCTTTTCGAATTCCGGTTGGCCATCGCCCCAGGCCGAGGCGTTCTCGTAGTCGGCGCGCTGGCTGTCATCCAGGTTGTAACGCGTCCAGTCCGAGCGGGTGGTCTGGTAGGACCCCGAGCCGGACAGCACATCACGCGGGCGACGGATGCTGGCCTCGACCACGCCGCCGCTGAAACCACCGTAGGCCGCCGGCACGTTGCTGTCCAGCACGGTCAGGTCATCGAGCAGGCTGACATCCAACGCCAGTGCCTGGCTGTTGCCCGGTGCAGCGAACAGCCGGTAGGGCGTCTGCTGGCCACCTGGGTCGATATCGTTGTTGAAGTTCATGCCGTCCACCACGAAGGCATTCTGGTAGTACGGCGCGCCGTTGATGCTGACATTGGCCGGGGAGATGTCGGCCGGGGTGAAGCTGCTCAGGCGGGCGTTGTCGAACTGCACGGCCGGATTGATGCGCAGCAGGGTACCGATATCGCCGTTGCCGGCTGACTGTGCGTGGATGTAATCCGCATCCAGTCGCATGCCTTCGGCATAGGCAAACGCGTGCTGTTGGCCGCCGACTTTCAGCGTTGGCAGGCGGCGCGAGGTCGCGGTCGGCGGCGTCGCAGCAGTCAGGGTGTAGGTGCCGTCGCGCTGGACCTGTAACTGCAAGCCGCTGCCGGCCAGCAGCGCATCGAAACCGGCCCGCGTGCTCAGCGTACCGGTCAGCGCCGGGGCCTGGTGGTTGGCGGTCAATGTCGGATCAAAGGCCAGGGCGATGCCACGCTGGGCGGCAAACGTGGCCAGTGCGCGGCCCAGTGGACCCGCCGGGAGGTCGGTGGCCGCGCTGGTCTGCAGTGCATCGGTCTGGGCGAACACCGGCGTGGCGGCGAGTGCGAGCGCCAGCAGGCTCAGCCGCGCGGTTTGGGTCAGGGGACGGAAGTGAGCAGAAGGCATGGGAGGAGGAATTGGCAAGGGTTCACCGTACTTGCCACGCAGGTTCGGAAAAAGTGTCACCGTCGCACCCGAAAAGAGCGAAACGGGCTCTGTTAGCGTCGGCCATGCCTGGCGGCTCTCCCTTCCGGCGTGTTGATCGCTGACGCAGCCTGCGCTGCGCGCGCCAGGCATGGCCCGGCGCTACCGCGCTCACACCTTGTGGCGCCGGCGCAGCCGGGTCCACATCCCGCCAGGCGCACGCTGCACCTGCAATCCATAGGTGGCAGCCAGCATGGCCAGGCTGCGGCGGGTATCGTCCAGCGGGAACGCGCCGGACACCGGCAGATGCTGCAGATCGTCTTCACAGCCCAGCCAGCCGCGCTGGTAGCGCTGCAACCGCCGCAGTACGTCACTCAACGGCAGGCTGTCGGCGACCAGCATGCCGTGCTGCCAGGCGTCGGCGGCAGGGCCAAGCGGCAGCTGCTGCAGCACGGCCCGTGCGTTGAAGCGCAGGCTGTGGCCGGCATCGACGCGGGCCACCGTCGACGCAGCGGCAAGGCTGACCCGCACCGCACCTTCGATCACGCCCAGCACGGTGCAGTCGTCTTCGAGACGGACCATGAAACGGGTGCCCAGTGCCTGCATGCGCCCATGCGCACTGGCAACCACCAGTGGCCGCGCCGGCTGCCGTGGATCGGTCGCGGTTTCCAGCAGCAGTTGGCCGCGGCGAAGGCGCAGCAGGCGCAGATGATCATCGAATGCCACATCGACGGCGCTGTCACTGTCCAGCTGCAGCACCGAACCATCGTCCAGCTGGCTGCGCATGCGCTCGCCCATGGCGGTGCGCAGGCCTGCATCCCAAGCCGCCGCGTCCCACAGGTGCCAGGCCAGCCAACCGGCTCCGGGCGCG
>DALZLW010000076.1:0-16979 GCA_032007425.1 Stenotrophomonas sp.
CGGGTGCCGGCGGCCAGGGCCGCCCCTACGGCAAGCCGAAGGCACCGGGTGCGGCCGCTGGCGGCCAGGGCCGGGGCCAGGGGCACGGTCAGGGCAACAAGCACCCGTACGGGCATCCGGGCAATGCGCCCAGCTTCCCGTCCGACCACGCCAATCCGGGTTACAGCCCCTATGGCAGCGGTCGTCCGGCCGGTAATGGCCGTCCTGGCGGCAACCGCAGCGCCGATGGCAATCGCGGTCCGGGTGGCCCCGGTGGCGGTTACCGCGGTCCGGGCGGCAATCGTGGTCCCGGCGGCAACCGTGGCCCGGGCGGCCCCGGTGGCAACCGTGGTCCCGGTGGTCCCCGTCGCAGCGGCCCGCGCGGCGGCTGATCGCCGCCTGCATCGTTGAACGAAAAACGCCCCTGACGGGGCGTTTTTTGTATCGCGAGGTTTGCGTGCGATCCCGGCGCTAGCGGATTGCCGGCTTCAGCGACGGCTGATCGTGAAAGCCGCGCCGTCCACGCCCAGGTCCCAGCCATTGCCGGTGCCGGCCAAGGCCAGCGACACATCGCCCTTGGTCATCACCCGCGCATCGCCGGCGTGGACCGCACCCGCGTGTGCGCCGACCGAGGCATACGTGCCCAGCACGTCATCGGTGGTGTAAGCGCCGGTGAAGCGGCCCTTCCCATCAACAATCTTGCCCTTGCCGACCGTCAGGCCGCCCCCGCGGACCTTGATCTTCACCGGGATGCGCGTGCCGTTCTCGCAAACGATGGTGCCGGTGCCAGACGCCGTCTTGTAGATCAACGACCAGCCGGACAGGTTGTAGGTCATGTCGCAGGCAATATTGCCGGCAGCCTGGGCCGGCGCGGCCACCAGACCAGCGACGGCAAGCAGGACAGCAAGGGAAGCAGAACGGATCATGGGAAATTACCGTGGAAAGGATTGAAGGAATCTATCAATCCTTCCACAGCATCCGACAGTGGCAACAACGTCAGCCCATCATCCGTTCAGGCATGGGTGCGCCCACTCAAACACGCACATCCAACTGGAACGCGTCGGCATCGAGCATCGCCGGGAAACGTGCGCGATGCGCCGCCAATGCCTGTGCGGACATCGTGCTGGTCACCACGTGCTCATGCTCGCGCACTTCCAACTGCGGCTGCCCCAGGAAATCGATCACCGCACTGTCGCCTGCGTAATGCAGGTTGTTGCCGTCCACGCCCACGCGATTGACCGCCGCAACAAAGCAGAGGTTCTCGATGGCACGTGCGCGCAGCAGTGTTTTCCACGCATAAGCGCGCGCCGAGGGCCAATTGGCGACGAAGATCTGCAGATCGAAGTCCATCGCATCGGCCCGTTCCACGTTGAAGCGGTTGCGGCAGAACACCGGGAAGCGCAGGTCGTAACAGACCTGCGGATTGATCCGCCAGCCTTTCCAGTCCACGCTCAGCCGCTCACGGCCGGCGGCATACCGCTCGTGCTCACCGCCATAACGGAACAGATGGCGCTTGTCGTACTGGGCCAACGCACCGTCGGGCGTGGCAAACAACAGGCGGTTGTACACGCCCTCGCCGTCACGCAACTGCACGCTGCCGGTGACCGCCGCGCCCAGCTGCATGGCCTGCGCGCGCAGCCAGGCCACCGTCGGGCCCGCCATGTCTTCAGCCTGGCTGATGGCATCGTTGGAGAAGCCACTGGTGAAGGTTTCCGGCAGGATCACCAGGTCGGTCTGTCCCGCCAACGGCGCCAACAGCCCCCCGTAATACGCGCGATTGCCGGCCGGATCGTGCCAACGGGTATCGCCCTGCACCAGCGAAACGCGCAGGTCCTGCGTGGGTGCCGCGACGGTCACAGCTGCTTCAACCGTTCAATGGCCGCATCCAGCGTGGCCGCGTTCTTGGCGAAGCACAGGCGCACGAGGCGCTGGCCAACAGGCGGCGTTTCATAGAACGGCGACAGCGGGATCGCCGCCACGCCCTTTTCGATGGTCAACCACTTCACGAACTCATGGTCTGGCAGGTCACTGACAGCCGAGTAATCGACCAACTGGAAGTAACCGCCGGGCACGGCAAGCGGCTTGAGCCGTGTCTGCGCCAGCTGTTCGCGGAAACGATCGCGCTTGGCCTGGTAAAAGGCCCCCAGTTCCAGATGGTGCTCCGGTTCATCGCGGATCATCGCCGCAAAGCCGTATTGCGCCGGGCCGAAGCTGGTGAAGGTGTTGTACTGGTGGACCTTGCGGAACTCGGCCGTCAGCGCCGGCGGTGCGATGGCATAACCGATCTTCCAGCCGGTGCAGTGATATGTCTTGCCGAAGCTGGAGATCACGAATGCGCGGGCACGCAGTTCCGGGTGGCGCAGTGCTGATTCGTGGCGACGACCGTCGTAGATGATGTGTTCGTACACCTCATCGGAGATCAGGTAGATGCCGGTACCGCGCAGCACCTCGGCAAGGGCCTGCATGTCCGCCGTGTCCAGCATCGCGCCGGACGGGTTGTGCGGGGTGTTGACCATCAGCAGGCGCGTACGCGGGGTGATCGCCGCACGCACCCGGTCCCAGTCGACCGCGAAGGTCTGCGGGTCCAGCGGTACGTGCACGGCCCGTGCACCGGCCAGCTCGATCGCGGGCTCGTAACAGTCATAAGCCGGATCGAGCACGATCACTTCCTCACCCGCACGCACCACGGCGTGGATGGCGTTGAAGATCGCCTCGGTGGCGCCACTGGTGACGGTGATTTCCGCATCCGGATCCACCGCGGCACCGTACAGATCCAGCGATTTCCGTGCGATGGCCTGGCGCAGCGGCGCCACGCCGGTCATCGGCGGGTACTGGTTCAGGCCTTCGGCCATCGCCTGGGTGGTGGCATCGATCAGTCGCTGTGGCGCGCTGAAGTCGGGAAAGCCCTGCCCGAGGTTGACGGCCCCATGCTCGGCAGCGAGCTGGGACATCACGGTGAAGATGGTGGTGCCTACCTTGGGAAGCTTGGTTTCGGGTTGCATCGGCCTGGAACAGCGCAGCGTCGGGCATGGCAGTGTATACAATCAGCGCCCGAACCCGGCGCCCGGATCCGTCGCTTGAATACCCCTCCGCTGCTGGCCGCCCATGGCCTGTGCTTCTCTCGTAATGACGATGCGGTATTTGGCCCGCTCGACTTCCACGTCGACAGCGGCGAAGCCCTGCTGATCCAAGGCGGCAACGGCGCCGGCAAGACCACCCTGCTGCGCGTGCTGGCCGGCCTGCTACGCCCGGGCAATGGACGCGTGGAGATCGACGGCCGGCCGGCCGACACCGCCGAGCGCGCCCGTTTCGTCGCCTATCTGGGCCACCAGCCAGCGCTGAAGGCCGATCTGGACACCCTGGAGAACCTGCATTTCCAGTGCGGGCTGCATGGCCGTCGCGCGCGGCAGATGCCCGGCAATGCACTGGCGGTGGTCGGTCTTGCCGGTTACGAGGACACCCTGGTGCGGCACCTGTCGGCCGGCCAACGGCGGCGGCTCGCGCTGGCCCGCATCTGGCTGTCGCCCGCTCCCCTGTGGCTGCTCGACGAGCCGTACGCCAACCTCGACCTGGAGGGGATCACCCTGGTCAACCGGATGATTTCCGCGCACCTGCGTGCCGGCGGCGCCGCCCTGGTCACCACCCACGGGGCCTACGCCGCGCCCCCCGTGCGCACGCGGCAGCTGGATCTGGCGGTGGCGGCATGATCGCGCCTGGTACCGAACCCGGCCTGCTGCAGACGGCCCGCGCCCTGCTGGCGCGTGACCTGCGGCTGGTCTGGCGGCGGCGCGGTGATGCGCTGCAGCCGGTGCTGTTCGCCCTGCTGGTGGTGGTGCTGTTCGCCCTGGCCCAGGGCCGGGAACCGGCGCAGCTGGCTTCGCACGCAGTGGCCGTTCTGTGGCTGGCGGTATTGCTGGCCGGGCAGCTTGCCCAGGATGCCCTGTTCCGTTCCGATGCCGAAGACGGCTCGCTGGAACAATGGCTGTTGGCACCCGTGCCGCTGGCCTGGCTGGTGCTGGTGCGGGTCGGTTTCCACTGGGCCACGACGGCCCTGCCCTTGATCGCCATCACCCCGCTGCTGGCGGAAATGCTGCATCTGCCGCGTGACCAGTTGCCCATGCTGCTGGCATCGTTGCTGCTGGGTACGCCGCTGCTCAGCCTCATCGGCGGCGTGGTCGCGGCACTGACCGTCGGCATCCGCCGCTCTGGTATCCTCGTGGCGTTGTTGTCGCTGCCGCTGTACGTGCCTGTGCTGGTGTTTGGCGCGGGCAGCGTCGCTGCCGCCGCGCGCGGCCAGGACCCGATCGGCGCGCTGTTGATGCTTGCCGCCGGGCTGGTGCTGGCGCTGGTGCTGGCACCGCTGGCCACGGCGGCGGCGATCCGTATTTCCCTGAGTTGACGCCCGCTCTTCCGAGCAAGCCTGGAACACCGCCACCGCATGCATCCCATCGCCCGCTGGTTCCACCAACTCGCTTCACCGCCGCAGTTCGACCGTTTCACCCGGCGCTGGTCCCGGCTGGCCTACCTGGCGGCGCTGCCCCTGCTCGCACTGGGCCTGTGGCAGGCCTTGTTGGTGGTACCGGCCGACTACCAGCAGGGTGACAGCTTCCGCATCCTGTTCATCCACGTGCCCAGCGCCTGGATGAGCCTGTTCGTTTTCGCCCTGATGGCACTGTACGCCGCGATAGGGCTGATCTGGCGGATCAAGATCTGCGAGATCCTGTCCATGGCCTGCGCCCCGATCGGTGCGGGCTTCACCGTGATCACCCTGCTGACCGGCAGCATCTGGGGCCGACCGATGTGGGGGACGTGGTGGGACTGGGACCCTCGCCTGACCACCGAACTGATCCTGCTGTTCCTGTACATGGGGGTCATCGGCCTGTACATGGCGATCGAAGACCGTCGCGCCGCCGCCCGTGCCGCCGGACTGCTGGCCCTGGTCGGGCTCGCCCTGCTACCGGTCATCCGTTATTCGGTGGTGTGGTGGGACAGCCTGCACCAGGGCGCGACCATCCGCCTGCTGGGCACGTCCACCCTGGATGCCAGCATGCAACTGCCGCTGTGGTTGATGGTCATCGCCACCAAGTTCTGGTTCGTCGGCTCGCTGCTGGCCAAGGCGCGGGCCGACAACCTGCAGCGCGAGGCGGGCAAGGACTGGGTCCGCCAGCAACTGGGAGACCGGCCATGAGCTACGTGGGCTACGTCATTGCCGCCTATGCGGTGTTCCTGCTGGTCCTGGCCATCGACGCCCTGGGCTCGTGGCTGCGCCAGCGTTGGGCCCTGCAGGCCGCTCGCCGGCACCTGCAGCGCCAGGCGGCACGGGCATCGGCCGCGGACACGCCCAACGGCGAGCTGAGCCGATGAACCCGCAACGCCGCCGTCGCCTGCTGTGGGTGCTGCTGCTGGTGGCCGCCTCCGGGCTGGCCACCGCCCTGGTGGCGATGGCACTGCAGCGCAACGTGGCCTATCTGTACACACCGGTGGAAGTGCTGCGCGGCGATGCCGGCCATGCCCAGCGCTTCCGCCTGGGTGGCATGGTGGAAAAGGGCTCGCTGCAGCGCGAGCCGGGCTCGCTCAAGGCCAGCTTCGTGGTCACGGACGGCGATGCACGCATGCGCGTGCTCAGCGAGCAGATCCTGCCGGACCTGTTCCGCGAAGGCCAGGCCGTGGTGGTGACCGGTCGCCGCGAAGGCGCCGATTTCCGCGCCGAAGAAGTGCTGGCCAAGCACGATGAAACCTACATGCCCAAGGAAGTGGCCGACAAGATGGGCAAGGCGCACACCAAGCACGATGTGCCGGTGCCCGCGCCGGCCGCGGGAGCTTACTGAGTGCTGCCGGAACTGGGGCAGATCCTGCTGGTGTGCGCGCTGCTGGCCAGCGTGCTGCAGGTGGTGTTGCCCTTGTTGGGCGCCCAACGCGATAACCATGGATGGATGCAGGTCGCGCGCCCGGCGGCGCTGGCCCAGCTGGTACTGGTGGCCGGGGCGTTCGTGGTGCTCACCACTGCCTTCGTACAGCAGGATTTCTCGGTGGGTTACGTTGCCGAAAACTCCAATTCCCTGCTGCCGATGATCTACCGCTACTCCGCCGTCTGGGGTGCCCACGAAGGCTCCCTGTTGCTGTGGGCGCTGGTGCTGGCGCTGTGGACGGGCGCGGTCGCGCTGGGATCCGCGCACCTGCCCTCGAGCGTGCAGGCGCGCGTGCTGGCGGTGATGGGGATGGTCAGCGTGGGCTTCCTCGCGTTTTTGATCTTCACCTCCAATCCATTCGCCCGGCTGCTGCCCGCGCCCCTGGAAGGGCGCGACCTCAACCCGCTGCTGCAGGACCCGGGGCTGATCATCCACCCACCGATGCTTTATGCCGGCTACGTAGGCTTTGCCGTGCCCTTTGCCTTCGCCGTGGCCGCCCTGCTCGACCGCCGCGTCGATACGCGCTGGGTGCGCTGGACCCGGCCGTGGACCAACGTCGCCTGGTCGCTGCTCACCGTCGGCATTGCGCTGGGCAGCTGGTGGGCCTACTACGAATTGGGCTGGGGCGGCTGGTGGTTCTGGGACCCGGTGGAAAATGCGAGCTTCATGCCCTGGCTGGTCGGGGCCGCGCTCATCCACTCGCAGGCGGTCACCGAAAAGCGCGGCAGTTTTGCCAGCTGGACGCTGTTGCTGGCCATCGCGGCGTTCGCCCTTTCGCTGCTGGGCACCTTCCTGGTCCGTTCCGGGGTGCTGACCAGCGTGCATTCGTTTGCTGCCGATCCATCGCGCGGACTGTTCATCCTGGTGTTCCTCGCCCTGCTGGTGGGTGGCGCGCTGCTGCTGTACGTGTTGCGCGCCGGCCAGCTCTCGGTGGACAGCGCCGACCCACGCCGCGGCTTCCAGCCGACCTCGCGCGAAACCCTGCTGCTGGCCAACAACCTGCTGCTGGCCAGCGCCTGCGCGATGGTCCTGCTGGGCACGCTCTACCCGCTGCTCGCCGACGCGCTGGGTCTGGGCAAGATCTCGGTCGGCCCGCCCTACTTCGGCACGCTGTTCCTGCTGCTGATGGCACCGCTGGTCCTGCTGCTGCCATTCGGTCCGCTGGTGAAATGGCAGCGCGACCAGCCCTCGCGCGCGCTGGCCGTGTTGTTGCCGTGGCTGCTGCTGGCCGCCGTGCTGGGTGCGCTGGCCTGGTGGCAGGCGCCACGCAACGGCTGGAAGGTCGGCCTGGGTGTGGCCGGTGCGGCCTGGGTGGCACTGGGCACGGCGCGCTTCATCTGGCAGCGCCTGCGCGGCAATGGCCGCTTCACTGCCGAAATGGTCGGCATGCTGCTGGGACACGCCGGCATGGCGGTGTTCCTGGTCGGTGCCCTGCTGGTGGAAGCCTTGAACGTGCAGCGCGAGGTGGCCCTGAGCCCGGGCCAATCGGTGATCGTGGCTGGCCATGAGGTGCGCTTCGAGGGCGTGGACCATCGCGAAGGCCCCAACTTCAGCGCCGACCGTGGCCATCTGCGGGTGCTGCGCGAGGGCCATGAACTGGCCCTGCTGCATCCGGAAAAACGTGCCTACGCCAGCGGCGGCCAGGTCATGACGGAAGCCGGTATCAGCGCGCGGCTTTCCGGTGACGTGTACGTGGCAATGGGCGAGCCGCTGGGCAACAATGCATGGGCCGTTCGCGTGCACATCAAGCCCTTCGTCCGCTGGATCTGGCTGGGTGCGCTGCTGATGGCCCTGGGCGGGCTGGTGACTGCCGCCGATCGCCGTTTTCGTCGTAGCAAGGAGTCCGCATGACCTCGATCCCGCCTGCCCGTCCGTCCCGTCCACTGTCGCCGCTGGCGATCGTGCTCGGCGTCGGCTGCTTTTTCGCGCTGTTGGGCCTGCTGGCCTATGGGGTGATGAAGAGCGGTGATCCGCAGCGTGACATCCTGCCCTCGGCGCTGATCGACAAACCAGCGCCGGCCTTTGCACTGCCCGTCCTGCACGACACGGGTGTGGTCGTGCACAGCGATGAACTGCGCGGCGCGCCCTACCTGCTCAATGTCTGGGGCAGCTGGTGCGCCGCCTGCCGCGAGGAACATCCGGTGCTTACCCGCTTCGCCGAAAGCAAGCGGGTGCGGGTGATCGGCTACAACTGGAAAGACGAGCCCAGCGACGCGCTGCATTGGCTGGAACGCCTCGGCAACCCGTTCATGCTGGTGCTCAGCGACCCCGAAGGGCGTACCGCCATCGACTGGGGCATCACCGCCGCTCCGGAAACCTTCCTGGTCGACGGCAGCGGCATCGTGCGCTGGAAGTACAGCGGCGCGATGACCCAGCAGGTGATCGAGCAGAAACTGCTGCCAGCGCTGGAGAAAGTGCAGCGCACCCAGGCCGATGCCGGCAACCTGACCCATGCCGCGCCCTGAGCGCAACCGCGGCAGCACGCTTGCCTCGGCATGGCAGGCGCTGCTGTGCCTTTGCGTGCTGCTGGTCACCACGACGGCGATGGCGCAGCAGCCCTTGCATGATCCCAGCCCCCTGCCATTCCGCAATGCCGCCGAAGAAGCACGCTTCCACGACCTGGCCGCCGGCCTGCGCTGCGTGCAATGCCAGAACCAGTCCTTGGCCGATTCCAATGCGCAGATCGCCCAGGACCTGCGCCGCGAAGTGCTTCTGCTGATGCAACAGGGCAAGGACGATGCGCAGATCAAGACCTTCCTGGTACAGCGTTATGGCGAGTTCGTGCTTTATCAGCCGCCGCTGCAGCCCGCTACGTGGCTGCTGTGGGGCGGGCCGCTGCTGTTCCTGCTGATCGGCGCCATCGTGCTCTGGCGTCTGGTGCGGCGACGCTCGGCCACGGTCGTCGATGCCGAGCCACCGGGAGATGGCTGGTGAGCCTGTGGTTGACCATGGCGGCGGCCCTGGCCGGGCTGGCGATGGCCGCCCTGGTGCTGTGGCCGCTGCGCCAGCGCAGCCAGCGCAGCTTCGTCGTCGGCTGCGGCAGCCTCGCCGTGGCGGCCGCGTGCCTGTATGTGCTGGTGGGCACGCCACAGGCCGTCACCGGGCAGGCAGGAGCGCCGTCCACGCAGACACTGCGCGTCGGCGTGCAGGCCCTGCAGCAGGCCCTGGCGCAGGACCCACAGCGCGCCGATGGCTGGGCCCTGCTCGGCCGCTCGCAGCAGGAACTGGGCGATCACCCCAGCGCCGCCGTGGCGTTTGAACGCGCCGTCACGCTTGCGCCCGATGACCCGGGCTTACTGGTGGAAGCCGCACAGGCCCGCGCCCGGATCGATGCCGACAAACGCTTCGACGACACCGCCATGGGCTGGCTGCGGCATGCTCTCGCCGTGGCACCCGATGCCGAGCGTGCAAGCTGGCTGCTCGGCATCGGCCTGCGCCAACGTGGCCAGGACCAGCAGGCCGCCCAGGTCTGGGAGGCCCTGTTGCCGCGCCTGCAGCCGGCCGCGGCACAGGCGCTGCAGGAACAGATCGCAGTGGCACGGCAGGCCAGCGCGCAGGCTCCAGGGCCCGTCCCCGATCCGCCGGTGGCGGCCACCGCGCCCGGCCTGGCGATCAACCTGCACCTGCCCGCAGGATTCAACGCGGCGGACTGGCCGACGAGCGCAGCGGTGTTCGTGCTGGCACGCGCGATCGACGGCCCGCCGATGCCGGTCGCGGTCAAGCGCTTCCCGCTGGCCCAGGTGCCGGCGCAAGTGCGGCTGGACGACAGCGACAGCCCGATGCCTACCCAGCCGTTGTCATCGCATGCTGTCGTCGAGGTCTTGGTACGGATTTCCCGCAACGGCAGCGCCGAGCGCAGCGAGGGCGATCTGCAGGGGACGCCGGTGCGGGTCACGTTGCCGGCAGCAGCGCCGGTCGACCTTCATTTCCAGGACTGAGATGCCGCGCAGCACGTCCTCAGCAAACGGTGCTGGCAAACGCGGGCAGCGCGATGGCGCTGCACGCGGGCGCACCAGGTCGCGCAGCAAGCCCAGGGCCACGCCACGTTCTGCGACGAATACCCCGACCCTGCGTGCCCTGGCCAGCGCCGCCCTGATCGGTGCGGTCATGTGCACGGTGCTGGTTGGCTGGCTGCCCCCATGGCTGGCGGCCGGCGGCCTGCTGCTCAGCACCCTCAGTTTCGGCCTGTACTGGCATGACAAGCGGGCGGCGATTGGCCAACGCCAACGCATTGCCGAGCGCACGCTGCAGTTGCTGGCCATCGCCGGGGGCTGGCCGGGGGCGTTGCTGGCACAGCACTGGCTGCGCCACAAGACGCGCAAGGTGCGCTTCCAGTGCGTGTTCTGGTTGTGCGTGGCCAGCAACATCGTGCTGCTGTACGCACTGTTGCGCCGCCACTGACGGCGGCCGGGCAACACGCCCGCTAGAATGGCCGCATGACTGAATTCATCCCGCCCGGCAGCCGCTTCCATAGCCTGCCCTCGCCGTTCCCGTTCAAGCGCGGTGGCGCCCTGCATGGCGCGCGCATGGCTTATGAAACCTGGGGCACGCTGGCTGCAGATGGCCGCAACGCGATCCTGATCGTCACCGGCCTGTCACCGGATGCGCACGCCGCGGGCAACGCCGACAACCCGGCGCCTGGCTGGTGGGAGGGAATGCTCGGGCCGGGCAAACCCATCGACACCGAGCGCTGGTTCGTGGTCTGCGTGAACTCGCTTGGCAGCTGCAAAGGCTCTACCGGCCCGGCGTCCACCGATCCGGCCACCGGCGCTGCTTACCGGCTTTCCTACCCAGAGCTGTCGGTGGAAGACGGCGCGCGTGCGGCGGTATCGGTGATCCATGGCCTCGGCATTACCCAGCTGGCCTGTGTGATCGGCAATTCAATGGGCGGCATGACCGCGCTGGCGGTGCTGATGCTGTTTCCCGGCCTGGCGCGCAGCCACATCAACATTTCCGGCAGTGCCCAGGCACTGCCCTTTTCCATCGCCATCCGCTCGCTGCAGCGCGAAGCCATCCGCCTGGACCCACAGTGGAACAACGGCGACTACGACGATGCCACCTACCCGGAATCGGGCATGCGCATGGCGCGCAAACTCGGGGTGATCACCTACCGCTCGGCGCTGGAATGGGACGGCCGTTTCGGCCGCGTGCGGCTGGATTCGGACCAGACCGACGATGACCCGTTCGGGCTGGAATTCCAGGTGGAAAGCTACCTGGAAGGGCATGCGCGGCGCTTCGTGCGCTTCTTCGATCCCAACTGCTATCTGTACCTCAGTCGCTCGATGGACTGGTTCGATCTGGCCGACCAGGCCGGTGGCGATGTGCTGGCAGGCCTGGCCCGGCTGCAGGTCGAAAAGGCACTGGCCATCGGCGCCAACACCGACATCCTGTTCCCGGTGCAGCAACAGCAGCAGATCGCCGATGGCCTCCGCGCGGGCGGTGCACAGGCCACGTTCGTCGGATTGGATTCACCGCAGGGCCATGATGCCTTCCTGGTGGATTTCAAACGTTTTGGACCGCCTGTCAGGGCGTTCCTGGACGCGCTGTAGCCACCGTTCGATGGTGCGTGGCACGCATGCAGCCGGTCCGGTCATGCGTGTCGCTACCGTCCCGAGCCACGCAGGAACAGTGGTTTCAGGATCACTGGACACTCCCGCCGCACGGCTCCCCGCTGCGCATGGATCACCGATCGCGGAAAAGACGCCCCTCCTGCAGGCGGTACGTCTGGTCCACTACGCCAACCGGCAGAACGTCATGGGTGATCATCAACAGGCTGCGCCCCTCCAGCAGGGCTGGCAGATCATTCAGCAGCGCGTGCGCCGTGTCCACGTCCAGGCCCTCCGTGGGTTCATCGAGAATCAGGATCGGTGCGCCGCGCAGCAATGCTCGCGCCAGCGCCAGGCGCCGTGCCTGGCCGGCTGACAGCGTTGCGCCGTTCTCCCCGACCCAGCCCTGCAGGCCGCCTACCTGGCGTGCCCAGCCGCCGAGCCGCACCCGTTCCAGCATGGACCACAAGGCCGCATCGCCGGCATTGGGATCACCCAGACGCAGGTTCTCGGCCACCGTGCCGGCAAATACCGGCGCATGCTGCGGCAGCCACGCCAGCTGCCTGTGCCAGTCATCCTGGGCAAAGGCACGCAGGTCGACACCGTCATACGTCACCCTTCCCTGCTGTGGGTCCCAGAGCCGCAGCAGCAGGCTGGACAAGGTCGTCTTGCCACAACCGCTGTCACCGCCAATGGCAATGCGCTCGCCGGGCCGCAACTGCAGGTCCAACCCGTGCAGGACCGGCCGTGCCTGGCCCGGCCAGGCGAAGCTGACCCCTTCCCAGCGCACCGTGCCGGGCAAGGCAGGCACGGCGACCGGTTGCTTGGGCTCGGCCACTGCAGGGGGCTGATCGACAATGCCCTCAAGCCTGGCCATCGCCACCTGCGCCGACTGCAGCGCCTGCCATGCCAGTCCCATCCCGGCCCACACTTCGATCAGGGCGACGGTGAGGAAGACCAGCCCGGCCGCCATGGGGGCATCCAACCGCCCGCTCTGCTGCGTCTCCAGCGCAAGCCAGAGCATGGCCACCAAACCCAGGCCGCTGATCACGCCGTGCAACACGTTGGCCGCAACCAGGCGACGACGGCGGCGGCGATCGCGCGCGCGCAGTTGCCGCGCCGCCACTTCCACACCACCACGCCAGTGCTGCTGCCCTCCCAGTGCGGCGAGGTCGGCTGCACCTTCCAGTCCTTCAAAGGCAAGATTGCGCAACTGCGAACGGTGCTCTGCGCGATCACGTTCCTCGGCGCTGCGACCGGCCGTGCCCAGCAGCGGCACCGCCAGCCCGAGCAAGGCGGCCAGCACGGCCAGCAACAGGGCAGCCGCCGGCAGGATCATGCACGCCGAAGCCACCGCCACCACGCTCAGCTCCGCAAGCGCCAGCAATGGCCCCAGCGCGCGCACCCACAGTCCATCGACTTCGGCGATATCGCCCAGCAGACGTGCCAGCAGTTCGGCGGTGCGGGTGCCGCCCAGCTTCGCGGGCGCCAGCGGCAGTGCGCGGCGGAAGAACCACACGCGCAGGTCGCGGGCGATGCGCAGCGTGACATCATGGCCAACCAGCTTCTCGAAGTAGCGCGACACGATGCGCGCCATGGTCAATCCGCGGATGCCGGCAGAAGGCGAGAAGAAGTTGAACCCGCTGCCCAGCCCGGCAACACCGGCGATGGCGGCGGCGGTGAGGAAGCCACCCGACAGCCCCAGCAAGGCGGTGCCTGCCAGCATGGTGGTCCACAGCAGCAGCAGGGCCAGCAGCAGTCGCGCGCGATGCACCAGCAACACACTGCGCAGGTTCATCGGAAGCTGTTTCATGCAGGGGCTCCGGTACGCGGCAGTTCGCTGAGCTGCCCGCTGGGCAGCGCCAGGCAATGATCGGCCCAGGCAATGGTGGCCGCGCTGTGGCTGGCCACGATCACGCTGCGATGGCGCGCGTACACCGACAGCGAATGCAGCAGCGCTGCCTCGGTAGCGGCATCGAGGAAGGCGGTCGGTTCGTCCAGCAGCAGGATGTCCGGATTGCGCAGCAGCAGGCGGGCCAGGCCGATGCGACGCGCCTGGCCGCCGGACAGGCCGAAGCCTCGCTCGCCGATCAGCGTGTCCAACCCCTGCGGCAACGTATGCACGAAGCGCATCACCTGCGCAGCCTCGGCCGCTGCGCGCAACGTGGCCAGGCTCGCGGTGGGATCGGCGAGGCGCAGGTTGTCAGCGATGCTGCCATGGAACAGATACGGCCTTTGCCCGGCATATCCCACTTCCAGGCCCGGCCGCAGCACGATGCTGCCCGACTGCGGCGGCAACCATCCGGCAAGCGCTTCCAGCAGCGTGCTTTTCCCGCTGCCGCTGGGGCCAACCAGTGCAAGCCGCTGGGTGGGCTCCAGCACGAATGACAGCCCGCTCAGAACATCGTGGCCCGCGCCCAACGGCCGCAGTGTGGCATCGAGCACCTGCAGCGGCGGTGCATTGGCCCGCATCGGTTCGGCGGCCAGGCGCGGGGTTGCCGTTTCCACGGCCGCTGCGATGTCGGGCAGTTCGCCCAGCAGGCGCTGCACTTCGGCGGCGGCCGCCAGTGCATTGGCACGATCATGGTAGTGGGCGGCCAGGCGCCGCAGCGGCGCGTAGAACTCCGGAGCCAGCAACAGGCAGAACAGCCCCGTGCCCAGGGTGGGCACCGCGCTGTGCAGCGACATCAGCCCCAGATAGCTCAGCCCGAGGTACAGCGCGACCATGGCCACGCTGACCGATGCGAAAAACTCCAGTACGGTGGAGGAGAGGAAGGCGATGCGCAGCACCTTCATGGTGCGCACGCGCACGCCCTCTGCCGCGGCGGTGACGCCCGCCAGCTCAGCCTCGCCCTGTCCATACAAGCGCAGCAGCCCCAACCCCTTGATGCGGTCGGCAAAGTGCCCGCTCATCCGGGCCAGTTCACCCAACTGCGCGCGGCCGGCCGCTTCGGCGCCCCATCCTACCAGCATCATGAAGAACGGCACCAGCGGCGCGGTGAACACGAAGACCAGCGCCACCACCCAGTCCACCCATGCCACGGCGGCGAGAATCAGCAGCGGCACCACCACCACTTCGGTACGCACCGGCTGGTAGCCGGCGTAATAGCTGTCGATGGCATCGGCATGGCCCAGCATGAGCTCACCCAGTTCACCGGTGCGCTGGCCACGCAGCCACAGCGGGCCGCGTGCCTGCAGTGCCGCGTAGACGCGCTCGCGCAGCCCCAGGCGCGCGGCATCGGCCACGTCGCCGGCCGCCGCCTGCACCACCCCGCCCAGCATGGCGCGCACCAGCAGCACCACGGCCAGTGCCACCAGCATCCACAGCAGTGGCTGCAGCGGTTGCGCTGAAATGAAGACCTGCTGCACCAGGCCGGCGATCAGCCCGGCCTGTGCGATCAGCAGGCCACCGGACACACAGGTGGCCACGGCCGCCAGCCGGCGCCGGCCCCGCGCCGCAGATGAGAGGGCGTCCAGCCAGGCCAGCCGGGCGCGCCGCTGGCGGGTTTCTTCCGTGCTGGATTCGGGGCTGTGGCTCACGCCATCCTCGTCGGGCTGGAAAGTACGGCATATTGTAGGGCGTGGGCAGGCCCCGGCAGCGCAGGCTGCGGCAGGGAGTCGCACCCACGGCGACGATGGCCTACGATGCCCGTGCGTCAGCTGGTTCACATTGATCTGAATCAAGGTAGTCAGAAGCAGTCGGTCTCATCATTTCCGCGTAGACCACCCTTCCCGCCACCCGCAACGGCACTATCCACGAGGTAGCCAGGCCATGATCGATTCGACAGTTGTAGAACTGTCACGGCTGCAATTCGCCCTGACCGCGATGTACCACTTCCTGTTTGTCCCACTCACCCTTGGCCTGTCGTTCCTGGTGGCCATCATGGAGAGTGTCTACGTCATGACCCGCAAACCGGTCTGGCGGCAGATGACCCTGTTCTGGGGCGCCCTGTTCGGCATCAACTTCGCCATCGGTGTGGCCACCGGCCTGGTGATGGAGTTCCAGTTCGGCATGAACTGGTCCTACTACAGCCATTACGTGGGCGATATCTTCGGTGCGCCACTGGCCATCGAAGGGCTGATGGCCTTCTTCCTGGAAGCCACCTTCATCGGACTGTTCTTCTTCGGCTGGAACCGCCTGAGCCCGGTCAAGCACCTCACGGTGACCTGGCTGATGGCGCTGGGCACCAACCTTTCGGCGGTGTGGATCCTGATCGCCAATGGCTGGATGCAGTATCCGGTGGGTGCGGTGTTCAATCCGGAGACCATGCGCATGGAAGTGGTGGACTTCGCCGCCGTGCTGCTCAACCCGGTGGCGCAGGCCAAGTTCGTGCACACGGTCAGTGCTGGTTACGTGACCGGCGCGGTGTTCGTGATGGCCATCAGTGCGCTGTACCTGCTGCGCAACAAGCACAAAGACATGGCACGCCGTTCGTTTGCGGTGGCGGCAGCGTTCGGCCTGCTGTCGTCGCTGTCGGTGGTGGTGCTTGGCGATGAGAGCGGCTACGCCGCCAGCGAGCACCAGAAGATGAAGCTGGCCGCGATCGAAGCCATGTGGGAGACCGAGCGCGCGCCGGCCGACTTCACCGCCTTCGGCATTCCCAACCAGACCACGCAGCAGAACGATTACGCGATCAAGATCCCCTACCTGATGGGGCTGATCGCCACCCGATCGACCAACCAGCCCATCCCGGGCATCCTGGAACTGGTGGAGCGCGCCGAGCACCGCATCCGCGGCGGGCAGATCGCCTATGGTGCCCTGCAGCGCGTGCGCGCTGACAAGAACGATCTTGAAGCACGGGAAATGTTCGACAAGCACTGGCAGGACCTGGGCCATGGGCTGCTGCTGAAGCGCTACCGCGAAGACATCGGCAACGCCACCCAGGAAGAGATCGCCAAGGCCGCACTGGACACCGTGCCGCGCGTGGCGCCGCTGTTCTGGACATTCCGCATCATGGCGGCGCTGGGCTTCTACCTGATCGCCTTCTTCGCGGTGGCGTTCTATTTCTCCTGCCGCCACAACTTCGAAGACAAGCGCTGGTTCCTGAAACTGGCGGTGTGGAGCCTGCCGGCACCATGGATCGCGATCGAATGCGGTTGGTTCGTCGCCGAATACGGTCGCCAGCCGTGGGCGGTGGATGGCGTGCTGCCGACCTTCTATGCGGCTTCGGGCCTGGCACTGCATGAAATCCTCACCACCTTGGCGGTGTTCGTCAGCCTGTACACCGTGCTGCTGATCATCGAGATCAAGCTGATGCTCAAGGCCATCCGCAAAGGCCCTGATGACATCCTGCCGACGCTGCAGGCACCCGTGCCGCAGGCCACCAACATTGCCGGCTCGCCGGCTGCCGACCAGGCATAAGGAGCATCCAGATGGAATTCCTGGGACTTGATTACACGACACTGCGGATCATCTGGTGGCTGCTGCTTGGCATCCTCCTGGTGGGTTGGGCGGTGATGGATGGCTTCGACCTCGGCGTTGGCACCCTCCTGCCGTTCGTGGCCAGGACCGATGAAGAACGCCGGCTGGTGATCAACACCGTCG
>DALZLW010000077.1:0-16914 GCA_032007425.1 Stenotrophomonas sp.
GCTGGCCGGCGCTGCGCCGTGTCCGGCCGGTTCTCCGGCGCTTCCAGGACCACCGCGGCGGCCAGGGCGTCGGCCAGCGCGGTGCCGTGCAGCACCGTATACCCCATGGCCTGCAACCAGGCCTGCTGGGTGGGTGACCAAGGAGTCGCCGGCGCGGCCGTCATGCAGCGTCCGATCGCTTGCGCAGGCGTTGCCAGGCCCAGGCCGCAGGGCCAGACATGGCGTAGATCACGCCAACGGCCAGCAGCACCCGTGGCAGGTCGATCACGGCGATGGCAATGCCGATGGGCACCAGGGCGAGGGCCAGGAACGGAATGCGGTCAGCGCGCGGTCCCTTTTCGCCGCCGCCTTTGAAGCTGGTGAAACGGATCCGGCTGACCATCAGCAGGGCGGCCGTCACCGTTACCGCCAAGGCCACGTAGCGCAGTTGCTCGCCATCCCAGCCCAGGTTGCCATCGGCGAAGGCCCACACGAAGGACATCATCAGTCCGGCAGCTGCAGGACTGGCAAGGCCGACGAACCAGCGTTTGTCGACCACCGCCACCTGGGTGTTGAAGCGGGCCAGGCGCAATGCAGCGCATGCCGCGTACAGGAAGGCGACCGCCCAGCCTACCCGGCCCAGCAGTTCGCCGTCGTACTTCAGCGCGGAAAGTGACCAGTGGTACATCACCAACGCCGGCGCCATGCCGAAACTGACCAGATCGGCCAGGGAGTCGTACTGCACGCCGAACTCGCTGCTGGTGCCGGTCAACCGCGCCACCCGGCCGTCCAGGCCATCCATCACCGCCGCCACGAAGACGGCGATGCTGGCGTTGACGAACTGGCCATTGGCCGCGGCGATGATCGCGTAGAAACCGGCGAACAGGCCGGCGGTCGTGAACAGATTGGGCAGCAGGTAGATGCTGCGTGGCCTTGTAGGCGGGGTGATCGGATCCATGAGGGGGAGTTTAATCGACTTGCCAGCACTGGGCGGCAATGCTGCAATCAGGTTCCCGCCTCGCCGTGGAGCCGCCATGCGTGTACTGACCTGCCTGTGTACGGCACTGCTGCTGTCCAGCCCACCGCTGTGGGCCGCGCCGGTGTACAAGTGGAAGGATGCCAACGGGGTGACCCAGTACTCCCAGCAGCCGCCAGCGGGCAAAGCCTATGAGACCCGGGAGCAGGCCCGCCCTGCACCGGCCGACGCAGCCCGGCCGGCAGCGGCCGTCGATCCGCAGGTACCGGCGCAGTGTGCCACCGCCCGTGCCAATCTTGCCCTGTTGGCAGGCGGGGGGCCGGTACTTCAGGATCTGGATGGCGATGGCAGGGCCGAAACGCCGCTCGACGATGCCCAGCGCGCCAATCACCGGGGTCTGGCCGAGGCCGCAGTGAAGGCCTGGTGCCCGCCCGGCAACTGATCCGGCGCGCAGGCACGACGCCAGACTGGCAGAATAGCGGTCTCCGCCGCTTTGATGCATCGACAATGCGCCTGTCCCAGTTCCATCTGCACACCACCAAGGAAACCCCCAGCGACGCCGAGCTCACCAGCCACCGGCTGATGCTGCGCGCCGGCATGATCCGCAAGCTCGCCTCCGGCCTGTACACCTGGTCGCCGCTGGGCCTGCGCGTGCTGCGCAAGGTTGAACGCATCGTCCGCGAGGAAATGGACCGCGCCGGTGCGGTCGAACTGCAGATCCCCACGCTGCAGCCGCAGGAGCTGTGGGAAGCCAGTGGGCGCTGGAAGAAATTCGGTGACCAGCTGCTCAAGATCAAGGACCGCAAGGACCAGGGTTTCTGCTACAGCCCGACCGCTGAAGAAGCCGTCACCGAGTTCGCCCGCCAGGAACTGTCCAGCTACAAGCAGCTGCCGGTCAACTTCTACCAGATGCAGACCAAGTTCCGCGATGAGATCCGCCCCCGTTTCGGGGTGATGCGCGCACGCGAGTTCCTGATGAAGGATGCCTATTCCTTCCACCTGCATGACGAGGACCTGGTCCGCGAATACGAGAACATGAAGGCGGCCTACAGCCGCATCTTCACCCGTCTGGGCCTGGAGTTCCGCATGGTGCAGGCCGATTCCGGCGCCATCGGCGGCGACGCGTCCCAGGAATTCCACGTGATCGCCGATTCCGGTGAAGATGCCCTCGTGTTTTCCACCGGTTCGGATTATGCCGCCAACATGGAAGCGGCCGTCGCCGCCGCGCCGGCGCCGCGTGCGGCACCGGGCCAGGCCTTGATGAAGGTGGAAACCCCGACCCAGAAAACCTGCGAAGACGTCGCTGCGCTGTTGGGCATTGCCCTGCAGCAGACGGTCAAATCCGTGGCACTGATGACCCAGGGCGGCTTCGTCCTGGCACTGGTGCGCGGCGATCACGATGTCAATGAAATCAAACTGGCCAAGGTCCCCGGCCTGGCCGGCCACCGCTTTGCCACCGAAGCGGAACTCATCGATTATCTGGGCAGCGTGCCCGGCTTCCTGGGACCGGTGGCGCCGCGCAAGGAAATCCGCGTGATTGCGGATGCCGAAGTGGCTGCCATGGCTGATTTTGTCGTCGGTGCCAACGAAGCCGGTTACCACCTGACCGGCGTGAACTGGGGCCGCGACCTGGCCGAGCCGGAAATCGTGGACATCCGCAATGTCCAGGCCGGTGACCGCGCCCGTGATGGCGGCGAACTGAAAATCGCACGCGGCATTGAAGTCGGCCATGTCTTCCAGCTCGGTCGCACCTACGCCCAGGCCTTGAATGCCACGGTTCTGGATGAAAACGGCAAGGCCGCGGTAATGACGATGGGCTGCTATGGCATCGGTATCTCGCGAATCGTCGCGGCGGCAATCGAACAGAATCACGACGACGCCGGCATCATCTGGCCCGACGCGATGGCGCCGTGGCAGGTCGTGGTGTGCATGATCAATCCCAAGGCAGATGCCGCCGTCACCGATGCCGCACATGCCCTGTTGCAGGAACTGCGCGATGCCGGCCTGGACGCAGCGCTGGACGACCGCGGCCTGCGCCCCGGTGCGATGTTCGCGGACATGGAACTGATCGGCGTACCGCACCGTATCGTGGTGTCCGAGCGCGGCCTGGCCGCAGGCACTTACGAGTACCGCTCACGCCGCGCCGCCGAGGCCGAAAGCCTCGACCGCCAGGCCCTGCTGGCCAAGCTGCTGGATTAACAAGGAAAGCCGGGGATAATCCCCGGCTTTTTTTTGCCCGCAATGATAGGTTTTCACGTTTTATTGTTTGTGCTGCGTGCTCATGACGATTAAGCTGTGGCCCAACGCCACGGATTGGCAGCCCCGTCCACATAATCTGGAGCAATAAATGAGCATCGATTTGACTGGTCTGTCGGCCCGCGAGCTGGGTGTCCTGATCCGCAGCGCCAAGAAACAGCAGACCATCGTCGCCAAGCGTCGCCCGATCACCAAGGTGCGTGCCCAGCTGAGCAAGCTGGCCCAGGCCGAAGGTTATTCGATCGAAGAACTGTTCGGCAGCGCCGTCGCCCCCCGCGCACGCAAGGTGGCAACCACCAAGGCCCCGGCCAAGACCGCCGGCCGCAAGCTGGGCAAGGTTGCGCCGAAGTACCGCAACCCGGCCAATGCCAAGGAAACCTGGACCGGCCGTGGCAAGCAGCCGCGCTGGCTGGCCGAACTGACCAGCAAGGGCAAGAAGGTCGAAGATTTCCTGATCAAGAAGGCCTGATCGGCCCGCAGTCATTACTGCCGGCGCGCGCACGCCCGCGGCCGCAGCGATGACCAGTCCCTGAACAAATGCCGGCCTTGCGCCGGCATTTGTTTTTCCGCAGCGCCATTTCCGGCACGATAACCGGGCATGACCCCGCGCTACCGGGCCATGAATCGCGGGCGACGTCGACTGCCTTCGCTGGAACTAGTTCACCTCGCATCATTGCTTGTGTTGCCAACGATTATCTTGCAGCGCAACATAATGGTCCGGCAATTTTAACGTTGACGCCTCCAGCGACTACAGGGTTTTTCGTGCAGGCACCAGCAGGTTGCCGAACAGCAGGCCCGCCACCAGTGCCATCACGACGTTGAGCACGGTCAGGAACACCGTCTGGCCGGCAACCATGTCCTGCTGCTGGACCAAGGTGAGCACCCCGCGCAGGCTGGTACTCCCGGGCACCAGCATGATGATGCCCGGCAGGCGGATGATCGCCCCCGGTCGCTGTACCCAGCGGCCGAACAGATTGCCGGCTGCGGTCAGCGTCATGGCGGAGAGGAAAATGCCTGCGGGAATACCCCAGGCATGGCCAGCGAATTTGGAAATGGCATACCCGGCCACCGAGGCGGCAATCACCCAGGGAAAATCGCGGCGACTGGCCTTGAACAACATCGCAAATGCCGAGGCTGCCAGCAACAGCGCGGCCCATTCCACCCAATCGGCCTGCGGACGTGAGGCACGGATCTGCGGCTCAAGGCCGATCACACCGGCCAGGGTAACGGCAATCACCGCACCCACCGTCAATTTCATGATCGTGGTCAGCGCGCCCGCGAAGCGCGCCGTGCCCGACACCCAATGCTGGCTGGCCAGTTCATTGACCGCATTGGTCAGCGCCATGCCGGGCAGCAGCACGACCAGCGAGGCGATGATCACCGTGTTGAGGTTCAGCGGGGCTACGAAACTGGCTACGAGAGCGGCGACCATGCCCGCCAGCAAGGCGGCCAGGGCCTCGGAGGCCTCCTTGCTCGCCGGCCGGCGGTCGGTCCATTGACCCAGCAGGCCGATCAGCAGGCCGATGCCCCCTGCGGTCACGATGTCCAGCCAAGGCAGCTTCCACAGCCCCGCCACGCCGGCAGCCCCCAGGCTGTAGGCCAGGATGGTGCGCAGCTTGCCGCGGCGACCGGGGTCCTTATCAAGCAGCCTCAACGCGGTATGGCCCTGGGCAATGCTCATGCGCCCCTTGGCCACGTCCTCGGCAATGCTGTCAGCGACGCTCAGCTTGTGCAGGTCATTCTCACCAGGGGCCAGGCGGATCACCCGGGTGATGTCGCTGGTACCGATGGCCTGGGTGGGGTCACTGAAGCTGAGGATCAAGCCGGTGGGGTTGGACCATGGCTCACAATCCAGATCCAGCTGCTCGGCCAGCGCGACAACGGCGGCCTCCAGGCGCTGGGCGGTCGTGCCATAACCATGCAGGCGCCCGGCGATTTCGCAGACGAAGGCCACGCGTTGGGCATAGGTGGCTTGGGGCGGCGACGGGAAAGGCAGTTCAGGCATCGGGCTAGTATCACTCAAGCCATGCCTGCACTCGCAAGCGAAATCGGACAGGACCGACGCTGCATGCCTCATGCACACGGTATGCTGCATGCTACATGGCAACCATGAACGCCTCCAATACTCCCCGTCTGGAACAGGACGCCGATGATCCCGGTCGGATCCGCCTGTACGGCCGCTGGACCCTGCATACCGCGCTGCAATCTGCGCAGGTGCTGCAGGCCGTGCCCGAAGGCCTGACCACGCTGGATGCGACGGGGATCGAGCACATCGATTCGGCCGGCGTACTGCAGGTATTGCGTGTCGCGCACCGGGCAGACCTGTCGGAAGATGCACTGCTGTTCCGCGACGATCATCAGGCGCTGGTCTGTACCATCGAAGAAGTGGCCGATGACCGCCCCAAGGCCAAACGCGACTTCGGTGTGCTGGCGGCGCTGGAGCGCCTCGGCGTCAGCATGCACGCCACCGGGCAGAACATCGTCGCACTCGCCAGCTTCCTGGGCGAAAGCCTGGTCAAGGGCGCGCGGCTGATCAAGGAGCCGCGTCGCTTCCGGCTGACCGCCACCGTGCACCAGATGGAACAGGTCGGGCTGGATGCCGTGCCGCTGGTCGCCCTGCTCTCCTACCTCGTCGGTGCGGTGATCGCCTTCCTCGGCTCGACCATCCTGCGAGACTTCGGCGCCGAGATCTATGTCGTCGAACTGGTCAGCATCGCCTTCCTGCGCGAGTTCGCCGTGCTGCTCACCGCCATCGTGCTGGCCGGGCGCACCGCCAGCGCCTTCACCGCACAGATCGGCGCCATGAAGGCGCGCGAGGAAATCGACGCCATGCAGACCCTCGGGCTGGACCCGATGGACCTGCTCGTATTGCCCCGCATTGTCGCCCTGCTCATCACCCTGCCGCTGTTGACCTTCGTGGCCATGGCGGCGGGCCTGGCTGGTGGCATCACGGTGGGCGCCTTCGACCTGGATATTCCACCGCAGATGTACATCGCCCGCATGCACGAGACCATGGAAGTGCGGAACATGCTGGTCGGCCTGAGCAAAGCGCCGGTGTTCGCCCTGGTGATCGGCCTGATCGGCTGCCTGGAAGGCCTGAAGGTGGAAGGCACGGCGCAGTCGGTGGGTGAGCGCACGACCTCCAGCGTGGTGCAGACGATCTCGCTGGTGATCATCCTCGACGCGTTCGCCGCGTTGTGGTTCATGCAGATGGGCTGGTGAGCATGCACGACCCTGTTGCCAACACCCCTGGAGCAGACGCCGACAGCGCGGAACTGGCAATCCGCGTACGCGGACTGGTCAACCGTTTCGGTAGCCAGACCGTGCACGAGGACCTGGACCTGGACGTGCGGCGCGGCGAGATCCTCGGCGTCGTAGGCGGATCAGGCACCGGCAAATCGGTGCTCATGCGGACCATCCTCGGCCTGCGCACGCCCGATGCCGGGCAGGTAGAGGTACTGGGCCGCGATGCCCGGGCCGCCGATGCCGAAAGCCGCCTGCACATCAAGCGCAACACCGGCGTGCTGTTCCAGGACGGCGCCCTGTTCTCGTCGCTGACCGTAGGCGAGAACGTGCAGGTGCCGTTGAAGGAGCACCACCGCGAACTGCCGGAGCGCTGGCATTACGAACTGGCCCTGCTGAAGGTGAAACTGGCCGGATTGCCGGCAGATGCCATCAACAAGCTGCCATCGCAGTTGTCGGGGGGCATGCGCAAGCGTGCCGGCCTGGCCCGTGCGCTGGCGCTGGACCCGCCCCTGCTGTTCCTCGATGAACCCACGGCGGGGTTGGACCCGATCGGTGCGGCGGCTTTTGACCGCCTGATCAAGACGCTGCAGGAAGCCCTGGGGCTGACCGTGTTCCTGATCACCCACGATCTGGACACCCTGTATGCCATCTGCGACCGCGTGGCGGTGCTGGCCGACCGCAAGGTCGTGGCCAATGCCCCGCTGGCGGACATTGAACAGCTGGACCATCCCTGGATCCAGGAATACTTCCACGGACCGCGTGCCCGGGCTGCGCGTGGCGAACAGAGCGAGCGTGCCTGACCCATGGAAACCAAAGCCAATTACGTGCTCATCGGCGCGTTCACCCTGATCACCGGACTTGCCCTGCTGGCCTTCGGCCTGTGGGCGGCCAAGTACTCCTCAGACCGCACCTGGCAGGAATACCGGGTGGTGTTCCGCGAGGCGGTGACCGGCCTGTCGGTCGGCAGCCCGGTGCAGTACAACGGCATCGCGGTCGGCTCGATCATCGAACTGAACCTTGTCCCCGACGACCCGCGCCAGGTCGTGGCGCGTATCCGCCTGAACTCCACGACACCGGTGAAGACCGATACCCGCGCGAAGCTGGCCATCACCAGCCTCACGGGGCCGTCGATCATCCAGCTCAGTGGCGGCACACCGCAGGCGGCCACGCTGACCTCGGTGAACAAGGATCCAGCACCGATCATTCCCACCACGCCCTCGGCGCTGCAGAACATCACCGATGTCGCCAACCGCGTGGTCGAACGCCTGGACCAGATCATGAGCGACCGCAACGTTGCCGCGATCAATGCCACGCTGGCCAATCTGGAAACCCTCAGCGGCAGCCTGGCCGACCGCGACCAAGGCGCGCAGGCCCTGCTCAGCAGCGCACGCGATGCCGCGCGCAGCCTGGACGCCACGCTGAAGACCACCAACGGCACCATCCAGCGGCTGGACCAGAACCTGGTGCAGCAGCTGCCGACGATCATCGAGAAACTGGACAACACACTGGCCAAGCTGGATTCGGCCGCCGGCAACGCCGATTCGATCCTGGGCGAGAACCGCGCGGCGATCAACAGCTTCGCCAGCGATGGGCTGGGCCAGCTGGGTCCGACCCTGACCGAGCTGCGCGGCCTGATCCGTGACCTACGACGGGTCAGTGACCGCCTTGAAAACAACCCCGCGCGCTACCTGCTCGGCCGCGACGCACCGAAGGAGTTCGAACCGGAATGAAGACGATGACGCCCAACCGCAGCCGCGCACTGCGCCTGGCCTCGGCCGCCTTCACCATTGCCGTGCTCGGCGGCTGTTCGGTGCTCGGCGGTGGCAGCAAGGACCCGGTGACGATCTACGCACCCGCCATCCGCGTGCAGGCCGATGCGGCCTGGCCCAGCGTGGACTGGCAGCTGGTGGTGTCCAAGCCCAGCGCAGCGCGCGTGGTGGACAGCCCGCGCATCAACGTCCGCCCCACCGCTTCGGAACTTGAGGTGTACAAGGGGGCGACCTGGTCGCAGCCGGCCACCGACATGATCGAAGAAGCCGTGCTGCGCGGCTTCGAGGATTCGGGCCGGATCACCGGCGTGGCCCGTACCGCCACCGGCATCCGCGCCGATTACAAACTGGCCCTGGACGTGCGCAGCTTTGAATCGGACTACCAGGGCCAGGCCACGCCCAACGCGGTGATCGAGGTGAACGCCAAGCTGATCCACGTGGTCGACCAGCGCGTGGTGGCTGACCGCACGTTCCGCCAGCAGCAGCCGGTGGGCAGCACCGATGTGCCGGCAGTGGCGGCGGCGTTCGAGCGCGGCCTGCAGCAGCTCACCACCGATGTCGTGGGCTGGACGCTGCAGGGTGGCCAAGCGGACCAGCAGGCGCTGGCGCGCTGAAACAGGGTCGCCGGGCCATGCCCGGCGGGAACCCATCAACGCGCGACGATCCAGCGGAACGTCAGGTTGATCCGCTCGCCCTGCACTCGCGCCATCTTCGGCAGGGCGTGCTGGTAGAAACGCTGGGTCTGCCCGGCCATCACCAGCAGGTCGCCGTGGCCCAGCCGGTACGCTGCCTTCCGGTCATGTGCATCGCGCCGACGCAATAAGAACCGCCGCTCGGCCCCCAGACTCAGCGACGCAATCACCGGGCTCGGCCCCAGCTCCGGCTCGTCATCGCTGTGCCAGCCCATGCTGTCCTGGCCGTGCCGGTAGCGGTTGAGCAGGACACTGTTGAAGCGGGCACCACTGGCCTGTTCCAGCGCCTGCCGCACAGGCAACAGCACCGGCGGCCAGGGGTGTGGCTGGAACTCGGCACCTGAATACCGGTAGCGGGCCTCCGGGTCGCCGATCCAGCAGCTCAGGCGTGGCGAATCCACCCAGCGACCGAACAGGCGGATACGGTGTACCTCCCACGGGACATCGCCGATCAGGGCCTGGAGCAACGCGTCGGCGTCGACCGTTGGCAGCCATCCGGGCAGGTGGCGGACGTCGGCGTCAGGCAGCGCTGTGTGTTGGAAAAGGCCGCTGGCCATGGAATCGGTGAACATCTTCCAGCATCCCCGAAGTTGCTCGGTCAGGATACAGGCAGGACAATGCTTGCATCCTTCCCGCGGTCGTTCCCATGTCGCCCTGTCCAGCCCCGTTGCCCTGCATGCGCCTCATTGCCACGGTGCTATTTTGGTGAAGCGCCATGTACAGGCGGTGCGGCGCTCCGTGCAGCGCCATGGTGGGGGGTGGGCCGGTATGTGGTCGGTGTTGCGGCGCGCGCTGAAGGTCGTCGCGGCCATGGGGGTCAGCGGCTTTTTCGCACGTGTGTCCGCTGCCAGCGCGGTGCGCACGCGGGCCACTGAGTGCTTCGACATGCCGGTACTGCCCGAGCCGGTACCACTTGACCAATTGCAGCTGCGCGTGGGGGTGATGGCACATGTGTTCTACCCCGACCTCATCGAAGAGTTCGCCCTGGCGCTGGAGAAGATTCCGCTGCGTTTCACTTTGCTGGTCTCGGTCATGGATGCGCCAGCAGAAGAACTGGCCCAGCAGCGCTTCGCTGCCCTTCCCAATCTCCAGGCGCTGATCATCCGGCAGGTTGCCAACCGCGGTCGCGATATCGCGCCCTTGCTGGTCACGTTCCGCCAGGAAATCCTTTCACTGGATGTTATTGGGCACATCCACAGCAAGAAGTCGCTGTACACCGGTTCGGAGCAGGAACAGTGGCGCCATTACCTGCTGCACAGCCTGCTGGGAACACCGGAACGGATCGCCTGGATCCTCGGCATGTTCCAGGCCGATCCGGCGCTGGGCCTGGTCTACCCGGAGAGCTACCACGGCGTGCCCTTGTGGGCACACACGTGGCTCAGCAACGGCCCCGCCTGCGACGCGCTGGCCAGCCAGCTCGGCATCGCCCTGGACCATCAACGCTATATAGATTTTCCCGCCGGCTCGATGTTCTGGGCGCGCGTGGACGCGCTGCGACCGCTGTACGCCTTGAACCTTCCCCTGCAGGCATTCCCCGAGGAACAGGGACAAATCGACGGCACGCTGCAGCATGCCGTTGAACGGATGTTCGGGGTGGTCACCCGCCACCAGGGGTTCCGTCTCGGCATCCTGCCGGCCGATGGCCAACTTGCCCTGCCTGTGGAAGGTGAACGCAACGTGGGCGAGGCATTGCAGTCACCACTGGCCGACCGCCTGCAGCTGGCCGCCTTGAATGCCAAGCAGCTCACTTTTGACGTGTTCGACACATTGGTGACGCGCGCCTTCCTGACCCCTTCAGCAGCGCGCGCGCATCTGGCCTGGCGCCTTGAGCGCACGCTTGGTGTGGCGGGCTTCAGCCAACACCGGGAAGACGCAGAGCAGCAGCTTCGACACCAGTTGCAACGCGACCCGACCCTCCCGGAAATCCATGCCCTCCTCGCCCGTCGGCTGGCCATCGCCGACGTGGACGCCGGCCTGTTGGCTGACGCGGAACGCAACCACGAGCGTGCGCTGCTGCGGCCCCGGCGTGGGGTGCTGGCGGCGCTGCAGCAGGCCGGCCTCTCCCGGGTAAGCGTGCTGTCGGACATGTACCTGTCTACACCGGACATGGAACAGGTGCTGCCACACGACGTGCTGGCACACATCGAGCGCTGGTGGATTTCCTGTGAGACGGGGCGACGCAAGGACAGTCTCGCCGGCTGGCAGCAGATGGCCGCCGAGCACGGTATGGAGACCGCACGGTGGCTGCATGTCGGCGACAACGAACACGCCGACATCCAGCTACCGCAGTTGGCGGGGTTGCTGGCGCCGGTTCATGTCCTGCGGCCATCGGCACTGCTGGATGTCATCCCCGGCCTTCGCCCGTTACGCCATCGGCAGGGGTCCGACGCCCCATGGCCTGCCCAGCTGTGGCGCGGGCTGGTCGCCAACCGCTTTGCAGAGCGTGCAGACACCGCCCCGCAGGCGCTGCTTGGTCGCCCGCAGCTGGATGCGGGCATGCTGGGCTACTGCGTCGTCGGTCCGCTGGTGCTCGATTTCCTGCTGTACGTCATTGCCTCCGCGCAGCGCCGGGGCGTACAGCACCTGCTGTTCCTCAGCCGCGAAGGACACCTGCTGCAGCAGGGCTTCTCCCGCCTGCAATCCAGCCACGTAGGTGCGGCCACGCTCACTGGCACATACTTCCTCGCTTCGCGACGCGCAACGCTGCTGCCCTCGTTGTCCAGCGGTGATGACCTGCGCGCCGCGTTCCAAGGCGTCTTCAATGGCTCGCTCGAGCAGCTGTTGCACGCCCGCCTGGGACAGGAAGCGGCTGACTGCGTCCGGCACGCCTTGCCATCGGTGCTCGCCCGCGACATTTTCCTCCCCGAGATGACCGATGAGGTGACCGCCTGGTTGCAACCGGTGGTGCCAGCCTTGCTGTCGCTGGCATCGCAGCAGCGCACGGCCTACCGCGACTACTGGGCCCGCACCGTAGGGCAGCAAACAGCGATGGTCGTCGATATCGGTTACGCCGGCAGCATCCAGCGCCAGCTGTCACGACTGCTCGCACGCCCGCTGGGGGGAGCCTACATGGCGCTGCGTGAGGGCGCCCGCGCGTTGCCGGCCACTGACTGGGCCGAAGCCCGCTACGCTGATGCCCGCCAGTCCGCCAGCGGTGCCATGCCAACATCGACCATCCTTGACAACGACCTGCTGCTGGAGGCCTTGCTGACAGCACCGCAAGGGCAGTTCAACGGCTTTGACCCCCGATCCGGTGCCGCCCGTTTCGGCGCCATTGAGCTCTCCCCCGAGGGAATCGACGTCCTCGAGGCGGTGCACCGGGGCGCGCTGTCGTTCATCGACGATGTGGCGGCCGCGATCGGTGAAGACATCAGCGCATTGGAGCTGGATCTGGAGGGCGTGCAGGTACCGCTGGCCTGTCTGGGTCAGGGACGGTGGGACGCCGACGCCACGCTCACCCTGCTCGCTACCGAAGACAGCTTCACCGGTCGCGGCAGGGTCAGTGCCGTCGGCAACGAGGCCTAGTGCCGGAAGGCCACGCCGGTTTTTCCACGCAGTTCCACTTCGTCAACCCCCGGCGCGGTCTCCACCAGCACCAGGCCATCGGCGGTGACATCAAACACCGCCAGGTCGGTGATGATGCGATCGACCACCCCGACGCCGGTCAGCGGCAGGGTACAGGTCGGCAGGATCTTGTGCTCGCCGCCCTTTGCGGTGTGCTCCATCAGCACCACCACGCGCTGTACGCCGGCCACCAGGTCCATCGCCCCGCCCATGCCCTTGACCATCTTGCCCGGCACCATCCAGTTGGCCAGGTCGCCCTGGTCGGTGACCTGCATGGCCCCCAGGATGGCCAGGTTGACGTGGCCGCCGCGGATCATCGCGAAGCTGTCGTCACTGCCGAAGTAGCTGGCACCGGCGCGCGCAGTCACCGTCTGCTTGCCTGCATTGATCAGGTCAGCGTCGATCTCGCCCTCGGTCGGGAACGGGCCGATGCCCAGCAGGCCGTTTTCCGACTGCAGCCAGACATCCACGCCCTCGGGGATATGGTTGGCCACCAGGGTCGGCAGGCCGATACCCAGGTTCACATAGGCACCATTGGTCAGCTCGCGGGCCGCACGGGCCGCCATCTCGTCACGGGTCCAGGCCATGTCAGTTGTCTCCTGCGCGGACGGTGCGCTGTTCGATGCGTTTTTCCGGTTGCGGGTTATGCACGATGCGGTGCACATAGATGCCCGGCAGGTGTACCTGGTCTGGGTCCAGGCTGCCCACCGCCACCACTTCTTCCACTTCGGCGATGCAGACCTTGCCGGCCATGGCACAGGCGGGGTTGAAGTTGCGTGCAGTCTTGCGGAACACCAGGTTGCCGGCCTCGTCGGCCTTCCACGCCTTGACCAACGCCACATCGGCGCGCAGCGCGGTTTCCATCACGTAGTGACGGCCATCGAATTCGCGGGTTTCCTTG
Organism: Stenotrophomonas sp.; assembly: GCA_032007425.1. GTDB lineage: Bacteria > Pseudomonadota > Gammaproteobacteria > Xanthomonadales > Xanthomonadaceae > Stenotrophomonas. The sequence continues at coordinate 13,384 of DALZLW010000077.1, forward strand.
CCCTCGGCCACCACCGTGCCGTAACCGGTGGCGGTGAAGAACGCCGGAATGCCTGCTCCGCCGGCCCGCAGCCGCTCGGCCAACGTGCCCTGTGGATTGAACTCCAGCTCCAGCTCTCCGGCCAGATACTGCCGTTCAAACTCTTTGTTCTCACCCACATAGGAGGAAATCATTTTCCGGATCTGGCGGCTGGCCAGCAGTTGGCCGAGGCCAAACCCATCCACGCCGGCATTGTTGGAAATGACGGTCAAGCCGGAAACGCCGCTGTCACGCAGCGCGGCAATCAGCGCCTCGGGAATGCCGCACAGGCCGAATCCACCCACCGCCAGGGTCTGGCCATCGGCCACCACGCCCTGCAGGGCCTGCGTCGCGTCGGCAAATCGCTTGCTGCGCTTGCCCCCGCTGCTTACCGGAGTACTCATCTACGCCCTCACCTCGTTGATGTCTGATCCAACGATTCTAGGCCATTGGCGCGTACGGTCACGTGGCATTGCGCCATGGAAACACTTACTCAACACCAGTGGGATTACACTTGGGGTTTCTCCCCTGTCTGAAGGATCCGACGTTCATGCCTTTGCCCGCTTTCAAGGCCTACGACATCCGTGGCCGTGTGCCGGAAGAACTCAATGAAGATCTGGCTCGCCGCATCGGCGTGGCTCTGTCCGACCAGATCGGCCCCGGCGCCGTGGTAGTGGGCCATGACGTGCGCCTGACCAGCCCGGCCCTGCAGGACGCGCTGGCCGCTGGACTGCGCAGCGCCGGTCGTGAGGTCATCGACATCGGCCTGTGCGGCACCGAGGAAGTCTATTTCCAGACCGACCACCTGCGCGCCGCTGGCGGCGTCATGGTCACCGCCAGCCATAATCCGATGGATTACAACGGCATGAAGCTGGTGAAGGAGCAAGCCCGTCCGATCAGCTCCGATACCGGCCTGTTCGCCATTTCCGACGCGGTTGCCGCCGACACCCAGCCGGCCCAGCCGGCCCGGGCCGGCAGCAGCGAGCAGCATGACAAGAGCGCCTACATCCAGCACCTGCTCAGCTATGTCGATGCGACCACGCTGAAGCCGCTGAAGCTGGTGGTCAACGCCGGCAATGGCGGCGCCGGCGCCATCGTCGACCTGCTGGCCCCGCACCTGCCGTTGGAATTCATCCGCATCAACCACGAGCCCGACGGCAACTTCCCCAACGGCATCCCCAATCCGTTGCTGCCGGAAAACCGTGCCGCCACCGCCGAGGCGGTCGTGGAGCACGGTGCCGATTTCGGCATCGCCTGGGACGGCGATTTCGACCGCTGCTTCTTCTTCGACCACACCGGCCGTTTCATCGAAGGCTATTACCTGGTCGGCCTGCTGGCCAAGGCGATCCTGGAGCGCAATCCGGGCGGCAAGGTCGTGCACGATCCGCGCCTGGTCTGGAACACCGTGGAAATGGTCGAAGCGGCTGGCGGCGTGCCGGTGCTGTGCAAGAGCGGCCATGCTTTCATCAAGGAAAAAATGCGCGGCGAAGATGCGGTCTATGGCGGTGAAATGAGTGCCCACCATTACTTCCGCGAGTTCGCCTATGCCGATTCGGGCATGATCCCGTGGCTGCTGATCGCGCAGCTGGTCTCGGAAAGCGGCCGCTCGCTGGCCGACTGGGTGGAAGACCGCATGGCGGCCTTCCCCTGCAGCGGCGAGATCAACTTCAAGGTCGCCGATGCCAAGCTGGCGGTGGGCCGGGTGATGGAACATTTCGCCGCCCTGCAGCCGGCGCTGGACCATACCGACGGCATCAGCGCCGACTTCGGTGATTGGCGCTTCAACCTGCGCAGCTCCAATACCGAGCCGCTGCTGCGCCTGAACGTGGAAACCCGAGGTGATGCGGCCCTGCTGAAGGCACGCACCGATGAAATTTCCACCCTGATTTCCCAGTAACCGCAGAGCAGAACACGTGGCCATGAGCAGCATCCAGCCTGTCATCCTTTCCGGAGGCTCCGGAACCCGCCTGTGGCCACTCTCGCGCGAGATGTATCCCAAGCAGTTCCTGCCGCTGGCCGGTACACAGACCATGCTGCAGGCGACGTGGCAGCGAGTGGCACCCATCGCCACCCGTGGCCCGCTGGTCATCGCCAACGAGGCCCACCGCTTCGTTGCCGCCGAACAGCTGCAACAGGCCGGCGCCACGCCGCAGGCGATCATCCTGGAACCCGTTGGCCGCAACACCGCGCCGGCCATCGCCGTGGCGGCGCTGGAAGCCACCGGTGATGGCGCCGACGCGCTGCTGCTGGTTCTGCCATCGGACCACGTCATCGCTGACGAAGCGGCCTTCCGCGCCGCCGTGGCGGTCGCCGCCGCGGCGGCCGAAACCGGCAAGCTGGTCACCTTCGGCATCGTCCCGACCGGCCCGGAAACCGGCTACGGGTACATCAAGGCGGCGCCGGGTATCGGTGATGATGCGCGCAACGTAGATCGCTTCGTCGAGAAACCCGACCTGGCCACCGCGACGGCCTACGTGGCCAGCGGCGAGTACTTCTGGAACAGCGGCATGTTCCTGTTCCAGGCATCGCGCTACCTGGAGGAGCTGGCCCGGTTCAACCCGGCGATGCTGGAAGGCTGCCGCGCGGCCTGGGCTGGCGCCCGCCGCGAATCGGACTTTACCCGTCTTGACAGCGAGGCCTTCGCCGCCGTGCCGTCTGATTCCATCGACTATGCGGTGATGGAAAAAACCATGGATGCGGTGGTGGTGCCACTGGACGCCGGCTGGAATGACGTCGGCTCGTGGACCGCCCTGCGCGATGTCTCCCCACGCGATGCCAACGGCAACGCCCACCATGGCGATGTGATTGCCATCGACTGCCACGACACCTATGCCTACAGCGAGCGGCTGGTGGCTCTGGTCGGTTTGGACGATGTGATCGTGGTGGAAACCGATGATGCGGTGCTGGTCGGCAAGGGCGACCGCATGCAGGAGATCAAGACCATCGTGGCGCAGCTGAAAGCCGAGGGCCGCAGCGAAGCCAGCTGGCACCGCAAGGTGTACCGGCCGTGGGGCGCTTACGATTCGATCGACAATGGCGAGCGTTTCCAGGTCAAGCGGATCACGGTGAAGCCGGGCGGCACCTTGAGCCTGCAGATGCACCACCACCGTGCCGAGCACTGGATCGTGGTCAGTGGCACGGCAGAAGTAACGCGTGGCGAAGAGGTGCTGCTGTTGAGCGAGAACCAGAGCACCTACATACCGCTGGGGGTGACGCACCGGCTGCGCAATCCGGGCAAGTTGCCGTTGGAGTTGATTGAAGTGCAGTCGGGCAGTTATCTCGGCGAGGACGACATCGTGCGTTTCGAGGACACGTACGGGCGGAGTTGAGGGGTTTTGCAGCCGGGCCTGCGGCCCGGCACCCGCAGAAGCCGGAGCCGGAGCCAAAGCCTAAGCCAGAGCCGGAGCCGGAGCCGAAGCGCTTGGGCTGTTGTGCGACGGCAGGACAGGTAATGCCGTGGGGGACGCCGCAAGTACGTCCATGTAGGCTTGCGTGCGGCTCCTGCCGCACACA
>DALZLW010000078.1:0-16873 GCA_032007425.1 Stenotrophomonas sp.
CGGCATGATCTCGATGACCCTGCGTGCCTACCTGCGCCAGCCGCGCAAGCCGGTGCTGTTCCAGCCCATCTACATCGGCTACGAAAAGCTGATGGAAGGCGGCAGCTACCTTGATGAGCTGTCCGGGCGGCCGAAGGAAAAAGAATCGATCTGGCAGCTGCTGTGGGGCATCCCCAAGGTGCTCAAGCAGAACTTCGGCCAAGTCGTGGTGAACTTCGGCGAACCCATCGCGCTGAGTGACGTGCTGGCGGAAAAAGCGCCGGAATGGAAAGGCGAGGCGGTGGCTGAGGATGAAAAGCCGGCGTGGCTCTCCGGAACGGTGGACACCTTGGCCGAGCGCATCCAGGTGCGCATCAATGGCGCTGCCGACGTCAACCCCATCAACCTGTTGGCACTGGCCCTGCTGTCCACGCCCAAGCACGCCATGGGCGAGGCCGACCTGATCGCGCAGATCCAGTTGTGCAAGACCCTGCTGCAGGAAATGCCCTATTCGGACCGGGTGACGGTGACCCCGCACACGCCCGAGCGCATCATCGCCCACGCCGAGGAAATCAACGTCCTCACCCGCACCCGCCATCCGCTGGGCGATGTGCTCAGCGTCAGCGGCGATACCGCGGTGCTGCTCAGCTACTTCCGCAACAACGTGGTGCACCTGTTCACCGCCTCCTCGTGGGTGGCCTGCTGCTTCCAGAACAATCGCCGCATGAGCCGCGCCGGCCTGGTACAGCTGGGTCGCACGGTCTATCCGTTCCTGCAGGCCGAGCTGTTCCTGCCGTGGAACGAAGAGCAGTTCGCCCGGCGCATCGAACAGACCATCGATGTCTTCGTCCGCGAGGGCCTGCTGCTGCCCAGCGGTGATGACGAAGGCGGCGTGCTGGCGCGCAACACCGGACAGACCGATGAAGTATTCCGCCTGCGTGCGATCGGCCATTCGCTGCAGCAGGCGTTCGAGCGCTATTACATCGCCATTTCCGTGCTGGTGAAGAATGGGCCCGGAACGCTCGGTGCGGCCGAGCTGGAAAGCCTGTGCCAGCAGGCCGCACAGCGGTTGAGCCTTCTGTATGCACCTGCGGCGCCGGAGTTCTTCGACAAATCGCTGTTCCGCGGCTTCATCCAGAAGCTGCGCGAATTGCGCCTGGTGTGGCCCGACGAGAACAGCAAGCTGGTGTTCGATGCCCGCCTGGACGCCTGGGCCAAGGACGCCAAGTTCATCCTCGGCCGCGAACTGCGCCACACCATCGAGCGGGTCAGCCCGGAAGCGGCCAAACCGGACGAAGCCGCACCGCAGGATTGAGCGATGGACGGGGTCTCGCCGGGCCATGCCCGGCGAGCGCAGCGACCAGGGCACGCCAACTCTGGCACGGCGCTACCGGAATGTCGCTGCGGGGCATGGCCCGGCACCAGCCGGATAGCCGCGCTCAGGCCGGTTCGTCGGGAATCTGCAGGCTTTCCAGCCGGGCAATGCAGTCCTTGAGCTGCAGCTTGCGACGCTTCAAGCGCTTGGCATCCAGATCGTCCTCGCCATTGGCGGCCATCTCGGTGATGCGCGCGTCCAGTGCCCGGTGCTCCGCGCGCAGCGTGGCCAGGTGTTCGGTGATCTGCGCGGGTGTATAGGTCTCCACGGTTCCAGAGCATACACAGCGCAGATGACGTCGGGGAGAGGACGTCATGCGCAGGGATCGCCGCGCCGCCCGAGCCGGTAGAATGGAGCGATGAGCGCCGTCCTGCCCCTGCCCGATCCGATGCGTCGCGCCCAGCCTGAAGTCCACCGTGAGGCGGCGGCCCAGCCCGGGCTGGCACGTCGCCTGCAGCGCCAGGTCGGCCAGGCCATCGCCGACTTCAGCATGATCGGCGCCGGCGACAAAGTGATGGTGTGCCTGTCCGGCGGCAAGGACAGCTACACCCTGCTGGACATCCTGCTGCACCTGCAGAAGAAGGCGCCGGTGCCGTTTGAACTGGTCGCGGTGAACCTGGACCAGAAGCAGCCGGGCTTCCCGGCGCACGTGCTCCCCGACTACCTGGCCGCGCGCGGCGTGCCATACCAGATCATCGAACAGGACACCTATTCCGTGGTGAGCCGGGTGATCCCCGAAGGCGGCACGATGTGCTCGCTGTGTTCGCGCCTGCGCCGCGGCGCCCTGTACAACCACGCGCGCCAACACGGTTTCACCCGCATCGCCCTGGGCCATCACCGCGATGACATGGTGACGACCCTGTTCATGAACCTGTTCCACCACGCCAAGCTCGCCAGCATGCCGCCCAAGCTGTGCAGCGACGATGGCCAGCATGTGGTCATCCGGCCGCTGGCCTACGTGCGCGAACACGATATCGCCGCCTACGCGCAGGCGCAGGGCTTTCCCATCATTCCCTGCAACCTGTGCGGCAGCCAGGAAAACCTGCAGCGTCGCCAGATCGGCCAGATGCTGCATCAGTGGGACCGCGACCACCCCGGCCGCATCGAGCAGATCGCCCGCGCGATGGGTAACATCCATCCTTCGCACCTGGCCGATCCGGCCTTGTTTGATTTCACTGCCGTGGGCCGCCGCGACGACGCGCGCAGCGACCCCGGCGCAGCCCCTGAGACGCCGGCCGCGTAAGCTGCGGCCGCCCTTTCCTTACGCCTTCGGATCTCCATGTTCTTTCGCAACCTGACTTTCTTCCGTTTCCCCACCAGCACCGACTTCTCCGAAGTGGATACCCTGCTGCCGCACGCCCTGCTCAAGCCCGTGGGCCAGCTGGAAATGAGCTCGCGTGGCTTCATGTCACCCTTTGGCCGCGAGGAAAAAGAGCAGTTCTCGCACCGGATCGGCGAGCACCTGTGGCTGACCGTGGGGGGCGAAGACAAGATCCTGCCGGCGGCCGTGGTGAACGACCTGCTGGAGCGCAAGCTGGAAGAGATCGAAGAAAAGGAAGGCCGGCGTCCGGGTGGCCGCGAGCGCAAGCGGATGAAGGATGACCTGCTGCACGAACTGCTGCCGCGCGCCTTCGTCAAATCGTCGCGCAACGATGCCTTCATCGATCTGGAGCATGGCTACGTGGTGGTCGATTCCTCCAGCCGCAAGACGGCCGAGTACTTCATGTCCGACATCCGCGGCCTGCTGGGCAGCTTCCCGGCGATGCCGTTGAATGCCGAAGTCGCGCCGCGCTCGATCCTCACGGCGTGGATCGCCGGTGAGCCGCTGCCGACCGGGCTGAGCCTGGGCGAAGAATGTGAAATGAAGGATCCCGTGGAAGGTGGCGCGGTGGTCAAGTGCCAGCACCAGGAACTGCGCTGCGATGAAATCGACAAGCACCTGGATGCCGGCAAGCAGGTGACCAAGTTGGCGTTGGTGTTCGAGGACAACCTGTCGTTCGTGATCGGCGATGACCTCATCGTGCGCAAGCTCAAGTTCCTCGATGGTGCGCTCGACCAGCTCGAGCACGTGGATGAAGACGGGCGCCGTGCCGAGTTGGATGCGCGTTTCGCGCTGCAGAGTGCGGAAATCCGACGCCTGTTCCTGCTGTTGGAAACCGCATTCAAGCTGAGCAAGGCAGACTGAACAGGCGCTCCCGTTGGCTGTCGCCAACGGGGACACGGCCGCGCGCTATGCTGTTCCCATGATTGCTCCCCTGCGCCGCCTGCTTGCCGCGTCCGCTCCTGCTTCCGTGCAGCGCGACACCGTGCGCCTGCGGCTGGGCGACGGCGAGGACGAAATCGATGTACTGCGCGTGCGTGACCCGCGTGCGCGCCGGATCAAACTCAGCGTGGATGAGCGCGGTGCCCGCCTCACCCTGCCGCTGCGAGCCAGCCTGCTGACGGGTGAGCGCTTCCTGGAACAGCACCGGCAATGGTTGGCCGACCAGTTGCGGCATTATCGCGACGACAGCCTGCCCGAAGCCCTGGTGCCGGGTACGCCCGGATGGTTGCCGCTGCGTGGCCAGCTGATCCCGGTCCGCTGGCAGGAAGGCCGTTACACGCGGTTGCAGGTGGATGCAGCCGGTGCCTGCGTGCAATGGCCGGCACGCGCCGGTGAAGCCGCCTTGCGGCGCCTGCTGCGTGAGTTCTATGAAGCAGAAAGCCGCGCCGATGTCGGCCGCTGGTTGCCGCAGTATCTGCCGGGCCTGCCCCGCGCTCCTGCGCGCCTGCGCCTGAAGGTGATGTCATCGCAATGGGGTTCGCTGGCGCCCGATGGCAGCATGGCGCTGGACCTGGCCCTGGTGCTGGGGCGTCCAAGCGCCTTCGAATACGTACTGGTGCATGAACTCTGCCACCTGATCCAGGCCAACCATTCGCCGGCCTTCTGGCAGGAAGTGGAACAGCGCTTCCCTGCCTGGCGGGCCGAGCGCGATTACTTCCAGCGCGAGGGACGGCGCCTGAAGGCCATGCTGCGCAACCTGGTCTAGCGCGTGCGGCTCATGCCGTGGGGCGCAGGGCGGCGGCACTGGCCCAGCGGTCGGCCACCGCAGGCGCGGTGATGCACACGGCCTGGTCGGTGACGGTGGTGACCGCCCGCTCCAGCAACTGGATGTCTGCCTCGTGCTGCCGCGCCACATGCGGGTCTTCAAAGAAAATCGCGCGCTGGCAGCGGCCTTCCAGCACACGGTCGGCAATCTGCGCGTCGCCGCCCATCGGGCCGCTCTGGTAACGCGTGACCCACGGTCGATCGGCCGGCCAGCCGCGACGCCAGGCCAGCTCATTGAGCCGCTGCCCGGTGGTGCCGGTCGCCACCCGCTCGGAAAAGCGCGACAACACATCGAAGTGCCGGTCGGCAAAAGCGAGCATGGCCGGCTTCATGGCATCGTGGGCAATCAGTGCCAAGGTCTGCTGCGAAAACGCGAACAGCGCATCGGCACCGCTTTCGGCAGGCAGGCCGGCATGCAGGCGTTCCATTTCCACCCAGTCGCGCGCGCTGGCGACAGTGGAGATGAAGGGCTTGCCATGGATCACGCATTGCCGTTTGAGGGCGATCGCTTCGGGAAAAATCGACGACGGATCGACCGGATCGATCAGGTACACCGCGCCGTCGAGCGTGCGCTCGGGTCCCATGCCCACCACTTCGGCCACCAGCTTCATCAGCCCCCCTTGGCGGCCGTATGGGTAACGGTGCAGGCCTGGCAGGGACGCCAGCAACCCGTTCCGTGCGATGGCATCAAAGGTACGGCCAACTGCATGCAGGCCGACATCGAGTTCACGCAGGCCGTGCGCACTGGCGCGCAGCCAACGGAACAATGCGGCATTGCCGTCATGATGGTGGAGGCGGTTGGCAGCCAGACCGAGACGCATATCAACCTCAGAAAGCGCGTGGATTGCGAGTGTAAGGCTTAAATGACGACGTTGGTTGGCGTCTTTGCAGTAATCCTGATTGCCTGCCACGCAGGCCCTGCTAGCGTCGACGCAGGTTTCACCTGCGGTGCAAGTTCCCTTCGTGCGTATTCTCACTGCGGTGATGGTCGTGTCCGCTTCATTGTCATGGTCGGCCGCCGCCAGCCATCCGGACACAGCCGCGACCGCGCACCTGCCCCCGCCCGATGCGATGGCGTCGCGCTGCGACCATCCGGCCACGCAGGCGCCGCGACGCCTGCGGTTGGGCATGCCCAGCGACCGTGCGCCACTGGCGTGGGGAACCCACTGGCGGCCACAGGGCCTGGTGGCGGGCTATGTCCGTCAACTGCCGGCCGATGCCGTGGCCCTGCAGGTCCTGCCCACGGCGCAACTGCGCCAACGCCTGCACCAGGGCGAGTTGGATGCCGTCATCGGCCTCCCACGTTCGGAGTTGCCATCGGGCTGGGTGGCGTCAACACCGTTCATCACGCTGCCGTTGTTGATCGCCACCCGCCGCAACGGTCCGCCGGTGCTGTCGGTGGAGGACCTGCGCGCCGGCCTGGTGGCTGTACTCGACCCCCTGCCACCGGCGCTCGCCCATAGCCTGACGCACGTGCTGCCGCCCAGCAGCGGTGCCATGGCCTTGAACCAGCTGCGGCAGGGCCAGGTCGATGCCGTGGTCGGCAACGCGGTCCTGCTGCAGGCTCAGATGCGCCTGCAGCAGGATGACAGCCTGGTCATCAGTGCCAGCACGACGGTGATGGACCCGATCTTCTTCGCCGCCGCACCCGGATGCGCCGGTTGGGTCGTGGCTTTCGACGCCGCCGTGGCAAGGATGCCGGCCACCACCCGCGACGCGCTGCGGCAACAGCTCGCTTCCCCGGTCGATCGATTGTCGTTCGGCGCAGCCGGGCCGTCCGGGTGGATGATCGGTGCCGCCGCCCTGCTGTTCCTGGCGTGCGTGCAGGGGTTTGGCATCGTGCGCCTGCGTCGCGAGAGCCACCATCGCCTGCAGCTCCAACGTCGCCTGCAGGAGATCGGCGACAACCTGCCTGCCGTGGTGTTCCAGGCGGGCATGCCCTGCCTGCGCCGCCTCGAACTGGACTTCGTGGCCGGCGATGCGCCGCAGCTGTTCTCGCTCAGTGGCGAGCTGCTGCGCGCCCAGCCCGCGCGGTTGCTGGATGCCATTCCGCCTCGGCATCGCATGCGCGTGCTGATGGCGCTGGCCCGCACGGTCCGCCGCCGCCAGCCACTGCAGCTGGAGTTCCCTGCCGAAGGCGTGCATGGCCTGCGCTGGCTGGCCATGCGCGCCTGGCCGGTGGGCCGGCGCCACCTCTGGTCCGGCTACTGGCTGGACAACACTGGCCAGCAGCTTGACCAGTTGGCCCTGGCACGCGCCCACGCCCAGGCGCAGGCCGACCTGGGCGCGCGCGAGCAGCTGCTTGCGGCCCTGGGTGAGGGCGTGCGCGAACCGATGCGGGTGTTGCAGGGCGCGCTGGATGGCCTGCACGGGGCTGTGCTGGCAGTGCCCGAGCAGAACGCATTGGCGGTCCTGGGCGATGCAGCGTCGATGCTGGATGCGTTGCTGCAGGAAGTGCTTGGCCAGGTCGACAGCCAGGAAACGGAGCCGCCCGGGCTGCGCAGCCAGCCGATCGATCTGCGCGCCTTGTTGGAGTCGGTGCGGCAACTGTTGGCGCCTGTCGCGGCGGCGAAAGGTCTGTGGTTCCGCAGCACGATCGATCCTGCCTTGGCACCGTGCGTGATGGTCGATGGGGTAAGGCTGCGCCAGGTACTGTTCAATCTGCTCGGCAACTCCCTCAAGTTCACCGCCCAAGGCGGCGTGGCGCTGGCGGTGGACGTCGCGGCCGGAGACGCGGCGGGCGCAACGCAGCGTGTGTGCATCAGCGTCCAGGACACCGGATTGGGCATTGAACTGGAACGGCAACAGGCCGTGTTCGAGCCCTTTGCCCAAGCCGATGCGACCACCGCACGGCGCTATGGCGGAACCGGGCTGGGCCTGGGCATCAGCCGTCGCCTGGTGCAGCACATGGGCGGTGAGCTGAGCCTGCACAGTCAACCCGGGCAGGGCTCGCGTGTGGATATCCAGATGACCCTGCACTGTTGCCGCGACGACCAACCGTTGCCCACGCCGGCCACGCAGCCCGGGCAGGGTGCAGCGTGGGTGGGTGAGCCATTGCGGGTGCTGGTGGCCGAAGATCACCCGACCCAGCAGCTGCTGCTGGATAACTGGCTGCGTGAACTGGGCGTGGCCCCGGATGCGGCCACGGACGGGCTGCAGGCGTTGCAGGCCTGGCGACAGCGACGCCATGCACTGCTGCTGACCGACCTTCAGATGCCGGGCATGGGCGGGCGGGAACTGGTTGCTGCGATCCGCCAGGAAGAGCAACGCAACGGTTGGGCGCGGATGCCAATCATCGGTCTCAGTGCCGATGAAGCCGGCCTCCAGGGAGCAGGGATCGACCAGGTGATCCGCAAGCCGATCGCCCGCCAAACCCTGGTCGAAGCGATCCAGCAACTGCTGGGACCACTGCCTGGCCAACGGCCACGCGTGGCGGCCACCGCTGCGCCGTCCCCGGTCGACCTGCCGACCCTGGAGACGCTTGCGCAGCGCTTCGGGTCGGCGGCCAACGCGTGCGTGCTGGTGGACTCGCTGGCGTCCACGCTGGATGACGACCTGCACGCGCTGCAACAGGCGCGCAGCGTCCTGGATGAGGAGGCCATACGGCAGCGCCTGCACCGGATTGCCGGCGGGGTGGGCAGCGTCGGCATGCCGAACCTGGCCGAAGCCCTGCGCAGCGCCAGCGAAGCACCCGCGCCGTTGTCCACGGCAACACTGGACCGGCTTGAATGGCAGTTGCAGCAGTGCCGTAGCGGGCTGCTGCAGTTGCTGGAGCCGCCCGGCTGAAGGCGTCCGGCCAGCGCGCGGTTCAGGCCGTGGCGGTCAACTGGCGGACGATGCTGGCGGCGGCGTCACGGCCTTCGGCAACCGCCGTCACGACGAGGTCCGCACCGCGTACCGCGTCACCCCCTGCGAACAGCTTGGGATGCGCGGTCTGGTAGGGCAGGCGGCCCTTGCCACCGGCCACGATGCGGCCATTGCCTTGTGCTTCCACGCCGTGTTCGGTCAGCCACGCCGGTGCACTGGGCGAGAAGCCGAATGCAATGATCACCACGTCCGCTTCCAGCAGCGACTCGCTGCCTTCGATCGGCACTGCGGCCTGGCGGCCGTTGGCGTCGGGCTCTCCGAGCTGGGTCTCCACCACGGTGACCCCGATCGCTTCGTCATCGGCGCCGGCCTCGATCGACAGCGGCTGGCGATTGAACAGGAAGCGCACGCCTTCTTCGCGGGCATTGGCCACTTCGCGGGCACTGCCCGGCATGTTGGCTTCGTCCCGGCGGTAGGCGCAGGTCACCTTGGCGGCGCCCAGCCGCACGGCACTGCGCACGCAGTCCATGCCGGTGTCACCACCGCCGAGCACCACGACCCGCTTGCCGTTGAGATCGGGCAGGGTGAGCTGGTCTTCCCAGCCGGCAATCGGCCGGCCCTTGGGATCATCGCCGACCACGATGCGGCTGTTCTGTACGAGGAACGGCAACGCCGGCAGCACGCCTTTCAAGTCCTGGCCAGGCAGCCCGCCGTCGGTGTAGCGGTAAGCGCCGGTACCGAGGAACACCGCGTCGTACTGTTCCAGCAGCTGCGCCACGGTGATGTCGCGGCCGACTTCGACGCCCAGCCGGAACTGCACGCCCATGCCTTCCAGCACTTCGCGGCGCTGCTGGATGACCACCTTGTCCAACTTGAAACTGGGGATGCCAAACTGCAGCAGCCCACCGATCTGCTCGTAACGGTCGTAGACCACCGCCGCCACGCCTGCACGGGCCAGGCGGTCGGCACAGGCCAGCCCGGCCGGACCGGCGCCGATCACGGCCACCCGATGGCCGGTGGCTTCCACCGCGCTCAGGTCCGGACGCCAGCCCTTGGCCAACGCGGTATCGACGATGTATTTCTCCACCGCGCCGATGGTCACCGCGCCGAATTCCTCCAGCGTGCAGCTGCCCTCGCACAGGCGGTCCTGCGGGCACACACGGCCGCAGACTTCCGGCAGCGGGTTGGTGCTGTGGCACAACGCGGCGGCTTCCTCGATGCGGTTTTCCTGCACCAGTTGCAGCCACTGGGGGATGGCGTTGTGCACCGGGCACTTCCAGCTGCAGTAGGGATTGCCGCAGTCCAGGCAGCGACCTGCCTGGTACTGCGCGTCTTCCTTGCCGAATTTCCCATACAGTTCACCCCAGTCACCGGAGGTGCGCAGTTCGACCGGGATGCGCTGCGGCATCGTGCGGGGCAGGTCGAGGAACTGGAAAGCGTGCTTGCGGCTCATGGCTGGCTCTGTTGTCCTGGGTGCCGGGCAGGCCCGGCAGTACAGCGGTGATGACCGGGGCACCCTGTCATGGCAGCGCCCCCATCTGGCAGTTACGCGGCGCGACGCAGCGTTTCTGTCAGCGATTCGATGCTGGCGGCCTTGGGTTTGACCAGCCAGAACTTGCCGATGTAATCGCGGAACTCATCGAGGATCTGCTGGGCCCAGATGCTGCCGGTCAGTTCACGATGGCGCCCGATCAGGCGGTGCAGGTGCTGGCGGTAGTTCTCGAAGCCTTCGGCGGACACCCGGTGGATGTCGATCAGCTCGTGGTTGTAGCGGTCGACGAAATCACGGTCCACGTCCAGCACATAGGCCAGGCCGCCGGTGAAGCCGGCGCCGAAATTCAGCCCGACCTTGCCCAGCACCAGCACCACGCCGTCGGTCATGTATTCGCAGCAGTGGTCACCGGCACCTTCGATCACCGCCAGCGCGCCGGAATTGCGCACCGCGAAGCGTTCGCCGGCACGGCCAGCGGCGAACAGCTCGCCACCGGTGGCGCCATACAGGCAGGTGTTGCCGATGATCGCGGTGTTGCGTGCCTCGAAGCGCGCGCCACGCGGCGGGCGTACCACCAGGCGGCCGCCGGCCATGCCCTTGCCGACGTAGTCGTTGGCCTCGCCTTCCACTTCCAGGTGCAGGCCGCCGACGTTGAAGGCGCCCAGGCTTTGCCCGGCGGTGCCACGGAAACGCAGCTCCAGCGGGGCCTCGGCCATGCCCTGGTTGCCGTGGGCGCGGGCGATGGTGCCGGCCAAGCGGGTGCCGATGGAACGGTCGGTGTTGTGGATCAGGAAGCGGTGTTCACCGCCGCGCTTGTGGGCGATGGCATCGGCCAGCAGGCCGTCCATCTGCGTGGCCAGGCTGTCCGGCGATTCGTAAAGGCGCTGTGCCGCGCAATGGCTGCCTTCGAAGTGGGCGCCGGCGAGCAGGCGCGACAGGTCCACCGTCACGCCTTCGCGCGGGGCGGTATCCAGCTGCCGCAGCAGCTCGGTGCGGCCGACGATTTCATCCAGCGAACGGGCGCCCAGCACCGACAGCCAGCCACGCACTTCTTCGGCCAGCAGGCGGAAGAAGTTCTCCACCCGTTCGGGCTGGCCGACGAAGTGGTTCTCGCGCAGGCGGTCGTCCTGGGTGGCCACGCCGGTGGCGCAGTTGTTGAGGTGGCAGATGCGCAGGTACTTGCAGCCCAGCACGATCATCGGCCCGGTACCGAAGCCGAAGCTGTCGGCGCCCAGGATCGCGGCCTTGACGACGTCCAGGCCGGTCTTGAGGCCACCGTCGGTCTGCAGGATGGTGCGTCCGCGCAGGTCGTTGGCCACCAGCGCCTGGTGCGCTTCGGCCACGCCCAGTTCCCACGGTCCGCCTGCGTAGCGGATCGAGCTCACCGGCGAAGCACCGGTGCCGCCGTCATGGCCGGATACGGTGATCAGGTCGGCGCCGGCCTTGACCACGCCGGCGGCGATGGTGCCCACGCCGGCATGGCTGACCAGCTTCACCGACACCAGCGCGGTCGGGTTGACCTGCTTGAGGTCGTAGATCAGCTGCGCCAGGTCTTCGATGGAATAGATGTCGTGGTGCGGCGGCGGCGAGATCAGGCCGATGCCGGGCTTGGCGTAGCGCAGGCGGGCGATCAGCTCGTTGACCTTGTGGCCGGGCAGCTGGCCTCCCTCGCCAGGCTTGGCGCCCTGGGCGACCTTGATCTGCAGGACCTCGGCATTGACCAGGTATTCGGCGGTGACGCCGAAGCGGCCCGAGGCGACCTGCTTGATCTTGCTGCGGCGGTTGGTGCCGTAGCGCGCGGGGTCTTCGCCGCCCTCACCGGAGTTGCTGCGCCCGCCGAGGCGGTTCATGGCGATCGCCAGTGCCTCGTGTGCTTCCGGTGACAGCGCGCCCAGGCTGATGGCGGCGGTGTCGAAGCGCGGGAACAGTGCTTCCACCGGCTGCACCTGGTCCAGCGGCAGCGGCGTGGCCGCCGGCACCAGCTCCAGCAGGTCGCGCAGCGCCGATGGCGGCCGTGCATGGACGGCATCGCAGTACTGCTGCCAGTGCGCCGGGTCACCGCTGCGCGAAGCGCGCTGCAGGGTCATCACCACGTCCGGGTTGTACATGTGGTACTCGCCGCCGTGCACGTACTTCAGCAGCCCGCCCACGTCCGGCTTCACCTGGTCATCCCAGGCCTGCGCGCTGAGCTCGCGCGCCTCGGCATCCAGCCTCGCAAAGCCAACGCCGCTGACCCGGGAGGGGGTTTCCGGGAAGCACAACGCCACCACCGCCGGGTCCAGCCCGACGATTTCAAACAGCTGCGCGCCGCGGTAACTGGCCACGGTGCAGATGCCCATCTTGGAAATGATCTTGGACAGGCCCTTGTAGATGCCCTTGCGGTAGCGGCGGCCGATCTGCGACTGCTCGCCGCCCTTGCTCAGTTTCAGGATGCCGCGGCGGCCGAGATCGAACAGGGTCTGGTAGGCCAGGTACGGATAGACCGCCGTGGCACCAAAGCCCAGCAGGCAGGCCATGTGGTGTGGGTCGCGGGCGGTGCCGGTTTCGATGATCAGGTTGACGTCGCAACGCAGACCGGCGCGGCACAGGTGGTGGTGCACGGCGCTGGTGGCAAGCAGGGCATGCACCATCGGCCGGTCGGTCACCGGGTAGCGGTCGGACAGCAGCAGCATCACCACGCCATCGCGCGCAGCCTGTTCGGCTTCGGCGCAGATGCGCTCGATCCCGGCCCGCAGGCCCTCTTCCTCGCTGTAGGACAGGTCGATCAGGCGGTTGGCATCGACGTACTGCTCCATCTTCAACAACTGGCGCAGCTTGCGCTGGCTCAGCACCGGCGAGTTGAGGATGACGTGGTTAACGGTCTCCGCACCGGCGTGGAAAATATTGGTTTCCTTGCCCAACTGGGTGGACAGGGACATCGCGCAGTCTTCGCGCAGCGGGTCGATCGGCGGGTTGGTGACCTGCGCGAAGGCCTGGCGGAAGTAGTCGTACAGCGGACGGCTACGTTGGCTGAGGACCGCCATCGGCGTGTCATCGCCCATCGAACCGGTGGCTTCCTGCTCGGTTTCGGCCAGTGGCCGCAGCACCTGCTCCACCTCTTCGGTGCTCAGCTGGTACAGCTTGTGGTAACTGCGCAGGGTACGTGCGTCGAACGGTTCTTCCACCAGCGACGGGTCGATCAGCTCGGTCTGCAGGTAGGTCACGCCCTGCTGCAGCCACTGCTTGTACGGCGCGCGGCCACGGTTGATGCGGTCCACGGCATCGGAATCGAGCAGGTCACCGCGCTTGAGGTCGATGGCCATCATTTCGCCCGGGCCGAGCTTGCCCTTGCGCACCACGCGCTCGGTCGGCACTTCCCATACGCCGGCCTCGGAGGCCACCAGGAAGTGGCGGTCGGAGGTCAGCATCCAGCGCGCCGGGCGCAGGCCGTTGCGGTCCAGGGTGCACACGGCATAGCGCTCGTCGCAGGCGACGATGCCGGCCGGGCCGTCCCAGGGCTCGCTGTTGAGGCCGTAGAACTCGTAGAACGCGGCCAGGTCGGGGTCCTTGAACTCCAGCGACTGGGTGGCCGGCGGCACCAGGATGCGCAGCGCCTGGATCAGCTCCATGCCACCGGACACCATCAGTTCCAGCATGTTGTCCAGGCTCTGCGAGTCCGAGCCGTGCATGGAGATCACCGGATCGAATTCGGCGATGTCGAAGCGCGGGGTCTTCCACACCTTGCTGCGGGCCTGGGCCCAGCGGCGGTTGCCTTCGATGGTGTTGATCTCACCATTGTGGGCCAGCATCCGGAACGGGTGGGCCAGCGGCCAGCGTGGCAGCGTATTGGTGGAGAAGCGCTGATGGAACACGATCGCGCTGGAGGCCAGGTCGGCACGCTGCAGGTCCACGTAGAAGCGGCTGAGCTTGTCCGGCAGCACCATGCCCTTGTAGCTGATGGCGGTGGGACTGAGCGTGGTGACGTAGTAATCGGCGTGCTGGCGCAGCTGCTGTTCACTGCGGCGACGGGCCAGGAACAGCGACAGGGTGAAGGCCGCATCGTCCTGCGCGCTGCCGGCATCGACGAAGATCTGTTCGATGTGCGGCAAGGTATCGCGGGCCAACTGGCCGCAGACGCTGTCGTCGGTGGGCACCACGCGCCAGCCACGGGGTACGGCGCCGGCCTGGGCCAGCTCGGCTTCCAGCGTGGCACGGCACTGTGCAGCCGCTTGGACATCGTGCGGGAGGAACACCACGCCGGCGGCGAAACGCGGGCCCACGGCAATGCCGGCTTCGGCGGCGATGGCCTTGAGGAAGGCCTGCGGGCGACGCAGCAGCAGGCCGCAGCCGTCGCCGGTGAGCCCGTCGGCCGCCACGCCGCCACGGTGGGTCATGCGTGACAGCGCGGCAATGGCGGTATCCACCAACAAGCGCGAAGGTTGGTCATCAAGCTGGGCGACCATGCCAAAACCACAGGCATCGCGCTCATCGTTCGGGTCGTAAAGCCCTTGGCGGTTGCGGGGGGCCATCTGTGCCTCATCTGTCTCAGGTGGGCGGGGACACCCCACGTGCGCCAGGACAGGCATGCCGCATCTGCCGAGGGGGGAAGGGGCATCGCCGGCAACCGCCGACGACGACGCCTGGCGCACGTCCAAGGACGCGGTCCACCCTGCATGACACGTTCGGTCTGCACGGCGGCGCGCCCTCCCTTGGCGCTCGCCGAGCGCATGTGCGCTCCCCCCGGCAGGGTCGGCACGTACTGCATGAAGCACACGTGAGGCCACCGGATGCTTCGACTAGATCACAGTTGCTGCGTTGCCGCAACACACGGTTGCAGGAGCAACCAAGGCGCCGCCAAGTCATTGACGGCGTTGGGGAAAATCAGCCGCAGCGAACGCCGGTCACGGTGCCTTCGGCATCCAGCTCGATGTTCAAGCGCTCGCCGATGAACTCCATGGTGGTCGCTTCGTTGGGCTTGAGCACGCGGACCTCGCGGGCGGTCGCGTCCTGTTGGGCCTGGCCGGACAGGTCCTCGCTCCACGGCTGGCCGACCAGGCTCTGCACCTGGGTCGCGTCGCAATTGCCGATGGGCGGTGCCTCGGTGGCCTTGCCGGCGTCGTCGACCGGTGCGGCGGCGGCCTGGGCATCCTGTTGGGCCTGGGCGGTGACCGCGTCCTGTTCATCCATCGGCGGTGCGGTGCAGGCCGCCAGCAGCACCATGGCCGGCGCGAGCAGCAGGGCAGGAGAAGGAAAACGACGCAGCGACTGCGGGAACGACATGCTGACTCCGGAAAGGGCTGGAGAAGAAAAAGAGGATAACCCTACAAGATCCCTCACATGTTCGTCTTGCGTTATTGACGCAGCCTCGCAACGCGCATGGCGACACTTCCGTTCATGACACGTCCTGCCATCACCACCGAGCAACAGGCCGCGCGTGCCGCCGGCCTGCGCCATGTCGAAGACAGCCAGCCGGGCATCGCGCGCCGACGCGCGGGCAAGGGCTTTGCCTACCGTGATGCCGATGGCAAGCCACTGCGTGACGCCGATGACCTGGCGCGCATCCGTGCCCTGGCCATTCCACCGGCCTGGCAGCAGGTATGGATCTGCGCGCGCGCCAATGGCCACCTGCAGGCGACCGGGCGCGATGCCCGCGGCCGCAAGCAGTACCGCTACCACGCCGACTGGGCGCGGGTACGCGGTGCCGGCAAGTTCGACCGCATCATCGCCTTTGGCCAGGCGTTGCCGAAACTACGACGGCGCCTGCGCCAGGACCTCAAGCGCACCGGCTATCCGCGTGAAAAAGTGCTGGCGATCGTGGTCGCCCTGCTGGCCGAAACGCTGGTGCGGGTGGGCAATGAAAGCTACGCCCGCGAAAACCGCTCCTTCGGCCTGACCACCCTGCGCAACCGCCACCTGCAGTTGTTGCAAGGCGGCCGCGTGCGCATGGCGTTCCGAGGCAAGTCGGGCCAGGCACATGAGGTGGAGGTGGGCGACAAGCAGTTGGCCCGGCTGGTGCGCCGCCTGCAGCAGTTGCCGGGCCAGGCGCTGTTCCAGTACCGCGATGACGACGGCACGCTGCAGCCGGTGGATTCAGGTGCAGTGAACGATTACATCGGCGAGGCGATGGGTGAAGCTTTCACTGCCAAGGATTTCCGCACCTGGGGCGGCACGGTGGAAGCGCTGCGGGTGGCCGCGGCGACGGAACTGCCCGAGCCCGCCAGCAAGACCGCGCTGGCCGCCGCGCAGCGCACGGTGGTGTGCAAGGTGGCCAGCCTGCTGGGCAATACCCCGGCGGTGTGTCGCAAGGCCTATATCGACCCCTGCGTGCTGGAAGGATGGGAGCGCGGTGAGCTGGTGGCGCTGGCCGGCCTGCGCGGCCCACGGCAGTGGGAGCAGGCCGCGCTGACCTACCTGCGGCGCGCGCGGCGGGCCAGCGCCAGTGGCCGCATCACCCGCAGTAAAGCGCGGTGATGTTGTTGTTGCGGCCGGTTTCCACGGTGAGCCGGTCGCCGCCCTGGTGCGCTGCGCCGGCCGCGGGATCGACCGCACCGCTGGCGGTGGGTCCGCTCTGTTCGCGCACGTTGCGCCGAACCTGCAATTGCAGGCTGTCACTGTCCACGCGGGCGCGTTCCAGCGTGGCGTCCGAAGCGGCCAGGCCCACGGCACCGCGCACCGCATCCAGGTGGCATTGGCCGGAAATCACGCCGTCGATGGGCTGCACCTGGGCCATCGGAGTGCTGCTGCAGGCGGCCAGCAGCACGGCGCTGGTGGCAAGGCCGAAGTAACGGATCATCGTGGTGGCTCCAAGGCTAGGGAACTGCAGCCTGCCGCTTGCGCTGTGGGCGGCGGATGAAGCCCTGCACACCAAGGCGACGTCGCCATCACTGTCACTGGCCGTGGGGCGGTCCACACTGCTGTCAGCCGTTTGCTTCGCCTGCCGCGCCGCGTTGTTGCCACGTGTTCGCTAGGCGCCCCCAGGCGGCGGCCCTGCCACCCATTCGAACAAGGAGACCCCATGGCCACGAGCAAGAAGACACCCGCGCGCCGCAAGGCGACCCCGAAGGTCCGCAAGGGCACGTCCCCGGCCAAGGCCGCGGCCAACGGCGATGCGCCGGTGCGCAAGCGCGTGGTGAAGACCGCGACCCGCGCCGCT
>DALZLW010000079.1:0-16637 GCA_032007425.1 Stenotrophomonas sp.
CGCGGCGGCGTTGGCCGGCTGGCCGGCGGGCTGGGCCGCGGCCGGCGTCCACGGCTTGGCGGTGACCGGTGTACCTTCCTTGGCCTTCTGCACGCCGGCCACGATCACCTTGTCATCGGCCTTCAGGCCGCTGGTGACCAACCAGTTGCCGCCCTGGGCGCCGGCGGTGACCACGTTGCGACGCTCGGCCTTGCCCTCGGCGCCGACCACCATCAGGTAGCCGCCGGTGGCGTCGCGCTGCAACGCCTGCTGCGGCACCAGGAACGCGTTGTTGCGCTCGCCCAGGGTGGCCTGGAAGCTGACGAAGGCACCGGGCAGCAGGATGCGGTCCGGGTTGGGCAGCACGGCACGCAGCGATACGGCGCCGGTGGCCGGGTCGACCGTGGTGGAAGAGAAATCCAGCGTGCCGGCCTGACCGTAGCTGCTGCCATCGGACAGCTTGACCTGCACGGTGGCCTTGCCATCGCCGCTCAGCGACAGTGCGCCCTTGGCCTGCGCAGCGCGCAGCTGCGACAGTTCATCCACGCTCAGCGAGAAGTTGACGTACAGCGGGTCCAGCTGGTCCACCGTGGTCAGCAGGGTCGTTTCACCCTGGCCGACCAGCGCGCCTTCGGTGACCTGCTGCTTGTTGGCCACGCCATCGATGGGCGACTTCACTTCCGCATAGCCCAGGCTGATGCGCGAGCTGGTGACGGCCGCTTCGGCCTGGCGCACGGCCGCGTTGGCGGTGCGTTCGGCGGCTTCGGCGGCATCCAGGTCGGCCTTGGACACATAGGCCTGCGGGGCCAGCGAGCGGGCGCGGTCAGCGGCGACCTTGGCATTGGCGAAGGTCGCGCGGGCCGACGCCAGCTGGGCTTCGGATGCGTTGAGTTCGGCACGCAACGGCGCCGGATCGATCAGGAACAGGGTCTGGCCCTGCTTGACCTCGCTGCCTTCCTGGTACACGCGCTTGAGCAGCACGCCGGGCACGCGGGCACGCACGTCAGCGCTGCGGAACGGGGTCAGGCGGCCGACCAGTTCGCGCTGCAGCGGCAGGGTCTGCGGCTTGGCATCGATCACGCCCACTTCCGGCGGCGGGGGCGTCTGCTGTTCCGGCTGCTTGCATGCGGCCAGGGCCACGGCGACGGCGCACGTCAGGGCAAGGGTGCGGAGTGGGGCGATCATCAGGAGAAACTCCGGTGTTGGTTTGTATGCGTGGGTGCCGAGGCTGCCGGTGCGAATGCGCGCAGGAAGCCATCGACGGAAAATTCGGCCCAGCGCAGGCGGGCGTCTGCCTGCTCGCGGTGGGGCATATGAAAGCGTTGGCGGTCGAAATCCTGTCCGCTGATCATGCTGATCAACAGCTCGGCCATGAAGTGCGGGTCGTCATGCCGCAGCTGGCCGTGGCTGGAAGCGGTTTCAATCCATTCAGCAAGGTGAGCGGTCAGCGCCCCGGTGCCATCGCGGTACAGCTGCCGGGCCTCATCGGGGAACTGGGCGGCATCGGCGCCGATCAGGCGACAGGCCTGGGCAACGTGTGGCTGGTTGAAGTGTTCCAGGTAATCCACCGCGAACTGCAGCAGGCTGCTGCGCACGTCGCCGTCGCGGAGTCCGCGCAGTGCGGCAGTGGCCCTGCAGATGTGCCGTTCCAGGACCCGTTTCAACAAGGCCTGCTTGTTACCGTAGCGTGAATACAACGTCTGTTTGGAGCAGCCTGCCTGCTGGGCGACCGCGTCCATGCTCAGCTGCATGCCCTGCCTTGCCAGCAGCTCACGCACGGCATCGAACACGCGGTGGTCGCGCGCATCCATTGCAGGAGCGGGGGCAGGGGAGGGGATCACGGGGTGGACTATACCGTCCAGTTCACAATTGGGGAATCGTACAGGTCGCTTGATTGCGTATCAAAGTGTCTCATCTGCACGGTTGATGGCCGGGTGAAAACAACGGCCGGAAGAGCGCATCGGGGAAACGGCCAGCGTCGATGCCGCCAAAGCGTGCGTCGGAAGCCGTCAGTGTGTGCAATGACTGGATCTAAACCCTGGATGACACACCGGCTGATATTCCGTCCTGCAGCAAGGCCTTTCATCCGGCTAGGGCTACAATTTCATCTTCCCAAATGAGCAAACGCATCGCTCTGCCATGAAACCGCAAAAAACCGCTGCCAAAACCGTGAAAAACAAACGCGAGTCCGTCCCGGCGCAGGATGCCGCCAGCACGGGCTTCTCCTTGGAACCGGTGTACTCAGCGCTGCGCAAGCGTTATCCGGCCGCTGCCCAGGCGCAGGCCACCGCGTTCGCCTCGGCGTTCTACCGGCGGATGGAGGCAGACGAGTTCCCCCACCACAGTGCCGAACAATGGGCGGCGCTGGCTGGCGACACGCTGGAGTACGCCCGCAGCCGCAAGGTCGGCAAGGCCAACGTGCGCGTGTTCAATCCCACGGTCAAGGCCAACGGCTGGGAGTCGGCACACACGGTGGTGCAGATCGTCAACGATGACATGCCCTTCCTGGTGGACACGGTGACCATGTGCCTGGCCGATCTCGGCGTGGGCGTGCACGTGCTGGGCCATCCGGTCATCCATTTCAGCCGTGACAAGGCCGGCAAGGTCACCGCGGTGGGCGAAGGCACCGCCGAATCGGTGATGCTGCTGGAGATCGACCGGCAGACGAGCGAAGCGATGGCCGCGATCGAGCAGGCCATCGTCGCCTCGCTTGATGAAGTTCGGGCCATCGTGCGCGATTGGGAACCGATGCGCGACAAGGCACTCTCCCTGGCCGACGACCTCGGCGCGCGCCCACTGCCAGTGGCCGAGGCCTCGCGCGCTGAAGCGCAGGCCTTCCTGCGCTGGGCCGCGGAAAACCATTTCACCTTCTTCGGCTACCGCGAATACCGCGTGGAAAAGCAGGGCAAGGAAGATGTGCTGGCACCACTGAACGAGACCGGTCTGGGCCTGATGCGTGGCCGCGACCAGTCAGCCGCGCGCCCGGTCAAAACGTTGGCCGCGCAGGGCCTGCACACCACGTCCGGGCTGAAGGATGCGCTCATCCTGACCAAGACCAATGCCCGCTCGCGGGTGCATCGCGCCGGCTACATGGACTACATCGGCGTGTTGTCGTTCGACGGCAAGGGCCGGATCATCGGCGAACAGCGCTTCCTCGGCCTGTTCACTTCCAGTGCCTACAACCGTCGCCCGTGGGAAATCCCCATGGTGCGCCAGCGCTATGAGCACGTGATGGAACGCTCCGGCCTGGCCCTGTCCAGCCACAGCGGCAAGGCGCTGCGCCACATCCTGGAAACCCTGCCGCGCGAAGAGCTGTTCCAGTCCAGCGAAGACGAGCTGTACCGGACGGCGATGGGCGTGCTGGGCCTGCAGGAGCGCGTGCGCAGCCGCCTGTTCCTGCGCCGTGACAAGTACAGCCGCTTCATTTCCGCGCTGGTGTACCTGCCGCGTGAACGTTTCAACACCGATGTGCGCCTGCGCGTGGAAGCCATGCTCAAGGATGCGCTGCAGGGCGAGCACGTTGACAGCTCGGTGGTGCTGGGCGACTCGCCGCTGGCCCAGGTGCACCTGATCGTGCGCCCGAAGGCCGGGCAGGTGCTGGACGTGGACACCGCCGAACTGGAACAGAAGCTGGCCCACCTGCTGCGCAACTGGCAGGACGACCTGCGTGAAGCGCTGGTGGCGCAGCATGGCGAAGGCGAAGGCCTGCGCATCGCCGCGCGTATCGGCAAGGCACTGCCGGCCGGTTACATCGAAGACAACAGCACCGCGGTGGCCGCCAGCGATGTCAGCCAGCTCGATGCGCTGACCGGGCCGGATGACCTGCGCCTGAGCCTGCAGGCCGTGCCGCGCGAAAGCGGCGATGGCCTGCGCCTGAAGCTGTACCGCCAGTTGGACGACATCCCGCTTTCCGACGCGCTGCCGATGATGGAAAACATGGGCCTGCGGGTGATCTCCGAACGCCCCTATCGGCTGTCGGTGGACAACGCGCCGGTCTATGTGCAGGACTTCGAAGTGGAATCGGTGGCGGGTGCCATCGACGTGCCCAGTGTCGATGCGGCCTTCGGCGATACTTTCGCTCGCGTCTGGCACGGCGATGCCGAAAACGATGGCTTCAACCGCCTCGTGCTGGCCGCTGGCCTGCATTGGCGCCAGGTGGCCATGCTGCGCGGCTACTGCAAGTACCTGCTGCAGACCGGCGTGCCGTTCTCCCAGGCCTACGTGGAAGGCACCTTCAGCCGTTATCCGCTGCTGGCGCGCCTGCTGGTGGAACTGTTCGAAGCGCGCTTCGATCCGGCCACCGGCAACGAGAGCAAGGATGACATCGCCCACGGCCAGGCCCAGCTCAAGGCCCATCTGGACGTGCTCGCCGCCGGTGAAGAGACCGCGCTGAAAGTCCTCAAGACCGTCGTCGATGCCCGCAAGGGCAGCCGCGACGAGCAGATGCAGGCGACCCGCGAGGCCCTGCTCAAGCTGCTCGACCGCGTGGCCAGCCTGGATGAGGACCGCATCCTGCGCAGCTTCATCGGGGTGATCGACGCCACCCTGCGCACCAGCTACTACCAGACCGATGCGCAGGGCCAGCATGGCCACGTCATCAGCTTCAAGTTTGATTCTGCGCTGGTGCCGGACCTCCCCAAGCCGCGTCCGTACCGCGAAATCTTCGTCTACGGCCCGCGCGTGGAAGGCGTGCACCTGCGCTTCGGCGCGGTGGCCCGTGGCGGCCTGCGCTGGTCCGACCGCCGCGAAGACTTCCGCACCGAAGTGCTGGGCCTGGTCAAGGCGCAGATGGTGAAGAACACCGTCATCGTGCCGGTGGGCGCCAAGGGGGGCTTCTTCGCCAAGGTGCCGCCGGCCAATGGCGATCGTGATGCGGTGTTCGCCAACGGCGTGGCCTGCTACAAGCTGTTCATCCAGGGCCTGCTGGACATCACCGACAACATCGTGAACGACAAGATCGTGCCGCCGCTGGACGTGGTGCGCCACGACCAGGACGACCCGTATCTGGTGGTGGCCGCCGACAAGGGCACCGCGACGTTCTCCGACATCGCCAATGGCCTGGCGGTGGCGCATGGCTTCTGGATGGGCGATGCCTTCGCCTCAGGTGGTTCGGTTGGCTATGACCACAAGGGCATGGGCATCACCGCCCGCGGTGCGTGGGAGTCGGTCAAGCGCCATTTCCGCGCGCTGGGCCACGACAGCCAGAGCCAGGACTTCACTGCCGCCGGTGTCGGCGACATGTCCGGCGACGTGTTCGGCAACGGCATGCTGCTGTCGCGCCACATCCGCCTGGTGGCCGCCTTCGATCATCGCCACATCTTCCTCGATCCGAATCCGGATGCGGCCGCCACGTTCGTCGAACGTGAACGCCTGTTCGCGCTGCCGCGCTCCAGTTGGGCCGATTACGATGCCAGCCTGATCAGCAAGGGCGGTGGCATCTACCCGCGCACGCTCAAGTCCATCGAAATCAGCCCGCAGGTCCGCGAGGCGCTGGGTCTGGCCGAAGGCATCAAGGCCCTGTCGCCGAACGACCTGATGAGCGCCATCCTCAAGGCACCGGTCGATCTGTTGTGGAACGGCGGCATTGGTACCTACGTCAAGGCCACCAGCGAACAGCACAGTGATGTCGGCGATCGCGCCAACAATGCCCTGCGGGTCAATGGCACCGACTTGCGCTGCAAGGTGGTGGGCGAGGGCGGCAACCTGGGCATGACCCAACTGGGCCGCATCGAGGCCGCCCAGGCCGGGGTGCTGCTCAATACCGACTTCATCGACAACTCCGCCGGCGTGGACACCTCCGATCACGAGGTGAACATCAAGATCCTGCTCAACGACGTCGTGCGCGCCAGGAAGCTCACCGTGGACCAGCGCAACAAGCTGCTGGCTTCGATGACCGACGAAGTGGCCACCCTGGTGCTCAACGACAACTACCGCCAGAACCAGGCGATCAGCCTGATGGAGCGGATGAGCGTCAAGCGCCTCGGTTCCAAGCAGCATTTCATCCGCACGCTGGAACAACAGGGCCTGCTGGACCGCCAGATCGAGTTTCTGCCGTCCGATGCCGAGCTGTCCCAGCGCAAGGCGCGTGGCCTGGGCATGACCCGACCGGAGCTGTCGGTGCTGCTGTCCTATTCCAAGCTGGTGGCCTTCAACCAGCTGCTGGAATCGGACATCCCGGAAGACCCGTACCTGTCCAAGGAGCTGCAGCGGTACTTCCCGACGCCATTGCAGAAGAAGTACGCCGATGCGATGGAACGCCATCGCCTGAAGCGCGAGATCATCGCCACCGCGGTGACCAACCAGACCATCAACCGCATGGGCGCCACCTTCCTGCTGCGCATGCAGGAAGACACCGGCCGCTCCATCGCCGAAGTCGCCAAGGCTTATACCATCAGCCGTGAAACGCTGGATGCGCGGGCACTGTGGGCGCAGATCGATGCGCTCGATGGCCAGTTGCCGGAAAGCACCCAGGTCGACGCCCTGGAAGTGATCTGGAAACTGCAGCGTTCGTTCGTGCGCTGGCTGCTGTTCCGTCCCGGCCCGATGCCCGGCATCACCGAGGCGGTGGAGCGTTACCAGGCGCCGTTCAATGCCATCCGGGTGGCATCCGGCGTGCTGCCCGACGCGCAGCGTCCAACCTACGAAGCGCTGGTTGAACAGTGGAAGGACAAGGGCGTGCCGCCGGCGCTGGCGCAGCAGCTGGCCGAACTGCACTTCCTGGCCCCGGCCTTTGATGTGATCGAACTGGCCCGCAGCCACAAGCTCAAGCCGGTGGATGTGTCCAAGATCCACTTCCGCCTGGGCGAGGCGCTGAGCCTGCCCTGGCTGTTCGAGCAGATCGACGCGCTGGAGGTCAACGGACGCTGGCATGCCGTGGCCCGTGGCGTGCTGCGCGACGAGCTGGCAGCCCACCATCGCAACCTGGCCAGCCAGGTGCTGGCAACGAAGGGTGCGACGGCAGAGGCAAAGGTCGCCAGCTGGATGGGCCGTGACGACAACAGCCTGCGCTTCACCTTGTCGATGCTGGCCGAACTGGCCGAGCAGAAGACACTGGATTACCCCACCGTCTCGGTGGCGGTGCAGCGTCTGGGCCAGCTGGCCGCGCATGGTGCGTGAGCGCGTTCGCGCTGACGCCCCACGGTCTGTGCTGCAGATCGTGGGGCCCATGCGGACCAGGCTTCCAGCCCCCCGTGCCGTGGGCCAGTCCCGCTGACCCAAAGTGCGGGGATGGCCTGATCGGCGACCAGAGCAGGAACGGCCCCGCGCAAGCGGGGCCGTTTTGTTTTTGCCAGTGCGCGATGGAATTGGCCGGGCAGGCTCCGGCGCGAGCCGTTATGCTCTTGGCCAGTTCCCCCCGGATCCATTGATGAGCAACGGCCCCCGCATCGCGTTCCTGGCCAGCAGCACCGAACCGGCGCGCCAGGCGCTTTCGTCCATGATCGCCCGTTACGGCCGTCATGCGCCGGAAGACGCCGATGTGCTGTGCCCGCTGGGCGGTGATGGCTTCATGCTGCAGACCCTGCACCGCCACGGTCACCTGGGCCGCCCGGTGTTCGGGATGAAGCTGGGTACGGTCGGCTTCCTGATGAACCAGTACCATGAAGACGGCGATCTGCCGGCGCGCCTGGCCGCGGCCGAGCCGGCCAACCTGCGCCCGCTGGAAATGCAGGCACAGACCGAGTCCGGCAGCAGCACGCTGTCGCTGGCCTACAACGATGTTTCCCTGCTTCGGCAGACCCGCCAGGCCGCACACATCGGTATCGATCTCAATGGCCAGGAGCGCGTCGCCGAGCTGATCGGCGACGGCGTCCTGGTCGCCACGCCGGCCGGCAGCACTGCCTACAACTACTCCGCCCATGGCCCGGTGTTGCCGCTGGGCTCACACACCATCGCGCTCACGCCGCTGGCACCGTACCGGCCGCGACGCTGGCGCGGAGCGATCCTCAAGGCCGACACCGAAGTCCGGTTCCGGGTGCTTGATCCCTATAAGCGTCCGGTGAGCGTCACGGCCGATTCCCACGAAACCCGCGACGTGGTCGAAGTGACCATCCGCGAGTCCCGTGACCGCCGTGTCACCTTGTTGTTCGACCCCGAGCACAACCTGGAAGACCGCATCCTCAGCGAACAGTTTGTGTTCTGAGGGTGCGCTTCTGAGCGACAATAGGCCGCCACCGAGACCGGATTGACCATGGGTGACAATACCCCCCGCCTGCTGACCGTCGCCGTGACCTCGCGCGCTTTGTTCGATCTCGAGGAAAGCCATGCCCTGTTCGAGCAGCAGGGCGTGCAGGCCTACGCCGAGTACCAGCGCCAGCACGAAGACGATGTGCTTGGGCCCGGCGTCGCCTTCCCGGTGGTGCGCAAGCTGTTGGCGCTCAATCAGGGGGCATCGCCGGAAAACCCGCGGGTCGAGGTCATCCTGCTGTCGCGCAATTCGGCCGACACCGGCCTGCGCATCTTCAATTCCATCCAGCACTACGGCCTGGGCATCATCCGCGCCACCTTCACTGCAGGCGAACCGACCTGGCCCTACGTCAAGCCCTTTGGCACCGACCTGTTCCTGTCGGCCAATCCCGAATCGGTGCGCAGCGCCCTGCGCCACGGCATCGCCGCGGCCACCATCCTGCCCAAGCCACCGGGTGAAACCGAAGCCGCCGCCGCCGATCAGATCGACATCAACCGACCCGCAGGTCAGCTTCGTATCGCATTTGACGGCGATGCAGTGATCTTTGGCGACGAAAGTGAGCGCATTTCCCGGGAACAGGGCGTGGAAGCCTTCGGTCGCCACGAGCGTGAACGTGCCCGCGAGGCATTGAGCGGCGGACCCTTCCGCGGATTCCTGTCGGCCCTGCACACGCTGCAGGAAGTATTCCCGGCCGGCGAAGACGCCCCGATCCGCACCGCACTGGTCACCGCGCGTTCGGCGCCGGCGCACGAGCGCGTGATCCGGACCCTGCGCGAATGGGGCGTGCGCCTGGACGAGGCGCTGTTCCTCGGCGGGCGCCATAAAGGCCCGTTCCTGCGCGCCTTCGGGGCGGATATCTTCTTTGACGATTCCCAGCACAACATCGACAGTGCCCGCGAGCACGTCGCTGCCGGCCACGTGCCACATGGCGTCGCCAACGAAGGCTAGGGCAGGCGACGTGGCTGAATGCGCAGCATTACCGGCCTGTGCAAGACACGGCCTGGCATGCCATGCTTAGCTGAACGAAATCTGCCGGAGACACCTACGCATGTCCGACACCGCTTTGCTGCGCATCGGCATCCTTACTGCCGGCCTGCTGTTGGTCGTGGCCATCTTCCTGTTTGGCCGGCCGCGAAGGAAAGCCCAAGGCCGCAAGGTCGAATCGGGTGAGGCCGCAGCGGGTCGTGAGCCACGCCGCGAGCCAATGCTGGGCGATGGCATTGCCAATGATGCCGGCGTGGCCGAGGGATCCGCACCGGAAGAGGGCGCGCAGGCCGATCTCGGCCTGGAACCGGCAGGCGCCCCCGGCAGTGACCTGGGCAAGCGCAGCAACCAGGACTTCGACATGATCGTGTCGTTGTTTGTCGCCGCGCGCGCGGGGGAGAAGCTGCGTGGCGAAGACATCGTCGTCGCGGCGGAAAAGACCGGCCTGGTGTTTGGCCATATGAACGTGTTCCATCGCCTGGTCGAAGGCCATCCCGAGCGTGGCCCGATCTTCTCGATGGCCAGCATCATCAAGCCCGGCAGTTTCGACATGGCCACCATCCGCGAGCTGGAAACGCCGGCGATCGCCTTCTTCCTGACCCTGCCCGCGCCACTCACCGCGCTGGATGCCTGGGAGAAGATGCTGCCGACCGTGCAGCGCATGGGCGAACTGCTCGACGGCGTGGTGCTGGATGATTCGCGCAACGCGCTGGGACGGCAGCGGATCGCCCACATCCGTGACGAACTGCGCGCCTATGACCGCCAGCACCAGGCGCCGTCGCCGGGCAAGCCTGCACGCTGGTAAGTCGCGGGCGTCCCGGAGCCACCCTCGTCACCGGCCCGGGGTTAGAATCTCGGGCCGTACGTGAACCTTGGTCGTCGCATGAATTCCTCGCCCGCCGCGCGCATTGACGCGCTGCGCCAGCAGATCGCCCGCGCCAACGCTGCCTACAGCGAGCGTGACGAACTGCTGATACCCGACGCTGACTACGATGCGCTGGTGCGCGAGCTGGAAGCGCTGGAGCAGGCCCATCCCGCATTGGCCAGCGCCGATTCGCCGACGCGCCAGGTGGGGGGGCGGCCATCGTCGCGGTTTGCCGAAGTGCAGCATGCCCTGCCCATGTTGTCGTTGGGCAATGCCTTCAGCGCCGAGGAAGTGGACGATTTCGTGCGCCGCATCGACGATCGCCTGCGGCGGGGAACGCTGCGCTTCTCGGCCGAGCCCAAGCTGGATGGACTGGCCATCAGCCTGCGTTACGAGCACGGTCGTTTCGTCCAGGGCGCGACCCGCGGCGATGGCAGCACCGGCGAGGACGTCACCGCCAACCTGCGGGAGATACGTGACATTCCCGAGCAGCTGGCCGGCACGGGCTGGCCGGAGGTGCTGGAAGTGCGCGGCGAGGTCTACATGGCGCGCGCCGATTTCGAGGCGTACAACGAGAAGGCACGGCAGCAGGGCGGCAAGATCCTGGCCAATCCGCGTAACGCCGCCGCCGGTTCGTTGCGCCAGCTTGACCCCAGGCTCAGTGCCCAGCGCCGACTGAGTTTCTTTGCCTATGGCACCGGTCAAGTGGAAGGCGCGGAACTGCCCGGCAGCCATTCGGCCACCTTGGCGCAGCTGCGCAGCTGGGGCTTCCCGGTCAGCGAGCTGAGCACCGTGGTCGAGGGCGTCGATGGCCTGCTGTCCTACTACCAGTCCGTTGGCGAGCGCCGTGACGGGCTGCCGTTCGATATCGATGGCGTGGTCTACAAGCTGGACGACCGCCAGGACCAGCAGACCATGGGCTTTGTCGCCCGGGCGCCGCGCTGGGCCATCGCGCACAAGTTCCCGGCGCAGGAGCAGAGCACCACGGTGGAGGCCATCGAGATCCAGATCGGACGTACCGGCGCGGCCACACCGGTCGCGCGGCTGACGCCCGTGGCTGTGGCCGGGGTGATGGTCGCCAATGCCACCCTGCACAATGCCGACCAGATCCGACGCCTGGATGTACGCATCGGCGACCGGGTGATCGTGCGTCGTGCCGGCGATGTGATCCCGGAAGTGGTCAGCGTCATCCTCGACCAGCGTCCAGGGGGCACCGCGCCCTGGCAGATGCCTGCACACTGCCCGGTCTGTGGTTCGGAGCTCGTCCAGGAAGAGGGCGCCATCGCCTGGCGCTGTTCCGGCGAGCTGGCCTGCCCGGCGCAGCGCAAAGAAGCCATCGCGCATTTCGCTTCACGACGGGCCATGGATATCGACGGCCTGGGGGATCGCTACATTGAAACCCTGGTAGACGCCGGCATCGTGCGTGGCGTCGCCGATCTGTATCAACTCGGGCTGGACCAGCTGCTGCAATTGAAGCTGGTGCTGGACGCCACCGACCCTTCGGCGCTGGCGGCCAGCTATGGGCCGCATCTGCTGGCCGAAGGCAGTGGCGCCGTGCTCGCGGCCGTGCTGAAGCTGGACGCTGGCGACCCGCACTGGCGTGCGCAGGCGCTGGCGCTGCAGCCGACCTTCCGCTGGAACGAGAAGAAAATCGCCACCCGGTGGGCGGAAAACCTGATCGCCGCCATCGATGCGAGCCGCCAGGCACGGCTGGAGCGCCTGCTCTTCGCGTTGGGCATCGAGCACGTCGGAGAGAGTACGGCCAAGGCGTTGGCACAGTGGTTCGGTGCACTTGAGCTGATCCGTCGCCTGCCTTGGCCGCTGTTCAAGCGCGTGCCCGATATCGGCGGCGAAGTGGCGCGTTCGTTGGGGCATTTCTTCCAGCAGCCCGGCAATCAGCAGGCCATCGACGACCTGTTGGACCGTGGTGGCGTGCAGGTCATCGACACGCACCTGCCCAGCCCCCGGCTGCGCAGCGGACTGGACCGGGCACAAGTGCTGGTCGAAGCCGAAATGCCGGGCATTACCCGGCTGCGCGCGGAAAAACTGGTAGCCGCGCTGCCCAGTGCACAGGATCTGCTCGATGCCGAACATGGCCAGCTGGTCAACGCCGGCCTGCCCGAAGACACCGCCCGCGCGCTGGCCCACTGGCTGGAGCAGGAGGGGCATGGCCAGCTTCTGCTGGACAGCGAGCGCACCCTGCTGGAACTGCTGGCGCTGGTGCCCGAGCAGGAGCTGCAGGAGGCTGGGCCGCTGGATGGCAAAACGGTGGTTCTCACCGGCACCCTGGCGTCCCTGAGCCGGGATGTGGCCAAGGAGCGCTTGGAGGCCTTGGGCGCCAAGGTGGCGGGCAGTGTGTCCAGAAAGACCAGTTTCGTGGTCGCCGGCAGCGATGCCGGCTCGAAACTGGAGAAAGCCCAGGCGCTGGGTGTCGAGGTCTGGGATGAGGCGCGCCTGCTGGCGTTCCTGGAGGCCCACCGATGAACTGCACGAGGAAGGAAATCGCATGACGTCGACCCCGTTGGATTTCCGTGTCGCCACCCTGGCCGACAGCGCGCTGCTGCTGGCGATGATGCGCGCGTTCTACGACGAAGACCGCATCACCTTCGATGCGGGCCGTGTGCAGCGCGGTGTTGACGCCCTGCTGGCCGATCCGCGCAACGGCGAGGCATTGCTGTGGTTGGACGAACACGGTGCAGTGGCTGGCTATGCGGTCATCGCCATGGGCTTCAGCCTTGAACAGGGTGGGCATTTCGCCCTGCTTGATGAGCTTTACCTCGGTGCGGCCGCACGCGGCCGCGGCTGGGGACGGCAGGCACTGGCCATCATCGAACAACGCGCCCGTGGCCGAGGCGTGAGCCGCCTGCGGCTGGAAGTGAACCACCACAATGAACTGGGCCGTCGGCTGTATCTGGCCAGTGGTTACATCGACGACACCCGCGACCTGTTGACCCTGCCGCTGGATCACCCCGTGGACCCGCACCTTGCATGAATGACCTGATCCACGCCCTGCGCCGGCGCGCCGCCCTCAATGCCTGCATCCGCAGGTTCTTCGACGAGCGCGGTGTGCTGGAAGTGGAAACACCCATCCTGTCGATGGCTGGCAATACCGAGCCCAACATCGACAGCTTCCACGTGCAGTTCAGTGGCCACCGCGATGCCGGGCCGCGCCAGCGCTGGTTGCGGACTTCGCCGGAGTTTCCACTC
Source organism: Stenotrophomonas sp. (assembly GCA_032007425.1). Taxonomy (GTDB): domain Bacteria; phylum Pseudomonadota; class Gammaproteobacteria; order Xanthomonadales; family Xanthomonadaceae; genus Stenotrophomonas. The sequence continues at coordinate 13,221 of DALZLW010000079.1, forward strand.
AAGCGCCTGCTGGCCGCCGGCGTCGGCGATTGTTATGAGTTGGGGCGGGTGTTCCGCAACGGCGAGGCCGGCGGGCGCCACAACCCTGAATTCACCATGCTCGAGTGGTATCGGGTGGGCTGGGATCACCATCAGCTGATCACCGAAACAGCTGAACTGGTCAATCAGGCGCTGGCCCTGGTGGATCGGCAGGCCTCGGTTCGGGTCGTCGAGTACCGCCATCTCTACCTGGAGTACGTCGGCATCGACCCGTTCATTGCCAGCATGGCCGAACTGCAGCAGCCACTGTCAGATGTAGGTATCGTCGCCGACGGTCTGCAGCGGGACGATTGGCTGGACCTGTTGATGACCCACCGTATCCAGCCGCATTTCCCCCATGATGTGATGACCGTGGTGCATGACTGGCCGGCCAGCCAGGCGGCGCTGGCGCGCATCCGCCCGGGTGAGCCCCCCTTGGCGGAGCGCTTCGAGCTCTACCTGGGTGCCGTCGAACTGGCCAATGGCTATCACGAGTTGGGTGATGCGCAGGAACAACGCGCCCGTTTCCTGAATGACCTGCAACGACGCACGGCCCGCGGCCAGCCTTGTCCGCCGTTGGACGAAGCCCTGTTGCTGGCGCTGCCGAAGATGCCGCCCTGTGCGGGGGTTGCCGTTGGTGTTGATCGACTGCTGATGGCCATGGCCAACACACCAGCGATCGCCGAGGTGCTTGCTTTCGAGTTCGCACGGGCCTGATCCCGTGCGGGTGGGGCGGTCATCGGCAATGCCGCTGTCATGCTTGCGCAGCACGCGACGATGATGCTCTTATCACGGTCAGTGCTGCATGGTGGCACCGGCTCATCGGGTATGACGGAGTTTGCGGTTGAACAGCTTCTGGCTAGGCGCGGGACGATCAATGTTGGCCATGCTGTGCTGGGCCGCATGGGTGCCCACTGCGCCGGCGCAACCGGCTGGGGCCGGTTATGCCGGGCAGATCGTCAGCTGCCAGTCGCGTGACCTGGAATGGGTGCACTGCGATATGGACGTGAGCCAGGGCGTGGACCTGGTGCGCCAACTGTCCGACAACAGTTGCATCCGTGGCAGCGAATGGGGCACCGACCGTACCGGGGTCTGGGTGACCCTGGGGTGTCGGGCCGAATTCCGCGCCCGTGTGCAGATGGCGCCGTCGGCGTCCGGCAAGCGTCTGGTGCGGCGAGTGGTGCGCTGTGAATCCAAGGGTCGCCCGCAATCGTGCCCGGTCAACCTCGATGGCGCCCCGGTGCGCCTGTTGCGCCAGAACGGCATCATGCCGTGCCGCGAAGGGCAGGGCTGGGGCGTGCGGCGCAACGAAATCTGGACCACGCGTGGCTGCCAGGGCGATTTCGAGATCGGCGCCGCCGACGGCAGCGGCTTCATCGACGTGCCACGGCGGCTGACCTGCGAATCCAAGGACCGCCGGCGGCGTTTCTGTGGCACCAGCATTTCCGTCGGCGCCACCGTGCTGAAGCAGCTCTCCGGCAGTGCCTGCGTGCTGGATGAAAGCTGGGGCTGGGACCGCCACGGCATCTGGGTGGACAACGGCTGTCGGGCTGAGTTTTCCGTCAACTGACGCGCGTTACAATGGGTGCATGAATGCATCCACCGATATCGATTACGCCCGCTACGATCACATCCGTCCCATCCTGTGGACTGGTGATTCCCTGCAACTGCTGGACCAGCGCAAACTGCCGTTCATCGTCGAGCATGTGGCGTGCATCGACAGTGACTCGGTCGCCGCCGCGATCCATGCCCTGACCGTGCGCGGTGCGCCGGCCATTGGCATTGCGGCCGCCTGGGGTGTGGTGTTGGCAGCCCGCGAGGTCGATGCAGACAGTGGCGCCACGGCCCTGCAGAAGCTGGAGCCGGCGCTGCAGCGTTTGAACGCCGCGCGGCCGACGGCGGTCAACCTGGCCTGGGCGCTGGCCCGCATGCGCCGCGCGCTCCAGGCGGCTGGTAGCGACTGGAAAACAGTGCTGGCCGCCGAGGCGCAGGCCATTGCCGATGAGGACCTGGCCGCCAACCGCCACATGGGCGCGTTGGGCGCCGGGCTGATCGAGGCGGGCAGTGGCGTGCTGACCCATTGCAACACCGGTTCGCTGGCCACTGCCGGCTTCGGTACGGCACTGGGGGTGATCCGCGCCGGCATGGCCCAGGACCGCATTGCCAGGGTGTTCGCCGGCGAAACGCGCCCGTGGCTGCAGGGGGCGCGGCTTACCGTATGGGAGCTGCAGCAGGATGGCATCGATGCCACCCTTATCGCCGATTCGGCGGCCGCTCACCTGATGAAGACCGGTGCGGTGCAGTGGGTGATCGTCGGCGCTGACCGCATCTGTGCCAACGGGGACACCGCCAACAAGATCGGCACCTACCAGTTGGCGATTGCCGCCCGGCACCATGGCGTCAAATTCATGGTCGTGGCACCGTCTTCGACCGTGGACATGCAGACGGTCGACGGCAGCCAGATCGAGATCGAACAGCGTGACCCCGGCGAACTGTACGGTGTGGGCGGAACCCGCACGGTGGCTGAAGGCATTGCCGCCTGGAACCCGGTTTTCGATGTCACGCCGGGCGAGCTCATCGACGCGATCGTGACCGAGCGTGGGGTGATCCTGAACCCGACGACCACCAACATGCAGGCCGCCTTTGCCGCCTGAACCCCGGTGCCGCCGGGACAACAGGCGATGGCGGCCGGATTGCAGGTGTAAGTAACTGATTTCCTCCGGTAAAAGTCGCACAAGAGCGGTGAAAAACGGGTCCGTGTGGTAGACTCCATCGGTTGAAACCAACTTCCGTGCGCCCGGCCTCCCAGGAAGCCGGCGCCCGGACTGGACCGCTACCAGACAACGGAACCCGAATGGCAGAAACAGCCAAGGAAATCATCCAGGTCAACCTGGAAGACGAGATGCGCAAGAGCTACCTCGATTACGCCATGAGCGTGATCGTGGGGCGCGCCCTCCCGGATGCGCGCGACGGCCTCAAGCCGGTGCATCGCCGCGTGCTGTTTGCGATGAACGAACTCAACGCACACAGCAACAAGCCTTACTTCAAGTCGGCGCGTATCGTCGGTGACGTGATCGGTAAGTACCACCCGCACGGTGACGCGTCGGTCTACGACACCCTTGTGCGCATGGCGCAGCCGTTCTCGCTGCGGTACATGCTGGTGGACGGCCAGGGTAACTTCGGCTCCATCGACGGCGACTCCGCCGCGGCGATGCGTTACACCGAAGCCCGCATGTCGCGCCTCAGCCATGAGCTGATGGCCGACATCGACAAGGAAACGGTTGATTTCCAGCCCAACTACGACGAAAAGGAACTGGAGCCGACGGTCATGCCGACGCGCTTCCCGAACCTGCTGGTCAACGGTTCGGCCGGTATCGCGGTGGGCATGGCGACCAACAT